>CAMKSZ010000033.1 GCA_946415525.1 uncultured Prevotellaceae bacterium | reverse complement strand
TCGAGATGTCGATATATCGATATAACGATATTTCGAGACGACGAGGGGACGAGACGACAAGAGGACGAGGGGACGGAAGGGCGAGAGAAGGATATTATGAGGCATTAGTATCGGTGTGGGTCCTTTTCAGTTCGAGGGCCTCTTTGCCTGTGAGGAACTCGATGTCGAAGCGGATGGCAATCATTCGAGAGAGACCTTTTTCCAATTCCTTTTGCAAACTATCCTCGTGATTGGGGTAATACCTATCGCCCAACAAACGAGCCGCCGCCAATTTCTCCACCTCATCTTCGATGATGTGTATGCGGCCAAAGGCTATCACGCTACGATAAAACGTGGTATATCGTTCAGGCTTGACATCATCCTGCTCAATGACGCAAAAAGAAGCCTTGTCGCAACGCCTGATGGCATCCACCTTATGACCACTCTTCGCACTGTGGAAATAGATTTTCCCGTTGTCATAAACAAAACTGATAGGGACGGCGTACGGGTAACCGTTGTCGCCCATCAATGCCAAAGTGCCGGAAGTCGCCTTTCGCAAGATAGCAACACTCTCCTCGTCAGAAAGAATCTGGCGCCCTCGCCTCATTTCACGGAAGCCATCCATCATCTAATCTCCTCCAGTTCGCCTGTCTCTGAATCAATGATGAATCCCCGCACCGTCACGTCGCAAGGGACGAGCGGATGCGTCTTGATGGTCTTGACAGTGGACCTAACCGACTCAGGCGTGTCCTTGAATCCTTCGAGCCAAGTGTTCAGGTCGATTCCACACTTGCGGATGGTGTCGAGTGTTTCATCCGTCACCCCACGAGCAATCATCTCATCATGAAAATGCTCATAACTCATGTGGCAAGCCCCACAATTAGAATGAGCCACCACCATGATTTCCTCGACCCCCAACTCATAAATGGCAACGATGAGACTGCGCATCGCCGAGTCGAAAGCAGAGATGACCAATCCGCCCGCATTCTTGACAATCTTGGCATCCCCGTTTTTCAGTCCGAGTGCCGCTGGCAACAACTCCGTCAGCCGCGTATCCATGCACGACAACACAGCCAATTTTTTGTCGGGATACTTGTCGGTCAGGTATTTCTCGTAGCCTTTCTGCGCCACGAAATTCTTGTTGAATTCAATAATTTGGTCGATCATCATATTAAAGCAAATTTATAGCGGTAGATTTAAAATTGAGGCAAAGATAACGAAAAAAACTCAGTTTTCAACAAAAGGTCACATTTTTTGAAAAAATTCACTTATTGGGCACTGTTTCGCCACCATGTATCGAGGAAAGAATGTCACTTCAAATCCCAAACGACCATTCGTTCATTCCAACAAAAAGGCCAGGGCACCATGGAAAGCACCCCAGCCAAGACTTATCTATGTATGAAGAAAATTATTTCACCATGACTTTTCTCGTCTTTCCATCCAAGGTAACGACGATGTTCAGTCCACGTTGCAATTTTGGAATCTTGACACCCATGGGTGAATAGATGCCAGCAGTGAGCGAGTTGCCCTGCACGACAGTTTGTATGCCAGCCGCGGGGTCGGTGTTGACACGGCATTCCAAGAGCAAAAATTCCGAGAATCCCGACCCATTGTTGGCGAAACTAACGACATAATTGCCTTTTTGAGCCACCTCGAAAGGCAGTTGTCTCAACACCGCCGTAGAAAGGTTGGCCGAATTATTTCCATTGGCATTGGGTGTGGCATCGAAATATTCGGTAGTAGCCACGACCACGTTGTTGTCCGCCTTCAGTATGCTGACCTTGTATTGCGGTTTCTCCTTCCAAGCAGCATTGGCAAACGAAAGGACATAGGCACCCGGTTCCAGCGTCAGCGGATAGGCAGCCTGCCGCCCATATTCGCAACTTCCAACCCTCCAATAAAGACCTTTTCCCTGATAGCCAGTGAAGCCAGAGAAAGTACGTGCTCCCGAACTATAGTTGTTGGGATATTCATGTACGCCATTGTCCTCCTGCACCGCACGCCATCCTTCGGGCATATTCCCATTGAGCACACCCGTGAAATCGAGTGCATAAACAGCAGTCATGTCGGCAAAAATAGGCTCGACGGTCACGTTGTCGTCAGGCATGATGAAACTTCCATCCTCGCCGATGACCACATTGCCATGAATGACATTCCATCCCTGAAGCGCATATCCTTCATCGGGAGTGGCCGTCAGCGTCACCTTCTGCCCCTCGACAGCCATTTCCACGTCAGCCACCACTGTACCATGCTCCACTTGTCGGACAGTAATTCCAAACTGCTCCTCCTCTGTGCCGGCCGGTATGTAAACAACTTGGTCGATATACATGGCAGCCCCACCAATATTGGTAATAATCAATTCATTGAGTCCTTCTTTCAGTGTAGCATTGCATTTCACCTTTCTCCATTCATTCGTCGCAGTCCGTTCGCAGGTCACTGTCGTCTTCTCGCCGTTAACAGAAACCGAAAGGTTCCCGCTACGCTGTGCCGACGTATAACGGATAGCGATGGTATAATCGCCAGGATGCTTGACATCGAGCCTGTGACGCAAAGCACCCGACGTGTTGGACCCCATGTCGGCAAAGCCATTTCCAGCATGTCCACGAACAGAAGGATACCATCCATAAGGATCGGTGACACAACTCTTGATGTTTTTGAAATCCATGTCCTCTGCCTCGATAATCACCTCGCCGAAATACTCTTCGGGCTGTTTAGGCAAGTCGAGCGACAGCGGCGTCTGGCTGAGTTCATCCGTCAGTCTGTCGGTAGCAGCACCAGTACAGTTCACCTTCACGTCCACCGGTCCGTTGTGCTTCACCTCCAAGGTAAAGACACCAGTCTCGGCATCGTAGGAAGCCGTGGCACTGGCAGAAGCCTGCACCCTCTTCTCCATCTTGTATGAAGGCTGAGAGGTGACACCCTTTACCACGATTTTGTCAAGCACTTGTGCTATTGTGTCGTTGCGGTAATTATTGAGGTAGAAATCGATATGGTCGGCATGCTCCCTCACCAAACCGCTGCTCAGTTTTCCCCATGTGAGCAAGAGGCTGTCGCAAGTGTTATAGAGCAAAGGTATGCCAGCATACGAAGTCTTGCGTGCATTCAAATACGTATATGGAGTATAGGTGACCAACTGATTGCCCATCCTCGACACATACATATCCCCAACACTCACTTCGGGATATTGCGCATTGAAATCAGCCACTTTTTTAGACTGAGAAGACCAACGAGAGTTGTATATCGACTTTTTCACCTGTACGGGAATCGACTTAGCCGCATCGTCGTAGAGACCGATGACCAATGGAATGGCAGCATAACGCCCCGTTTTCTTGAAATAGCAGAAATTATCCATCCACTGCCCGTTTCCACGGTTGAACGGGTCACTCTGCTTGTAAATACCGTCGTAGAGGTCGCCCCAAGCGGCATATTTCTGTTCGTCATTGCCACTATTGACATCGTTGACGACCACGATTTTCGTCCTGTCAATCACCTCCTGTCGCGATGGGATGTAAATGGTGCCATCGATGATTTTGTGGAACATGTCGAGCCAAGCGTTTCTGAACCCAGAGAATGTCCCCCAGTTACGGCGTGTGAATCCCTCGACGGTGGAATTGCTGATATTCTGGAAATCCTCCGTCCAGATAAGTTCCGGTCCGTCCCAAACAGCGCCACCATTGACCGCCGTCTGCTCCATCACCGTACCGATGCCCGCCGCCACAGGATATTTCTTGCCATGGTTTTCGCCGAGCAAAGAAGTCAAGGCCCCGTTCCATCCACAGTTGTCGTAGCGTACGCCATAGTTGGCTGCCAAACCAGAGATAAAAGGTCCGAAGGTGACACTCTCATTGTTGTAGAAACACGATGATGTCGTATATTTGTAAAGCCACAGGATGGCCTCGGGATATTGTTTACATGCAGCGAGGAGATTTTTGTCACGCTTCATCATCCCCATGGGATTGAGAGCATGCGACCAAATGTTTCCACAGAACGACACGGTGAGGAAGCCCCCATATTTGTGCGCCATGGGCACCAATTTGGCAAAGAGAGCGATGCGCGAAGCCTGCGTGCTCGAACTTCTGTCGTTAGGCTCGTCAAACCCCCAAAATTGCTCGGCATAGTTCCATCCCAAGAAATTGGGGTAACGCTTGTAGAAATACTCAAAAGTCTCCAAGTCGTCGTCCTGAATATGCGTATGTCCGCCACTGGCAGGCTGGCAGGTAAACCAAAGTCCGTTTTGCTGGCAAACCGTAGCCCACGACTTATATGTGCGCACGGCGTTTTGCGGCATTTTATAGACATTCTTTTCGGTGTCATACTGGCACGACAGCGAAAGATTCATACAAACGTAAGGCTTGATGTCGTCGGGGATGAGATTGATGATTTTCTGCGGGTCGGCTTTGTTCCACACATCAACATGGATAAGCCACAAGGGATGCTTGGAGTCGATGGGTCTGCGTGACTGCGCCATCGTCCCACTTGCCAATGTCAGCATCAAAGCCAACAACAAGAAATAGCGTAAGTTTTTTCTCATTATAATGAATGTTTAAGAAGATTGTCGGACATTGAAATGATGGTGCAAAATTAAGAAATAAGCAAGAAACGTCCCCGACATAATGTTTCGTAATCTTTTTCTGATGTATCACATCATCAGACATATTTCGAGCAAGCAATCATTTGTGACAAAAGAAAAGGCGAGCACGTATGATCACCACACGCACTCGCCCTGATTTATTCAAGGAATAGAATTATTATTTCTTGATTACCTTCTCAACTTTCACAGTGCCGTCGCTCATGTATTTCTTGACGATGACAACACCCTTACGAGCAGAGAGGATACGACGTCCGTTGAGGTCGTAGAGTTCGACAGCCACGACCTTGGTCGGTTTAGCCACTGTCTCGCCCACGCCGAGAACAACTTCTTCGTAAGCACTGGCATAGTCGAAGCCAGCGGCAGGACCAGCAATAAGCACTCTCACGTCGTTGAAGAACGTATGCGATGACGGGCCGCCGTTTGCACCAATGGTGAGGATACCGTCGGTGACAACCACATTCTCGACAACAGCATTAGCATAGGGGAAGGACTGGCCGATACCCGGGCACTCACCCGTCTGTCCATTCTCACCCTCGGGAGTTGCAGAAGTCTTGGCATAGATATAACTATCCACGAAGTTCTCCTCAACGTCGTTGTTGCGCTCACCGAAGCCAATCTTCAGCGTATAGACGCCAGCAGGCAGGTCGGTGATGGTCTGCTCGACCCTGTAACTGCTACCCCAAGTCTGGAACATGCAGTCCTCAGCAATCTCATTGTTGCCTCTCGGCTGACCCCAACCAACGCTCAAGCCAGGAGCATTGAAGCCTTCGGGAGTCTCCCAACCAGGAACATTCTCAGCGTTGAAGTTCATGTTGTCGCGCTGCTTGTAGATGTTCGGGTTCTTCACGAACACAGTCATGTCATAAGTCGGAGTGGTGGTTTCCAAAGTCTCCTCATTGACCACCTCAGCGAACAAGGTGTTGGCAGGATTCTTCAACTGCTCATAGAGCAAAGCCTTCAGGCGAAGTTTGATGGCATCAGCAAGGTTGTCGTCATCGATGAGAGCGTTGTTGACAGCAGCAATCATCGGGTCGTCGTCAGCCACGCCCAAAGTCTTGAGCGCCTCGGCACCCAGACGGAGACGCTCGACGAGCACCTTCACACCAGTGTCGGAAGTCTTCGACTCACCCTCGGTGAAGAGGAGTCCGGTAGTGTTGACCAAAGCCTTCAATTCGTCGATGGCAGCCTGGAGTTCAGCGTCGTCCTTCAACTCCTTAATGTCGTAGATAACGACTTCGATCGCCTCACCCGTCTCGGGATTGACCTGAGTCTCTGTGCTCTTTGTGACATACTTGGCAGCCACATCCTTCAACTCAGCATAGAGCGTAGTGGAAGCGAACTTCTTCTCGGCATTGTTGTCGATGATTTCCTGAGCCTGACGAGGCAGTGGATCATAGGTGTCGCAGAGTGCACGGTGGTCCTTCAAAGCCTGTGAAGCCTCGTCGAGAGCAGCGGCAGCGTTTCTGTAAGCAGACGGAGCGGTGTAAGTTTCGCCCTCAGCCTCATACTTCTCAATGGCAGCCCTCAAAGCGTCGAAAGCAGCACCGCTGAAGCGGTCGGCGGAGTTCTCCTCCAAGGTCTTCTTAGCATTCTCAAGAGCATTGGCGAGCAACTGTGTCTCCTCGATACCAGCCACGTTGGGCACGTACTTCACGCGCGGGTTGGCCAGAAGGACCTCGTTGAACGAACCCTGATCACCATTCTCGTTGGTGGCAGGACGCCATCTCAGACGGTAGTCGCCATCGGTAGCAGGCACAAACTTGATATCGACGCTGTTGGAGCCGTTGACGGCAGCACCAGTATTGCCATTGACATTGGGAGTGGTCTTGACCACAGTCTCATACTCGATTTCGTCGGAAGCGTTGAGCACTTCGAACTTCATGAAAGTACCATTGTCTTTCCAAGCAGCAGCATTGAAGTGGATGTTGTACTTCTTGCCAGCCTTCAGTGTCAGTTTGTGGGTATCATCAAGTCCACCATACTCGACATAGTCGCTACGGAAATAGAGACCCTTGGTGAAGTCGCCACCGGCAGCGAAGTCGAACAGGCGTGCGCCAGAGCCGTAAGAGTTGGGCCATGTACGCAACTCCTCACCGAACACGACGAGATAACCCTCAGGAATACCGTTGTTGGGAGTCTCAGCGAAGTAGTCGGGCAGCAAGTCGGCAGGTACGTCAGACGGGTCGATGACCACCTTGCCCACGTTGATAGTGAAGACGGTGTCGCCGAAGATGGTATCATCGAGGCGCAACTCCGGATAAATCTTCGTCACGCTGATGGTATATTCGCCATCAACCAAGTCGCCAGCGCTTGTACGAGTGAGGGTGACATTATCGCTGAATCCTTCAGCAGGCACCACAGTAAGTTGCTCATTGTTGAGTTTGGCATCAAGAGCAGCGCAGTCAACCAACTTGTCGAACTTCAGTTTGAACTCGCTGATGCTGTTGGGCAGGTTGAACGAGCCATCCTCAGGATCAGCCTCCATCACCACAGGAGTGAGGTAAGCATAGGGATAGCCTTCGTTGTCCTCAATCTCGCTATTGTGGTTTGCAATACCCGAGAAGTAATTGACATCACCACCAGGACCTGAAGTATAAATCAGATGATAGGCGGGATCTGTAGGATTGGTGAATGTCACCTCCACCACGTCGTCATCGTTGAGAGCCTCATTAAGGAAGATGTAGAAACGACCATCCTCGAATCCCTCGACAGTGTAGATATCCTTCACCTCACCGCCCACTTTCACAGTGACGCAGTTGGTGGGATACATCAGACGCTTGTGGCCAGAAGCCTTCACGAGTTCTGCCATATTGGTTTCAAAACCAAAGTCAATCTCGATGACGTCATTGCTGAACTCAGCGACGGTACCCATCTTGAACACCTCGAACTTGATATTGTCGAAGAAGAACTGGGTAGCCACTTTGTTCTTACAGAGGTTGAAAGCGATGGAGCGCATTTCCTTGCCGCTCTCAACACCTGCTTGCTGAGCGGTGATAGTGCCTTCGTAATTGTAGGTCTGCCACTCAGAAGTGAAGTTGGGCGAGCCAATCATCTCATAGTGGATGTAATCACCCGGCTCCATATGCGACTGTGTATCGACAGTAGCATCAACAGTGGAGCGATAGTCGAACTTCACACGATACTTCGTTCCCTCGGGAAGAACTTCGGGCAGATAAATCCAGAATTGCGAATCCCAGTCTTGTGTGGGATTGTCGGCGGTCTGCACCATGATGCCACGGCTCTCGTCGACACCGACACCATCATAGATGACAGAAGGCAGCACCTCAGTAGAAGGAGCCTCCTTGGAGAAGAAGCAACTCACGTCGTCGCCTTCCATGTCACCGTTGGTGATAAGGTCGGTCCAGCCCACCACCTGAGCCTTGCCCTCGCGTTCGAGTTCCATGCTGGTGATGGTGACATTTGCCCAGTTGGCACCCTTGATGGCATGCAAGTGGGCGAAGCCCTTCTCCTTTGTCATTTTCTTCAGGTCAACGATGTAAGTTTGACCCTCTACAGTGAAGAAGCGGTCGGTCCATCCACCCTTCGGGTACTCCAAAAGGTTAGACTCGGCTTCGTTGGCATTGTACTGTCCCTCATCAATCGTACGATTGAAAAGGAAGCGCGGAGTACCCTCCGTGACAGTCACATAGAGTTTTGAATACAGCGAAAGGTCGGCATAGTTAATGACCGAAGGGTCGCCGTAAGGCTGGCCGGTGGACTCGTTGAGGACATAGAGGCAATCAGCCGGTCCCGTCTTCTGAGCATCGGCACCCCAACCATCCCATGCGAAGAACAAGTCAGCCGTCAGCGGCACTCGTTCCTGTGCATTGGCATTCATTGCACCCAATACGCAAAGTACCAGAGCAAGAAACATTTTGTAAGATTTTCTCATGCTGTTAAAGGTTTAAAATTATAGGATAAAACAAGTAGATATTCGAATTTCCTCTGCAAAATTATTTTAAAGAAACAATAAGTGCATTTCCGTTTGTAACCATTATTTTATCTCAAATAACATCTACGCTCCAAGCGTGAAATACAATACATTTCCAAATAAAAAAGCCAATTGGTTAAGACCTGTTTTCAGATGAAAGCATCCGGCACCCGCGCCTTTGTGCAGGTGCCGGACATCATTCAGCGAATCGGCAAATACCAGTTGCGTGGATCCATCAACAACGACCTGAGTTGCTCGTCGGCCACTCCATTTCGCCGTGAAATGGGATTGGCGAGGTATTCGGGAGCATTGCGACGGAGCGCCACCCTCATCAAGTCGTAGAACCTACATCCCTCAAAAGCCCCTTCGAGCGCCAGTTCATCGACAATCATATCCTCCACGAGAGGAATCTGGTAGTTGATGGTGTCCTGACGTGAAGCCAGCGCATTTTGCGGCATGGGCAACACATAGAATCCATTGGCATTGGAATCGCCCGAACCAAACGAATGGACGCCGACGGTATTTGTCCTGTCGAAGATGTTGCCATCGAAGTTAATCAGATCTCCAGCATCCTGACGCTCCAATGTATCAATGTAAGCCACCACATTCTCTGGATACAATCCATACTTCAGCACAGCCATTGCCGACTGAGGCAGCCCGGCACGGTTGAGCGCCTCGGCATAATGCAGATAGATCAAGTTGAGACGATAGGTAGGCACAGCCCTGCTCGTGATTTTACTGATGCTCTGACTGATGGACGAATACTGCGAGAACTCATCCTGCGCACCCCTTGAACTTTGAGAATAATTTGAATATAGACGCAAGTCGCCCACCATATCATCATCCAGCAGTCCTATTTTCGGCACATAGACCGTATCGGTCTGCGTGTCGGTCTTGTACTCCATGCAATAGACTTGGTCGGAAGAAAGTTTGAACATGGCAGGCGAAGGAGTCAGTTGGAAGAAATAATTATTCTCCTGTGTAGAACTATAGATATTGGGGAGGTCGCTCACCACACCATCGAAGATGCGGGTCTCCATGGGGATATAACTCACCATCTCGGTCGTTGAGGTAACGTTATATCCACGAACCGGATAAGTCTTGTTGTACTCCGTAGTTCCTTGCGGCCAAATAGAACGCGACGAGCCATTCATGGGCTTCGGGTTGGTTTTGTCGGTGAGGTAGTCGTGATACCAAGTGGCCGCCTCGCGATACCGTCCGGCCCAAAGGCAAAGGTCGCCCAGCAATGCCCTCATGGGAATGAAGAAGTTTTTGGAGTCCATGGCGTTGATGTTGCCATATCTTGGCAGTTCTACCAAGGCGTAGGGGCGAAGGTCGTCGATGAAATAGTTGCAGATTTCGACGATGCCCGAACGGTTCTTGTTCATCTCTTCACGCGCCTTCTGCTCAGTCATGACAGGCTCCACCACGAGGGGCACCGCGCCATAAATTTGAGCCATCTGCAAGTAAGTCCAAGCCCTATACGCCTTGACTGCAGCATACTCAGAAGTGAAGAGTGTGCGCCCACGCCTTTGTAAGGCGGTATCGACATGAGCGATGAAATAGTTGCAGTTGTTGATGACGGCATAATAGTCGCTAATGGCATTGTACTTGTTGTCGTCATTGAAATTGAAAGCCGCCATCCGCTTAAGGTCGGACGAAGCCGCTTGCGTGACGTTCACGAGGTCACCCCTCACCTCGCCGAGCAGCACATTCCTGTCGGCGATGAGTTGCAATTTACCGACGATGCCCATCACGCTATAGACGGAGTCGGTGGGATGGTTGAGTGTATTGTCTTTCTCAAACTCCACCAATTCAGAATCAGTTTCCATCATGTCGGCACAACTGGCCAATCCAGCGACCAGTCCTGCGAGACAAATGAATTTATATAGGTGTTTCATACTTCTATTAGGATTAGAGATTGATATTCATGCCAAGTGAGAACGAACGTCCAGGAGCAAGGAAACCGAGGTCGATGCCCTGTGTAAGGATGGAACCCGGAAGAGCCCTGTCGGGGTCGCTACCCAGATAGTGAGTGATGGTGAAGAGATTGGAGGCATTTCCCCAGAAGGTGATGCCCTGCAGATAGGTGCTTTGAATGGGTAGATGGTAACTAAGCGTGACCGAACTGAGTCTGAGATAACTACCATCCTCAATCCATCTGTCGCTAAACCTGGAGTTGCCCATTGGGTCGTTATAGTTGACCCTCGGCACGTTAGTCTGTTGGTTTTCCGTTGTCCACCGCTTGTTCATGGCAGTCGTTTGGTTGACGAAGAGGCTTCCTCCCTCCAACAGCGAGCGCTGATAGTTGTAAACATCATTGCCCAACGAATAGTCGAATATAGCCGAAAGGGTGAAATTCTTCCAATTCAGCGTGGTGTAGATGTTGCCATAGAGGTCAGGGTTGGGGTCGCCTATGATGCAACGGTCGGCCTCATTGATAATATGGTCGCCATTCATGTCGGCGAACCTCATGTCGCCAGCCTGGAAATAAGCCTTGTCGCCTGTATCAGTGATGCGATACAGCCCCTCGGCAGTAGCCTCCGCCGTATTGGAGAAGACACCATTTGTTTTCCATCCATAGAACACTCCCACCGGCTGACCCACTTGTGTGAGGATGTCGGCACCATAATAATTGGTTTCGAAAGAGCGTCCATCAGGCAACTGTGTCACCTTATTCTTATAATAGCCAGCCGAAGCCCCCACTTCCCATTGGAAATTGTTCAAGGCAAGCACCTTCACTCCCAGTCCGGCATTGAAGCCCTGGTTTTCCAATTTTCCGTCGTTGGTCCAGTTCTGCTGGAGTCCACTGGTCCAAGCAAGTTGCTTGAGTGCCATCAGGTTGGATGTCCAACTCTTGAACACGTTGAACCTAAGGTTGACTCTATTGTTCAAGAAATTGCCCTCCAATCCAGCAGAAAGCCTATTGGTGGTTTCCCATTTCAGTTCGGTATTGCCAATATTTCCAATGGAAAGTCCCGTCACCTGTCCGTTGAGCATAAGGTTGGAGACGAAATAACTACGCGATGCCGTATAGTCGATGTTGTCGTTACCCGTCATGTCGAATCCGACATTCAGACGAAGGTAATCGATACCCTTGACATGGAGCCATTTCTCGTTGGTAAGCACCCAAGCAGCATCGACATTAGGGAACAATCCCCACACTACGCCAGCCACCTTCATGCCCGAGGCCGCTTCGCCGAAACGCGAAGAAGAATGGGCGGAAAGACCAGCATTGACATAGAAGCGCTCTGCGAAATTGTAGGCAGCCATTCCATACCATGTGAATTCACGCGTTTTGTCGTCGGCGCCACCCGTGTTCTTGAACTGGAGCGAGTTGCTCATATTAGGCGTCTTGTCGTTGCCAGTGTTATAGCCTTTTTGCGAGGTGAGTTTATAGTTGCTGCTGATAAAGCGAACACCACCCCTCACATCGATTGCATGTGCGCCATAGCGATTGTTCCACGACAAATATGTATCACTTTGGATTGCCGTCTCACGTGCAGCCTGACTTTGGGCGTAATTCTGCAGAACAGTTCCCTCGTCAAGACCCTTCACGGTGAAAGTAGGCACACCTTGAATTGGAAGGTAGTAAATCTCGTTGGTATTGACCAAAGCCAAAGAGAAGTGCTCAGCCACGGAGAGATGCTTGTTGAACTTATATTTCGGCGTAATAGCGAACATGATGAGTCGGTTGCCGAAAGAGTTACGGTTGTTGCCTTCACCATGGTCAAGGATGCTTGTCGGGTTAGCCAACCTCCCCTTGCCTTGGAACATTCCCTCAAGATAGTCGTCGGCATCGGCAAAATAGTGGCTTAGGTTGCCATTTTTGTCGAACGCATAGGGCGAGAGGAAAGGCGCCTTTGTCAATCCGAGGAATCCAGGCGAAGTGATAACCCCCTCAAGAGGATCGAACGGGGCACCATCGTCCATCAACTTACG
The DNA here is from genome assembly GCA_946415525.1 of uncultured Prevotellaceae bacterium. GTDB lineage: Bacteria > Bacteroidota > Bacteroidia > Bacteroidales > Bacteroidaceae > Prevotella. The sequence continues at coordinate 8,585 of CAMKSZ010000033.1, read as the reverse complement.
ATCGACATCGCTGTAGGAAGCATCGAAGCGCACATTGAGTCCACGGAACACCTCGATGTCGGTGTTGAGTCTCATGTTGAACCTGGAGTAGTCATTCTTTTTGAGCGTGCTGTTGGCCAGCGAGTAACCCACCGAAAGGTTATAAGACGCCACATTGTCGCCACCCTGGACATTGATGCCATAGTTTTGCGAAAATGCGTTCTCATACACCTCCTTGGTCCAATCGGTCGCATTATGATACTGATTGTAATAGAAATAGCCCGGGTCGTTGTTGAGGTACTTCATCGACGCCATGTGTTTGGTCTTTCCAGCGAGCAATTCGGTGGTGTAGAGCCTGTAATCCTCAGCCTCCATCATTTTGGGCAGCCTTGGCACCATTTCATACTTGCCATTGATGGTGACGTCGATTTTTGTCGCCATGCTCTTGTTGCGCTTGGTTTGTATGAGGATGACCCCATCGGCAGCCTTTGGCCCATAGAGCGCAGCACCGTTTTTCAGCACCGTGACCTTCTCGATGTCGTTGACGTTGATGTTTGTCAGTATGTTGTTGTAGTAGCCACCATGAAGCATCTCACGTCCATACTGCATGTCCATGACCACGTCGTCGATGACCACCAAGGGCTGAGCATTGGCCTGCAACGAGTTGATACCATCGATGAGCATTCTGTTGCCCACGCCAGGAATTCCGCTGATATTCACCGACCTCACGTCGCCCCCCAAGCGCTGACGCACGAGTGGATCGACAATGGTCGTCGAAGTATTGTCGAAATCGCCAGCCTCGGCCTTCAGCACCGCGTTGGTAGCCGTTTGGTAGTTCTCCTTGAACCGGTCGCTATAGAGTTTGGCATCAGCCACACCGTTGGCCACAGCCTTCTGCTGCAGGTTGTACCCCTCTACCCTGATGAGCACCGACCTTGTGTAATCGGGTGTTTCAAGGACATAACGTCCCTGCTCGTCGGTGATGGTGGAGTAGCGTGGGTCGCCATAGGCCGAGACGATGACACCCGCCAGCGGCTTACCATTGGCAGCGTCCACCACCTGTCCTGTCACATTCTTCTTCTCCTGTGCCGCCATCGACATCGATGCGGCCATCATCATCGCAAAAATGATATGCTTTTTCATTGCTGTTCGGATTTAGAGGTTCGTGGTCTGAGATAGATACAGTCGAGATACATCTCGCGCGAGTAGGAAGACGTCTCCCTTGCGAGAATCGAGCATTGGATCTTGACGCTGACCTTGATGTCGGTTTGGTCGAAGTTGCAGGCCGGGAAATGGAAGTTCTCTGCCAGCACCACTGTATCCACCTTCTCCGGGTCGGTTTTGAACTGCACGTTGCCGCAGTTAAAGGTTTGTGCATTGCCCAATGTATCGACATAATTGACGACAGCCTTAAACTTACATGGTTTCAGGTTGGGGTTGATGGGGTTATCGACCGACTTAGGCAGCACGATGGCGCAAATGTCGTAATCGCCACTCAGCGTGTTGTTGACACGATAGGTCAGTTCCCAGTTGGCAGTAGCCGTCCTTGGCAAGATGTGCAAGTATCCCCCCTCGGAAATGCTGTCGGCTGCCAATCTACGGATGTTGTAGGTACAGTCTTTCTCAGCCGTGATGAGGTGAGCATATTCACCCTCGCTGTAGATTTCCTTGAAATAGGTGTTCTCCGGGAGGAATGGCCATTCTTCGGTGGTAAAGAGCATACCGTTGCTACACTCCACCCTCTGTGCACCATTTAAGATTCCCCCAGCCTCAAAAGGCTTGTAGAAGACATGATACTCAGGCAATGAGCGGTTGTATTGAACAGACATCAGCGAGTCGTTGGTAGATTTTTGAACCGTCATATTGAAGATGGCATCGTCGAGAAGCGCCCTGTTGGTCCAAAACTTCTGGATGGAGTCTCTTTTTTGCACCTTTTGGTCATAGACGAAATACTTGTTAGCCACATCCCAAGCCTTTTTCCAGCCTTCAGCCTTGGGTACCACCATCCAATAAGTAGAATCCTCGGCGTCGATGTAACCAACTCGCTGCAACATGCGATTGTACTCTACGACCACGGAATCGACATAGACAGGCACACCCTCGATGATGCCGCTGGAAACCGAGTGGTCGGCATCGAAATAATCCTCCTCGTACTGCCTCAGGTTGGTACCGATGACACTCAAGTTAGGATCGTTGCACAAACGTTCGTAGATGCTGTAACGATAAGGCAGGGGTCTTTCTGTGACGTGCAACACGCCATTTTTGGCATGAATATTGGGAGAAGCCACTTTCACGCCCTCAATGGCGTCGCCCACCAAATCCATGTGCTTGGAGTTGAGCATGAGCACCGACTTGGCCACAGGCGAAACCGAACTGACCGACCTTGAGAGATGGTTGAGCACAAAGAAACGTTCGACCACCGAGTCACCCTGGTTGGTGGTGACCAGTTGCAGCAACGAGTCTTTATTGAACGTACCGTTGACAGGAGCCACCACCGTGAACGACTGTCCCCCGTCGAGGAGATTGGCATAACTGACCGGCGTCTTCTTGTGCATGCGGAACACCTTTGTTTGCTCGAGCACCTGACAGAAGTCGCTCAGCCGCGTGTCGCTTTTAATCTGTTGCCAGAGCGACATGTCGCTGCCCGCCACACTGGTATCCTCATAGTGGTCGTCCCAGTCGGAGCAAGCGCAGAAGCCGCAAATAGCGCAGATAGCGCAGATGATATTTTTATAATTCATGATTGTCGATATTTGCTATTAAACGTATAGGTTGGAGGCTTAGTGAGTGTCTTCACCCTCTGGGCTTCCGTAAACGCTCTTCGGGCAGAGTTCGATGTAGTCGAACGACCAATAGCGGTCGGGATCGTCGAGCACCTGGCGGAAGCGCAGATAGTAGGTCTTATTGGAGTCAAGATACTGTGTGGCGAGCACCCTTCTTAGGTTCCAGTTATTGTTTCTGAGCGGTCCATCGGCATCCCAGGGACGATAACTGTCCATGCCCTTCATGTATCCTCTGTTGTGCATGGCCTTGTCGTTGGCGGTATTCTCCTCTTCGTCGTCGGTATCCTCCACCCATCCGATGTTGGGATCGGGTCCATAGACACGGAGGTCAACGGGAATGCCGCAAGGCTCATTGTTGAGGTAAACCTGAACGACGCCACGCTCCTCACCCACTGTATATCCAAGTCGGATTTCGTAAGTACCAGACGGGACAGGCAGCAATTTGAATGCCACATCAAACACGCCACTTATACAGACGGCATTTGCCTGGTATGAGTTCCAGTAGCCCACATCGCTGTGCACACCGACATACGTCTCGTCGCTCACCTTCCAGTCGGTGATGAACTTATTCTTGAATCCCGTGAGGATGTCCTCACCATACCTGCCCCTACCGTTGCAGTTCATGAAATCAGGACTAAGCACGGTGGCATCGATACGGATGCGGCAGTTGAGCACAACATCACGCACCTGAGTGGTGTAAGCCAAGATATCGTCGATGTAATGATAGACACCATTGAGTGCATTTTGGTCAACCGACCCCGACTCAGACGGCGAAAGTACCTTCACGCCCCTGACAGTGAAACGGTTTTGCAATCCTTTGCGGTTGATGAACAAACCAGCCGGCGGTCCGGCAAAACGCATCATCGTTCCTGGACACATGGTCTCGTAGAACTCCTCCGGGTCGCTCAGCGAAGTGTACCAGCAGTGCTCCCTCAGGTCGCCCGACATCACCCAACTGTTATACTGTCCGACACGCGGCAGGAGGTGGTAACTCACGAACCTGTTGAGAGGATTCTTGCGAAGTTTGGGGTCGTCGTCGTAAAGGCCCGCATCTTCCGGGTAGGTCTCGTCGTAGATTTTCTTGGCATACGCCTTGAGGTCGTCGAGGTTGTTGATGCCCTTTGCGTGGAATACCGAATCCGGTTCCACAAAAGCCGTATATTTGAAATATCGTTTCTCAGGCCAGAAAGACCTTGTGTAAAGCGCCGAACCCGACGTACATCTCACCATGACACCCTCGTGGACAGAGTCTTCGCTACAGGTATATTTCTCGTCAATATACTTGTTGAGCGAGTCTGCCATGCCTGTCAGCCGCAAAGCCTGAGCGAAGATGGTCAGCGAGGGATCCTCTGCGATTTTGTCAGGCAACAAGAGACTGCTCGACGAAATGACATTGTTGATGACATGTACGACACCATTGGTGACCGAGTCATTGTAATCAACCATTCGCGAGTTTTTGTTGACATAATAGATGAGCGCGTTGTGGTTGGTGACATCGGAGTCGCTTGAAAGGACGATGTATGCGTCATCCATATTGAGTTCAGGCAAAGCACCCTCGCCTACATCGGTGGTGAAGAAGGCACCCTTCTTGATGATGTGCGTGCGAGCCAAGGTATCGCAAGTCGCGGTAGGAATATTGTCGATAGTTCCATAACCCATCTTCTTGAGATATTTCCCGATGGCCTCGTTGTTGGGTGCAAAGAGAGTGAATTCCCCATAAGTGGAAAGCATGGAGAAATAAGGTGTTCGCTTCAGGATGGCAGTGAACTCACTGAACTGCTCCTTGTCGGCCTCGAGGAAGCCAGCGGCAGTCACTTTCTTCGACTGGTAGTAGTTGAGGGGGATATCGTCGTCGTTATCGACACACGAAGCCACCCCGCAGAGCACGAGTGCTGCCAGCAAAAAATATTTATATTTCGTCATCATAATAAATCTACTGTTAAAATGAAAGATGAATTACTTTGTCAGTTCATTGTCCTCCTCGTTGCCATAAGCAGGATTCTGCACGAGCAGCGGGTTGACCTTAAGTTCGCTCTTGGCATAGGGGAAATAGATGATATTGGGGTCGGCCAACTTGATTTTGATGGCATTGACATTCTCGATATACTTACGTGAAGCGAGCGAGATGAGACGCGTGTTGTTACCATCGCGACGTGCCATTCTGACGAGGTCGAACCAACGTTTTCCCTCAAACATGAACTCACGCTGCCTCTCAGCCATGAGCAGTTCCTCCATGGAAGCCTTCGACGAGATATAGTCAGCCATCTTCAAGGTGTCGGAACGTGCCGATGTCGTGACGTCGTTGGCCCTCTTGTTGACGATGTTGATGAGATTGAAAGCACTTTGGTAGCCCTCCTCCCCTTTCTCAATCTGAGCCTCGGCCTTGATGAGCAGCATGTCGCTCAGACGATAGAAGATCCAATTGGCGTCTGCACTTGAACGGCGCGAACTGGTTAGGTTGAGGTCAGCCTCCTTGGTGACATTCTGTGTGGAATAAGCCACCTGCCTTCTCACGAACTTGGTGATGGCATAGCGGGAATTGTTGAGTTCGGAAGACTCATAGACGCGTCCGTCAGTCTTCTTGAACACCGTATTGGTGCCCTGCGCCACATCCTTGCAAAGGAAGTCGGGAGCGCTCAACCGCCCCATGGTGTTGGTGTTATTGCCGTAATAATTACTCACCCAAGTATTTTGCTGGCTCTGGTTGGTTCTGAAATACAACTCGAAGATGCTCTCGAACGAGTTACCCTCACCGAAGATTTCATTGTAGGTATTGCCACACTGCGTAGTGCCAATCTTCTTTTCAAGAATCATGGGGATATCGCCGAACAGGTCGATATTGTTGACATTTCCCTCACGCTCAAGCATTTCCTTGTATTGCCTACGCTTGAAGTCGATGACCAAATCGCAATACTTAATGCTGTTATCCCAATCCCCCTTCCAAAGATAGAGGTCGGCCAGCAAAGCATAGATAGCCCATCTTGTGATTCGGCTTGAGTTCTGATAAGCATTGGGGCTGTCGTCGGTGTAGTATCTGTTGACAGCATCATCCTTAACACTTTCGAGGTTGATGATGAGCGAGTCGAGCACCGCATTGAAAGGAGTAGCCGCCTTAACGTAAGGCTGGCTATCGTCGATACTCGGCTGAGTGGAGTAAGGCACATCCTTGAAAGTACGGATGAGATAGAAATAGCACAGCGCCCTGATGGCAGACACTTCAGCGATGTTGGCCTTCATCTCCTCCAAGGTGTAGTTGGGGTCGATGGCCTGTACCTGCGGAGCATAGTAGCACACGGTGTTGCAACGGTTGATAGCCTCATAGAATTTTCCCCAACTGCACATGGGGTTAGAGGGAAGGAGGTTCTCCTTCAAAATTTCGTTGATTTCATTAGACACCTGAGCACCAAGACGGAGGTTGTCGGACCTGAGTTCACCCCAAACGCCCATTCTTGTGAGACAGTCCCCGTGTTCGAGTGTCTCATAGCAACTGTTGACCACACTTGTCACGTCGCCTTTCTCCGTCCAATAGTTTTCGAGCACGACCTCATTCATAGGCAGGATGTCGAGGAAATCCGAGCATCCGGAAAGACCTGTCACCAAAGCCGCGGCGCAAATGATATGTTTGAACTTATTCGTCATAATAATCATAGATTGAAAAACCAGTTACCAATTAGAATTGAATCGTAATGCCACCAGTGAAAGACTTAGACCTCGGTGTCTTGGCGTCGTCGCAGACGAGTCCGTAAGAACCGTATCCCACTTCCGGATCGGCTCCGGAATATTTGGTGAGGCAGAAGAGGTTGTTGGCCGAGATGTAGAAACTCAACTGAGTAAGTCCCCATTTCTTGATGATTTTGGGTTCGAGCGAGTAACTAAGTTGCGAGTAGTTGAGTCGGATGAAAGACCCATCCTCAACGAAACGGTCGCTGCCAAGCCAGTTGTAGCCATGCTGATAGAGAGCCCTCGGTATTTCAGTGATATCACCTTCTACACGCCACCTCCAGTTGACGGCACGGCTTTGGTTGTTGTTGGAATACATGTTTTCGGCACGCATCCTGGCTCTGTTGACGATTTTGTTTCCGTATCTGAAATTGAACTGGTTGTTCCAAGTCAGTCGTCCGATATTGATTTTGAATCCGAATCCACCAGTGATTTTAGGAAGAGAGGAACCGAGATAGACGATGTCAAGTTCGTTGATTTGTCCGTCGTGGTTTACATCTTCATACATGGCATCACCGCCACGGAACTCATAGTTGACCGAGCCATAGCAGAAAGTCATCGGTTTTGTCATGTTGTTCTCGTCGAGGATGACGACACCATTCTCATCCCTTGCCACAGGAGCGTTGGGGCCACTCACACCCTTGATTTCCTCGGCAGAATAGTCGGAATACTGATAGACCCCCTTGTAACGGAATCCATAGATACTACCCAGTGAGCGGTTGAGTTCCACGCGTGTAAGATAAGATCCGTTGTTACGGTCGAACTCATTATTGAGGCTGGCGAGACAAGTCTCCTCCATGGCTGTAATCTGGTTCTTGTTGTTGGCGAAGGTCACATTGAAGTCCATGCTAAACTTGCCCACCTTGAAGACCCTGTTGGCATTGATGTTGAACTCCCATCCGATATTCTTCATGTCGCCGACATTCTGCCAAGCGAGTTGAGAATAACCCGATGAAGTAGGAATGCCCCTACCACCCATCAGCAGGTCGGTAGTATATTGGCGATAGAACTCCACATTACCCGTCAACTTCTCGTTGAAGAAGCCGAAATCCGCACCTAAGTTATAAGTCTCTTTCTGCTCCCATTTGAGGTTTTTGAGTTGGATGTTCTGAGGATAGATGCTTCGCTCGTTCATGTATCCGCTACCGTTGGCATACTTGCTGAAGTAGAGATATTCGCTTCCCGGCTGCTTGCCTACGATACCCCAACCTGGACGTACGGACAAGGTGGAAATCCAAGGCAATGCATTATGGAACCATGGTTCCTTGTGTATGTTCCACCTGATGGAGAATGCGGGGAAGTTACCCCACCGCTGGTCGGAGCCGAACTTGGTGCTACCGTCTCGACGCACCGAGAAGTCAGCCATGTACTTTCCTTTATAGGCATAGTGTACGGAATAAGTGAAATAGATGCTCCTCCACTGTCCGCTACCAGTATTGATGCCATCGATGATGCCAGGAGCAGCCGTACTGGTGATGGTTCCTGAAGGAAGGCCCCACACGACAGTGCCCTGTGAAGTGTTATTGCCACTTGTGAGTTGTCCACGAAGCAGCATGCTGAACGAATGGTCCTTGTTTTTGAATACGGGAGTGAAGGTGAGCGTATGGGTGGTTGTAACACCGAAACTCTTCGACGAATTAGCCGTCGAGCGGTTGCTCTGCTTGCCGTCAGTATCGTTCCATCCTGTGGTGCTCAAGGATAGAGGCATGAACTGGTCCTCATACCTATTAAATATATTAAAGACAATTTTTCCCTCATAACTGAGACGAGTTTGGTGCTCAGCCAAGCCCAAGAGGTTGTACCTCAGTTTAAACTCCGGCTCAATGTTGTAACTGGTCTCGTTGTTCTTGGCCAGATAAGCCAGCGCCACCGGGTTTTTGTTGCCCAATTGGTCGCGGAGTTGGCTGGAGACCGTGGGCAGCATGCTGTAGTACTCGTCGAGGTCGTTGCCGAACTTGTCTTGCTCATATACCGATAGGTTAGGCATTCTCGTATAACCGATAGCCAAGAGGTCGCCATTGTTTTTCTGGTTCTTGGTATAGGTAAGGGCGATGTTGGTCTCGATTTTGATGCGGTCGCTGACGAAGTAGTCGAGGTTGACAC
>CAMKSZ010000032.1 GCA_946415525.1 uncultured Prevotellaceae bacterium | reverse complement strand
GCATTGAAGTGTTCTATTGGCGTGAACTTGCCAACGAAGTTGATTTTATTCTTCGTAAGAAGGGAACAGTCGTTGCTATCGAGGTGAAGAGTAATGCCGAAAAGAATACGAAAGGACTTGGTGAGTTTAGAGATAAGTTCAAACCAAAATCGGCATTTATCGTGGGTGATGGTGGTATTAGCGCCGAAGAGTTCCTTTCTATGGATATAAGGAATCTTTTCAAATAATATCTTCATACTTATATGGTTGCAAGCAAAAGAGAATAGCACAATTAACAGATAAATCGGAATTTATGGATGAGATTAGAATATATCATTCAATTCGGAAAAACATTGTCTTGGTGGCTGTAAGTTTTGCATTTGTTGCAATGGGAGTCTTTCAACTTCTGAATGGAGATAATGCATTCATTGTATGGGCTGACGTCCTATTCTTTGGTATATGCGGACTTTTCTTTGTATTTCTCATGCTGAGGGAAAGAATAAATCACAAGCCTTATTGTATCATTACAGACGAATGTGTTTTTATAGATGGTGGAATGAAAAAATGGAAAGTCCGTTTTGCGGATGTGGAAGAATTCTACCTGATAAAAGTAATGTCAACCAAGCAGATAGGAATAAGGTATAAAAAAGAAATCGAATTTCAGAAAATGAATGATGCAAGCAGCGCAGGACGCACAATTCGTAAGATGAATGAAAGAATAGCAGGCGTTCAGGAATCCTTGCCAGCGGATGATCTTACTATAAAACCGCAGCAATTGTGCGATTTACTTAACGTTAGGTTAACAAAGTAAATTGGGACGCCCGCACTCCCACGCCCGCACTCCCAGTCTGATAAATTCCAATTTGGCGAAAAACAAGAAAATGACATTGAAATCCCTCTGCTTTTCTTTTGATTGATGTTAGAATTTGGGAGATTTGATGTCGATTTTACCCATTTTTTATAAAAAACAAACATGTACTGCAAGAAAAATGTGCGAAATTTGTGTTATGTCAGGATTAATCATTAATTTTGTATGCAAAATTTGCTGACCGTTTTTTGGAAGGCTATGATTCTTCTGAATATGTGAGGCATTAAAAGTTAAGGATTGCAAGACCAAAGTCGAGCAATTTAGTGTAAAACCAAAATAGAAAAAAGATATAGAAATAGATTTTTCTGCTGTAAATCCGTTTGTCATAGCCATGAGCGTGTAAAACGTGCAGAATGTGTCGGAAATTAGTTGCCAGTACATGACACTAACTTTGTAAGTCACTGAAAATCAATTTCTGTTAGCCGCTCAGGCGATTGAAAAATAGTATTAACCTTTTGCATGGCTGGCCGTGGAAGCCAATGGACTTTGCGGTAGCCATAGTTATTAAAAATAAATGATTAGATGGATGCTTTTGATAAATTAGGAACCGTTTGCTTGGTTCTCAGTTGCTTGATTGGAGCATGGATGCTCTACATCCTGCATGGGTCGATTATGTTGGCGGTGCTCTTCACCATCGCCGTGATTCCCATTCTATGGATGGCTGGGTTGAACACACTTGAATTCCTGACGCGACCTTTTAGTGAGAAAAAAGTGAAGGGGATCTTGTCGTGGTTGATTGTCGTTGTGCTTTCATTCATTGTTTACGCCATTTTCTTCGTCCTCGTGAGGGTGGCATTTGTCTATCTGGGTATCGTTCACGCATAGCCAATCATTGTAGAAGTCAGCCATTTCCTCTATTTCCCAAAAGGTCCGCTGATTCTACTCATACCCCATAAGTGTACCGCAAGGGGGAGCATTTACTCGCCCTTGTGGTTTTTCTGTACCCCAAAGCCAGGGCTGTATCGGCGATTTCGGATGTGCTCTTGTCTTTTTTCTTGAACATATTTTCAACTTTCGCCCAAACATATTTGAGTATTCGGTTTTTTTATATAATTTTGCATGAAATTATACGCATAAAAATGTAGTTATGAAATTTGACATTCTGAAACCTCAGGTGACTTGTGGCAAAGGCCGTAGGACTGCTCAGGAAGATTGCGTCTTCCCAGCCGTCGGCGAGGCTACCATTCATGATAAGTTGTTTCTCGCCTGCGACGGTGTGGGCGACAATGAAACCGGCTATCAGGCAAGCAACTGCTTCTGCCAGACCGTGTCAGACCTGTTCTTCCAGGAGACCTGTCCCGACGAACCGCTGACCGACGAGTTTTTTGACAGCGTGCTCAAGCGTGCACAAGAGGCCATGCGCCAGCAATGTCCTGACAGTCAGGGCACCCGTTTCGCCATGCTTTACCTCCACAGACACGGATGCCTGGCGGCTCATGTCGGTTCGGCACGTGTCTATCATTTCAGGCCCAAGGAGCGACTGATGCTCTACCGTTCTGCCGACGACAACCGGATTTTCGACATCCATGCCGAAAACCCAGTCGAGCCGGTCAAGGCTTATATCACGCAAGTGCAGTATGGCGACTATTTCGTGCTTACTACAGAGGGGGCGTCGGCTGCTCTTTCCGAGCAACGTTTGATGGACATCCTTTGCGAACCAGGCAACGATGCCGCCAAGATGGTGAAGATTGTCAAGGAACTTTCCGGATGCGACGACAACCATTCCGTCGTCCTCGTCCATGTCAGCGGCGTGATGAACGAGGCCATGGATGAGCAACTGCCCGACAACGAACGGCAACTCATGGCGGCTGTGGCCTTGGCGGCTTCTGCAAAGAGTGCTGCCGAGACCGAAGACAATCCACCGACGGCTCAGTCACGGGTGTCCGAATCGGGCAAGGCCCAAGAGACCGGGCGGCATGAGACCCGTCGCCCACAAGAACGCCCTGTGGCAGAAGAACCTCCGCGCCGTCAGCGTCAGGAGGAAGAGAGCGAAGAGAAAGGCGGATTCCCCGTCGTCCTCGTGACGGCGTTGTGCATCGTGGCGCTTGCCATCGCCGCTTGGTTCTGGATGCGGCAATCGACCAACCGCGACGAGGAAGAAGTGCCTGCCGTGGAGGTGAAGAAAGACACCGTCAAGAAAGACACCATCAACATCATGAAGAGCGAGAAGCCCAAGGCTCTTAACGTCCTCGACGAAAACAAGCCCAAGGAGGAGAAGAAGGAAGAGAAGAGCAGTGCCGAGAGTGAGCGGAAAAACAGCGAATCGACCGACTCAACGGCTCATCGTCCTGTAGATTATCCTTTGCCGGAGGGTGGCATCACCACTCCTGCCGACGATGCCGTCAATAGTGGTGCAGAACGTCCCGTCAAACCTGCTGAGGACGTTGCGCCTACACCGCCAGCCAATCCCCAGCCCTCCAACAATCAGCCTGCCAATGCCTCGCAGGGCACAGGCAACTCTGGTTCGGTCACGCCGAGGCCTGTCATCCCCGAGGATGAATAAAAGGACCGTGTTACGAACCAACCTCAACTAAACTGCATGGAAACCGTAAGACTGGAGCAACTCTCCATCGGCTATGCACAAAAGAAAAACCGAAAGGTGGTGGCTGAAGGCATCAACGCCTCGCTGCAGAGTGAGCGGATGACTTGCCTCATCGGTCCCAACGGTGTGGGAAAATCGACGCTGCTTCGCACGCTCTCGGCTTTCCTGCCGCCCCTTTCTGGTCGTGTGCTTGTGCATGGCGAGGACCTATCGACCCTTCGCGAGAAACAACTCGCGAAACTCATCGGTGTGGTGCTCACAACCCGTCCCGATACGCAGAACATGACAGTGGAGGAGATGGTGGGATTGGGGCGCAGTCCTTATACGGGATTTTGGGGCACTTTGTCGAAGGCGGACCATGCCATCGTCGATGAGTCCATCGCCAAAGTGGGCATTGGGAATCTGAAAGGCAGGATGATACAAAATCTCAGCGACGGTGAGCGGCAGAAAGTGATGATTGCCAAGGCGCTCGCCCAACAGACGCCGGTCATCTACCTCGACGAGCCGACAGCGTTTCTCGACTATCCGAGCAAGGTGGAGATGATGCAGACTCTCCACCAACTTAGCCGTACCGCAGGCAAGACAATCTTCCTCTCCACCCATGACCTTGAGTTGGCCCTGCAAATCGCCGATACCGTTTGGCTGATGGGGCGCGACAACCGCTTGAGCATCGGCACGCCCCGCCAGTTGGCTGACCAGGGCGTGCTCAGCAACTTTATTGAGCAGCGGGGCATCGTCTTCGACCGTGAGCGCTTGTCGGTCAGGGTGGTGCCGGTGGATTGACAAGTTCCTCCAGGCCTTTTCCCTTTTTTTATGCCTTCGTCTGCTCACGACCCATGGTGGTGAGCCTGACGATGACGATGCTTGCTTCGTAGAGTAGCCAAATGGGCAGTGCCACTACGAAGAGGGTGAAGGCGTCGGTGGTGGGGGTGATGATGGCTGCAACGATGAGTATCGTCACCACGGCATGCTTGCGATACTGCGCCATGTATTGCCATTTCAGTATGCCTGCCAAGGCGAGCAGCCAACTGATTACCGGCAATTCGAATATCACGCCTATGACAAGGCTCATCGAGATGAGCGTGTCGGCATACGACTGGATGGTGAGCATGTTGGCCACATCGGGACTCACCTGGTAGGTTCCCAAAAAGCGCACCGTGAGGGGGAACACTACGAAATAGTTCACCGCCGTTCCAACGATGAACATGGCATAGCCGCCCACGACCACTTTCACGGCGTGGCGCCGTTCGTGGTCGTAGAGTGCCGGTGCCACAAAGCCGAAGAGCAAGTAGATGATATAAGGCGAAGCCACCAAAAGGCCGCCGTAAAGCGACAACTTCACATGAATCATGAACTGCTCGGTCAAGCCGGTGTTCATCAGGCTGAGGTGGAAGTCAGGGGCACCGATAAGGCGGTAGGTGACGAAGTCGCTGTGGGTGGGGGCAAGCACCACGTCAAAAAGCGGTTGCTTGAACGCAAAGGCCGCCACGGCAAACACCACGATGGCGGCCAGTGCCTTGAGGATGCAGTGGCGCAACTCGTCGAGGTGGTCCCAGAAAGTACCGGTCTCGTTGCTCATTCCTTTTTCAACGTGTCCGTGTCTTGTTTTTCGTCCGTCTCGTCGTCGAGGCCTTTCATGCCGTCTTTAAAACTCTTCACTCCCTTGCCTAAACCCTTCATGAGTTCGGGGATTTTCTTGCCGCCAAAGAGCAGCAGGACGATAAGTGCGATGACGAGCAACTCTTGTGTGCCTATTCCAAACATTGTGGTGTATGTTTATGGGTGATTCTTGTCTTTCTTTTCGTTTCCCAGTCGTCATGAGGACTGGGGCGTTAGTTTTGCAAATGTACTACTTTTTTCCCAATGCTCCACTACTTGCAAGTGATTTTCATGGAATAAAAGTGTCGTCTGCTGCGGTGACACTATTTTAGGGCTGCCGATAGTAGAGCGTTCCATTGAAATAGAGTGCATCCTTGTCGGCTATGTAGGCGACTGAAAAATATTCTGGGATGCTGCCGTCGATGCTATATTGATCTACCAACAGTTTGCCGTCGTCGCTGTAAGCCGCTTCTTCCCAGCCTTCCTTGTTCACCCATTCCTCTTCGACGATGCCTATCAACCCCTCGCGATACCTGCAGTCTTCGGTGTCTTCGCCAAAGGAATAGCGGTTGTTTTGGTACATGTCGATGTAACCGTCTTTTGTGTTTATCGGCGTTTCCCATTTTTGAGTTTCGTCCGTCCAACTGGGCACAAACTCTGCATTCAGGACAAGAAATTCTTTGTGGCGTTGGGTCTCTTCCTCGTTATAGACGGCTTTGAAACCATTGTCGCCATCCACCCATGAAAAGAATTTGTGGCCATTGATGTCTGCCTTGAATATTGTGGCGATGAGACCTTCTTGGGATTTGAACACGGCTTTCTCGCCCACCATGCTCACCGGCAACTGGCTCATTTTATATGTCACTTTCTTCACCTTTGATTTGGGGAGTTCCCATGAATAGGTTTCGCCGCCTTCGTCGCCCTCGTATTTATACGCATTGGCATTCAGGTCCACTATCCTGTTGATAGGGTCGTTGCTGTCGCAAATCAGTTGCCCTGATTTATATTGGTTTTCGCCAACGGCAAAATCCTCTGTCGCATAATATGCGGTCAGCGTTCCCACCTCCGGGAGGTCGGCTGAAGGGGAAGGGGAGGGCGAGGGCTGGTTTTTCTGAAAACCGCAGGAGATGGTTGTCAATGTCAAGAGCATCAAGACATTTAGGCTATAAAATAGTTTCCTTCTCATATTCTTAATGATTATATGATTAAACATGCATACCCGCAACAAAATTACGAATAAGTGAGCGAAATGCCAAATTTATTTTTAAATAATACCTTGCACAAAGGTCTTTAAGGTCTCTAAGGACTTTAAGGACTTTAAGGACTTTAAGGTCTCTAAGGTCTTTAAGGACCCTAAGGACCCTAAGGACCCTAATATCATCCTTCATCACTGCTCGTAGTTATCTTTCATTTGCTTCAGGCATTCTTTTAGGTCGTGGGCAAAGAGCGAGGAGAAAACTTTGGCGCCCTCGTCCCACAGGTGGCTGCTGTCCTTGAAATACTCGGGGTGGTCGAGGTATAGCCCTCGGGTGTGGTAGTCTAAAAAGGGGATGCCGTTGGCCTGGGCGAGCGACTTCAATACGTCGTAGTGCGACGGCGAGACTTTCGTCAATTTCGGCGAGACCATCCAAACCAATTGGATGTGGCCTTGTTGGCAGAGGTTGATGAATCGCTGCAAGTAGTGTAACTTGAGGCTATCGACCGTTTCCTCTTTGGCCTCGGCTTCTGCCTCCGTCGGGAATTGATTCGGGCGGGGCAGGGGAATGTAACCCAGTTCGCCGCCGCCCTGACGGTTGAGCACCAGTCCCCACACGTTCGAAGAGGCTTTGGCGTTGTAGCGGTAGAGATGCGACAGTTGGTATTTCCAATGACTGCCCGCCAAGTAGTAGATGGAATCGGCGGCTTCGCAGTTGCCAAAGAGGGGGGCGAAGAAACTGACCACGGAGAAAGCGTCGTCTTGTTGGCAGTAGTCGGTGGGCATCACCTCCATGCACACCACCTTTGGGGCGTGTCGTTGCAAGAGATGGCAGAGTACGATGTAGTGCGAATAGATGTTGTTGGCGCCTCCAATGCCCGCATTGTAAACGCTCATGCCTAATGTGTCGCCGATGACGGATGGGAGATAGTGGTGGTGGCAGCGGGAGGCACCCATGAGAACGACATCTTCTTCCACACCTTTCTCTATATAGCAGAGTTTGGGCGCCAACACATCGTTGGAGTGGGCGAAAACCCATTTCATCGCCAGTCCGCCCAACCTATCGACGGCAAAGAGGGCGGCGAAGATAATCAGTATGCTGTAAGCGAGTTTCTTCATGGGCGGTTAGAATTGGAAATAGATAAATTGGTCGCCGCCGAGGACGCCAAACAGCAGGAGATACGCGATGATGGCCACGATGTAGGCATGGTTGGCGAATGTGGAATGACGAACGAACAGACGGGGGCGGAGGCCGAACTCGTCGATGCATTCCTTGCAGCCTACCACCAAGAGGGCGACAAGGGCTAATGTGATTTCGGTGAACATGGCGAACGTGATGTCGGGCATGCCGGGACGGAGGAAGATGCCCGTCAGGATGCTGACGGCATCGTGCATGTCGTTGGCCCTGAAAAGCACCCAGGCCAGGCAGACGAGTGCGAAGGTCACTGCCCAGTGGCAGCATTTCCGCACACCCGTGTATCTCCGCTTGCCGATGCCCAACGCTTTCTCTATGCACAACAAGGCGCCATGCAGGGTGCCCCAACAGAAAAACGTCCAGTTGGCACCATGCCAGATGCCGCTGACAACGAACGTGACAAGCAGGTTGAAATAATTGCGTGCCCGTCCCACACGGTTGCCGCCCAAAGGGATATATACATAATCCTTGAACCAAGTGGAGAGCGAGATATGCCAGCGGTGCCAGAATTCGCCGATGCTGCAAGCAAAATAGGGGCGGTGGAAATTCTCCATCAGCCGAAAGCCTAACACGCGTGCCACGCCGATGGCGATGAGGGAGTAGCCGGCGAAGTCGCCATAAATCTGGAAGGGGAACAGCAGCGAGGCCACCAAATAGGACCCGCCATTGTGCATCGGCACATTGTTGAAGACGGAATCGACGTAAAGACCGCAGCGGTCGGCAAGTGCCAGTTTGAGGAAATAGCCCCACACCATCAGTTTGGCGCCGCCCATCATCCTGTCGTAGTCCACTTGGTGCCGTTCCCTAAACTGGGGCAGCAGGTTGTTGGAGCGCTCGATGGGGCCTGCCACTAATTGGGGAAAGAAGGAGACGAACAGGGCGTAGGTGGCGAAGTCGCGCTCCACTTTCGTCGCTCCCCTATACACGTCGATGGAATAGCCCAATGCTTGGAATGTATAGAACGAGATGCCCACGGGCAACAGCAGTCCGAAAGACGGAAGGTCGATGGCCAGACCGCTGGTTTGCAACGCCCATTCGATGTTGGATGCGATGAAGTTGTAGTATTTGAATAGGAACAGGATGGCAAGGTTGGCCACCAAACTGCCCACAAGGCACCACCGTTTGTGGCGGCGTTCCCCGAAATGGTCGATGCCGATGGCGGCGAAGTAGGTGATGGCGGTGCTGGTGAGCAACAACAGTGCGTAGGCGGGTTCCCAGTTCATGTAGAAAAAATAACTTGCCCCGAGCAGCAACAAATTCCTCGCCCGCACTCGTGCAGACGGGATGCAGAAGTAGAGAAGGCACACTATGGGGAAGAACAGCAGAAACTGGGTGGAGTTGAACAACATATCGCTCTTTGTCGTTTAGCCTTGGTGATAATCGATGATTGTTGATTTCACGCCGCTAAGGTAGTCATTTTTTGTCATCTAATCGCCATCGGCGGCGATTATTTCCGAAAAAGAGTGGTGAAAAGTGAACTTGCAACGTTAAAATGAAGGAAAATCTTCCATTTTTCAGGGTGGAAGTTTTGAAATCCCCTCGGAAAGCATTACTTTTGCGGTTTAAATACTTGACAGGCCTAAAATATATTACATTTCCATACGGTTTCATGGCATTAACGGCATTGGCATCCTTGGCGCAGCATTGGCTCGACTTCGACACACAGTTCACGCTTTGGGTCAACTCTTTGCATTGTTCTTTCTGCGACGTCTTCATGCCGCTGTTCAGTGCACGTTTCTCGTGGGTGCCTTTCTATGTCGGTCTGGCTTATCTCATCGTGAGGAATTTCACCTGGCGGACGGCGTTGCTCCTGCTCCTTGCGGTGGCGCTTCTCATCACGGCTTGCGACCAGGTTTCTTCGGCGGTGCTACGACCATTGATTGAGCGGTTGCGGCCTTGCGACTTCGACAATCCTATTCATGATGCCGTCTTGGTCGTAGATGACTATCGCCCGCAGAGTTATAGTTGTCCTTCGGCGCATGCTGCCAACACGTGGGCGTTGACCTTCTTTATATGTTGGCTGTTCCGCCATCGTTGGCTCACGGTGGTGATGTTCGTTTGGGCTTTTGTCACCTGTTATTCCCGTCTCTATCTCGGTGTTCATTATTTCGGCGACGTGATGGCGGGAATGCTCGTTGGCTTTGTCTTTTCGGCGGTGGGCTGTTGGTGCCTGTCGCGGTGGGGGGGTGTAGAAAGGCCCAACCCTGTCGCCCACGTTTTTGTCCCATTGTGCCTTTTTGGTTGCACCACGCTCGTGATGCTGGTCATGGCGGTCCTTCAAGCCTGATGCCATGCTGTTGAAACCCATCGCCACCTTCCGCTCGCCCCTGACAAGTAAGTTTGGCTTGCCGCGACAGAGCGGCATCGTCGAGACGCTGGTCGGCGAAATCGTCTTCTTGCCCGACTACCGCGACCCCTCTTTTGTCCGTGGCATCGAGGGCTTCGACTATCTTTGGCTCCTCTGGGGCTTCTCTGCCAATAGGCACGAGGCAGCCAGGCCCACGGTGCGCCCGCCTTTGTTGGGTGGCAACAAGTCGGTGGGCGTGTTTGCCACCCGCTCTCCTTACCGTCCCAATCCCATCGGTCTGTCGTCGGTGCGTGTCCTCGCCGTCGTGCCCGACACGCTGGAAGGCCCTGTCATCCGCGTCGCAGGTGCCGACTTGATGGATTCCACGCCCATCTTTGACATCAAGCCTTACGTGGAGTATGCCGACAGTCATGTGGGGGTGCGCAGCGGTTTCGTCGATGAGCGTTCGTGGCACCGTCTTGAGGTGGTGTTCCTTCCTGAAGTGGAGGCCTTGATTGGTTCCGACGACATCGCCACGCTCACCCAACTCCTCTCGCTCGACCCCCGTCCGCATTATCACGATGACCCAGAACGGGTGTATGGCATGCCGTTCAAGGGCCGCGACGTTCGTTTTCGTGTCGCAGACGGTGTGCTCACCGTTGTCGAAGTGGCGGATTTATAGGCGAAGGGATGACAAAACCATGGCTTGGTAGGGAATTTCGGGCATGAAAAAACCCGGCGATGGCCGAAACCATTTACCGGGCTAATGAAAGGAGGAGTGGTACCTCCAGGAATCGAACCGGGGACACACGGATTTTCAGTCCGATGCTCTACCAACTGAGCTAAGGCACCATTTCTTTCGTTTTGCGGTTGCAAAGGTACGGAGATTTTTTCATTCCACAATTATTTCAGCAAAAAAAAACGTGAATTTAATGTTTGTTAACATTATGGCGCCTGTTGAGCGCGACATACAACTAAATATATGCCTTTTCACATGATGCTCATTACGAAAACAACATGGTGCCCAATGCCTTGGTGAGCCATATCAGGAAATAGACCATGGCGACAATGGCGGCAAGGAGCAACAGCAGGACGATGGCGGACCAAAAGGCCTTGCGGTTCACTTCGTGGACGATGGCCTTGTCGTTGTTGAGGAAACCGTCGATGAGCGCCATGTTTTTCACGTGGGCCTTGTTGAGAAAGTCGATGATGTCGCCGATGAAAAAAGGCAGCAAGCCCATCAAGATGTCGCGCAACACATTGTTGGCGATGGCTAAGGTGAGAGGGATGGAGCGCAACTTGAATAGGCTGAAATAGACATGGACCAAGGCGAAGAAACCCGCCGCCGTGTCGCCTAAACCGCCAGGCACAAGTCCGGCGATGCCGTCGAGATAGTATTGGTCCATGTAACGTGCCACGTTGCGCATCCAATGGTAGATGCGCGAATTTTTGAGCAGTTCCCTCCTTTGGTCGTTCATGTTGAATAAATCAAGTCTTGATGGTAAAGACTTTTATCTCCTTTGTTTCTATCACCCCATGCGAAGATGACAACAAAAAAAGTGAAAAAAGTTTGGAGCGTATTCTTTTATTTCTTAACTTTGCACAACTTGAAAACGCGAAATTGTAATACAACTTAATCCATAATTCTAAAAACACCAGATTATGAAGAAATTCTACTTTGTCGCTTTGATGACCCTCATGGCCATCACAGCAAGCGCACAACAAGCGTTACAACTCAGCACGTATGCTGGCACCAACCTGCAAAAATACGACGGACAGGAGTGCAAAGTCACTGTCACACGCTATCTTTTCCACGGATGGAACACGTTCTCCCTGCCCTTCGCACTCAGTGAAGACGAGATGAACGAGGCTTTTGGCAGCGACTGCCGCTTGGAGCGCCTCGTGGGCGTGGAGAGCGTAGGCAAGGACATGGTGCTCAACTTCCAGGACTGCAAGGCCCAGGGCATGGAGGCCAACGTCCCCTACATCCTTTGGTATAACGGCGAGAATGCCAACAAGCGCATCGCCAAACTTGCCCTCATCTCCGATGCTCCTGCCGCGGTTTCCTTCTCCGACAAGGGCACGACCGTCACGATGGCATGCGCCCAGAAGCAGTTCGACGGCAAGGGATGCTATGGCGTGCTGGCAAAGGACAACGCCGAGGCTAAGTTTACGAAGGTTGACGAGACCATTACTTCTGGCTTCTTTGCCACTCGCTGCTACATCCGTGTGGAGAATGGCAACCCCATGAACCTGCTCACCAACCATCTTGCTGCCGGCGAGGCTACAGGCATTGACGCCATTTCCGTGGCAGGCAAGTCGGTGGACGTTTACAACCTCTCCGGCCAGAAGGTCGCTACGAAGGCCAACAAAGCCACTCTCCGCAGCCTTGCTCCGGGTGTCTATGTCATCAACGGCCAGAAAGTGCTCGTGAAGTAACGACTCTCCCAATCCTATAAAAAATCCGCAGCCTCGCAAGGTTGCGGATTTTTTTATGGGCGTTCATGCTCTTTCCTCTGTCATTTCAAGGGATTCCATCCCTGGGCTACCAGTTCCATCTCGGTACCGTCGCGGCAGACGAGTTTGCGCCCGAGTGAGGCATCGGTGATGTGGCCGACGAGGCGCACGTCTTCCATCTGCTCTATCTTCTCATAGTCGCCGATGCGCACGGTGAAGAGTAGTTCGTAGTCTTCGCCGCCGTTGAGGGCGCAGGTGGTCACGTTCATGTTCAGTTCCTCTGCCATGATGGCTGTCTGGTAGTCGATGGGGATGCTCTTCTCGAATAGGCGGCAGCCACACCCGCTCTGGCTGCAGATGTGCATCAGTTCACTGCTCAGGCCGTCGCTGATGTCCATCATTGCCGTGGGGCGGATGTTCATCTCGCGCAGACGGGCGATGATGTCGCCCCTTGCCTCGGGCATGATTTGGCGCTCTATCAGGTATTCCTTGCCGGCGAAGTCGGGCTGGAAATGGGCGAGTTCCTTGAGGGTGGCTTGGTTGCCTGCCTTGCGTGCTTCCTCCACCTGTTGGTAATAGACTCTTTTCTCGCGTTCGAGCAGTTGCAGTCCCATGTAGGCTGCCCCTAAGTTGCCGCTCACGCAGATGAGGTCGGTGTCGCTTGCCCCTTTGCGATAGACGATGTCGGCGGCGTCAGCCTCTCCGATGCAGGTGATGCTGATGGCGAGTCCTGTCATCGACGTGGTGGTGTCGCCTCCCACGATATCGACGCCCCATTTGTCGCAGGCGATGCGCAAGCCGCTGTAGAACTCTTCCAGGTCCTCCACCTTGAACCGCTTGCCGAGGGCGATGCTCACCACCATTTGGCGGGGGGTGCCGTTCATGGCGAAGATGTCGCTGATGTTCACCATCGCCGACTTGTAGCCCAAGTGCTTCAGGTCGATATAGGTGAGGTCGAAGTGGATGCCTTCCATGAGCATGTCGGTGGTGACGAGCACCTCCTTGTCGGGATAGTGCATCACGGCGCAGTCGTCGCCCACGCCCGTGCGTGTCGATTCGTTTTTCGGCTTGAGGTCTTGGGTGAGGTGCTTGATAAGCCCGAATTCGCCTAATTGTGCTATTTCCATCGTCTATTGTTGTTTTTCGGCCCTTTGTATCATTTGCCTCATCAGTTCGGCCATGATGGGCTGTGCTATGTTGGCTGCCTGTTGCACTTCCTCGTGGCTCACCTCCACGGCCTCGTCGAAGCCGCCTAAGTCGGTGATGATGCTCACACCGAAAGTCTTGATGCCGCAATGGTGGGCAACGATGACTTCGGGGACGGTGCTCATGCCGATGGCGTCGCCGCCGAGGATTCTGTACATGCGGTATTCGGCTGGCGTCTCGAAAGTCGGTCCTTGCACGCCCACATAGACGCCGTGCTGCAACTTGATGCCTTGTTCACGGGCGATGGCGTCGGCCTCTTCCACTAACTTGTGGTCGTAGGTCTCGTGCATGTCGGGGAAGCGCGGACCGGTGGGGAAGTTGGGACCGTTGAGTGGATGCTCGGGGAAGAGGTTGATATGGTCGGTGATGACCATGACGTCGCCGATGCTGAACTGCGGGTTCATGCCGCCGGCGGCGTTCGACACGAAGAGCGTCTTGATGCCCAACTCGTACATTACGCGCACGGGATAGGTCACCTCTTTCATGGAGTAGCCCTCGTAGTAGTGGAAGCGGCCTTGCATGGCCATGATGTCGATGCCGCCCAATCGTCCGAAGATGAGTTTGCCGGCATGTCCCTCGACGGTGGAGACGGGGAAATGCGGAATGTCGGAGTAGGGGAACTCTATTTGGTCGGTAATCTCCTTGGCCAGTTGGCCGAGGCCCGTGCCAAGCACGATGCAGGTCTTCGGGGCAGTGTGGATTCTTGACTTGATCCAGGCTGCGGTCTCTTGTATTTTCTTGTACATAGTTGTTGGAACTTTAAGGTTTTTCTTATCGTTTGAGGGTTGTTGTCACATAATCGGTCACCAGTTGGTCGAACCGTGCGGCATCTTTGAGGATGCGCACGCGGATGGGCATTTGGTAGAGTGCTTGTGCCACGTCGCCGTCCAGTCCTTTGATGTTGGCAAGTCGGGCGGCGTCTTTCTCCGTGGTGACGGCCATCTTGGGGTGGGGCAGAGTGCCGAACGCCTCGTTGATGTGCCGGATGTCGGCCTCGCTGAAGGAGTGGTGGTCGCCGAAGGAGAGATGGGTCACCTTGGCGCCCCTCCGCTCGATTTCAGCCCGTAGCGGGGTGGGGTTGGCGATGCCGGTGATGAGCAATACGTTGCCTTCCCAAGCGGCGGGCGTGTGTCTCTCCTTTCCCACGGGAATGACGTCTTGGTAGGCGGTGGCGGAGAAGAACACTGGTTGTTGCGAGTGGCGGCGTACGGCGTGCTCGGCGCTTTCGATGTCGGCGGCTGTCAGTTGGTCGGGACATTTGGTCACCATCACGATGTCGGCACGGCGCATCCCCGATAGGGGTTCGCGAAGCCTTCCGGCAGGCAGCAGTCGGTCGCCTTTCAGCCGTTCATACTCGATGAGGACGATGCTCAGTCCGGGATGCACGTAGCGGTGCTGAAAGGCATCGTCGAGCACCACCACTTGTGCGTCGGTGCGGGACATGAGCAGGCGTATGCCTTCGCAGCGGTTGGCATCGACAGCCACCGTCGCCTCATGGAACTTCTCCTTTATCTGCATCGGTTCGTCGCCGATGTCTTCGGCTGTCGAAGATGCCGTGCCCATGACGAATCCGCTTGTCTTGCGCCGATAGCCCCGACTGAGCACCGCCGTCCGCCACGAGGGCAGCAATAGGCGCAGGAGGTATTCCACATGTGGGGTTTTCCCCGTGCCTCCCACGGCGAGGTTGCCGACGGAGATCACGGGGATGGGGAACGACTGGCTGCGAAGCACGCCGAGGTCGAAGAGCCGGTTGCGCAGACGGACGCCGAGTCCGTAGAGCCAACTGGCTGGCAGCAGCCAACGATGGATGGTCATGCCTATCGCAGATTGAGCACGAAGGGCAGGCGGGCCTGGATGGCGTTTTGGCGGTTGATGGTGCGCATCAGTTGCACAGGACCGTAAAGGTCGCCGAGGGCTTCCTGCATCGCCTTGTCGAGATAACTGCCGGTGTTGCTCTCCGCCGATGAGAGAAGTTGCTCGAACATGTCGGGCATCTCGGGATAGGAGGCGGTGTAGTATTCGTCGATTTTTGCCAGTTTGGCGGCTTTTGCCACTGCGGCGTCAAGACCGCCGAGTTGATCGACGAGTTTGTTCTTGAAGGCGTCCTGTCCGAGCCATACGTGGCCCTGGGCGATTTTCTCCACATCATCGATGCTCAACTTGCGCCCGTCGGCGACGCGCTTGCGGAAGAGTTTGTAGCCACGGTCGATATAGGTGTTGAGATAACTCATCTCCTCCTCGTTGAAGGGGCGGGCTATCGAACCGAAGGCACTGTTCTTGTTGGTCTTCACTTCGTCGAAGCGCACACCCAACTTGTCCTTGAGCAGTCCGCTAAAGTCGGGGAACATGCCGAAGATGCCGATGCTGCCGGTGAGGGTGGTAGGCTCGGCGACAATCCAGTTGCTGCCGCAACTGATGTAGTAGCCGCCAGAGGCTGCCATGCCGCCCATCGACACCACGACGGGCTTCTTCTTCTTGAGCATCTCCACCTGGTGCCAGATTTGCTCCGAGGCGTAGGCGCTGCCGCCGCCGCTGTTCACGCGCAGCACCACGGCTTTCACGTTGTCGTCGTCGGCGAGTTTCTCAAGGTCCTTGCACACTATCTGCGCATTGATCACGTTGCCTTGGCTCATGGGGTTGCTGGGGCTGCTATCGACGATGTCGCCGTAGGCGTAATAGACGGCAATCTCGTCACCGTCGTCGTCGTCTCCCTTCACGCTGGCCATGTCGGCGAGGCCCAATTGGCTGATGTCGTCATCGCTTCCGATTTTCAACAGTTTCTTCACCTCGTCTTTCACTTGGTCGGTATAGAGCACGCCATCGACCATTTTCTTGGCAATGAGTGTCTTGGTGTCGTTGAAAGTGATGAGATTGTCGGCATAGACGTTGAGCGAGTCGATGGAAATCTTGCGGCTGGCGGAGACCTCCTTGAGTATGTTCTCCCAAATGCCGTTGATATAGGCGGTGACTTGCTCGCGGTTGGCGTCGCTCATGTGGTCGGCAGTGAATATCTCGGGGGCGCTCTTATAGGTGCCCACCTTGGCGAGTTGCATCTTTACGCCAAACTTGGCCATCAAGTCCTTCAAAAAGTAGGGTTGCGAGGCTATGCCATGCCAGTCCAACATGCCTTCGGGGTTGATATACACCTTGTCGGCCACCGATGCCAAATAATAGGCGGGTTGGGAATAACTGTCGCCATAGGAGATAATCCACTTGCCGCTTTTCTTGAATTCGGTGAGGGCACGGCGGATGGCTTGCAGCGAGGCATAGGAGTCGGGGGAGAACATGCCGGACTCGATGTAGATGCCCTTGATGTCGTCGTTGTTCTGGGCTTTCTTGATGGCACTGAGCACATCGTCGAGACCTATTGACTCCGACTCGCCTTGCAGTCGTGCCATGAGGCTGCCGCCACCTCGCTCGTCGAGTGAACCGGTGAGGTTGAGCACCATGACGCTGTTGTCGTCGATGGACTTGACACTGCTGCCCGAGGCTACTATGCCCATAATGCACATGACACTAAAAATGCCGATGATGATGAAGAACAATAGGATGCCCACCATCGTGGCGAAAACCATTTTAAAGAAATCTTTCATATTGTTGATAGTTGATGATATTGCTGTCGCTGACGAATCGCATGGGAAAATCCGGGGATGGGAAGCCCTTCATTCCGCTATTAAACAACAAAGTTAGGCAAAAAACTTGATATAATTGGTTTTTCATGAAAAAAAATGGCTTTTGGTGTCTGATTATGCCTCTTTTTGCTTATTTTTGCAAAAATCTACTTGACAAATGAAGAGAATACTTTTTTTAATGATTATGATGGGCATGGTCGTCGTGTCGGCCGATGCCAAGAAGAAAGTGAAGACTGCCGTGTTTCCTGATGGTTCGCCCATTCCGGCTTGGTTTAGCGATACTGCCAAAGTGGATGTCGCCACGCTGGGGAAACAGTATGTGGTGACAGACTATGGCGTGAAGACCGACAGCACCGTCGTGCAGACAGAGGCGCTGCAGGCCGTCATCGACCGCGCTGCGCAAGAGGGCGGGGGAGTGGTGGTCATTCCTCGCGGAACTTTCCTGAGTGGGTCGCTCTTTTTCAAGAAGGGCACTCACCTGCATGTGGCAGAGGGGGGGCGCCTCAAAGGCTCCGACCGTATCCGCCACTTTAAAATCGTAGATACCCGCATGGAGGGGCAGTCGCTCAAGTATTTCGCTGCGTTGGTGAATGCCGACGGCATTGATGGCTTCACCATCACCGGCCACGGTACCATCGACGGCAATGGGTATAACTATTGGGAGGAGTTCTGGATTCGCAGGGAGTACAACCGCCAGTGCACCAATTTGGAGGCGATGAGGCCCCGCCTTACCTATATCTCCAACTGCAAAAACGTCACTGTCCAGGATGTGCGACTCATCAACAGTCCGTTCTGGACCAACCATGTCTATCGCAGCGACCATGTCCGCTTCCTCGGTTGCTACATCTTCTCGCCCACCTCGGGCGTGAAGGCGCCGAGCAGCGATGCCATCGACCTCGATGTCTGCCACGACGTGTTGGTGAAGGGGTGCTACATGAGCGTCAACGACGATGCCGTGGTGCTGAAGGGCGGCAAGGGCACTTGGGCTGACAAGGACCCCAACAACGGTCCCAACTACAACATCATCATTGAGGACTGCACCTATGGCAAGGTGCATGGCTGCCTGACGCTTGGCAGCGAGTCGCTCTATGATAAGAATGTGGTGCTGCGCCGCTGCAAGGTGACCGACGCCACCCGCGTGCTGTGGCTCAAGATGCGCCCCGACACGCCGCAGCATTACGAGTATGTCACGGTGGAGAACATCGAGGGTAATTGTGGCAGTTTCCTGGTCGTCAGGCCTTGGACGCAATTCTTCAAGCCCGAGGATCGTGAAGACATGCCGTTATCGACTTGCAACAACATCGTCATGCGCAATATCAACATGAACTGCAAGAACTTCTTCGACGTTGGCAAGTCGGACAAATACCATCTCACCGACTTCGTCTTCGAGAACATCAACGTGCGCGACGAGAAGAAGGCCTTCGATGCCAGTCTGATAGACAATTGCGTGGTGAAAAACCTGGTGGTGGAATAAAATAAGGAGTTTGGGAGTGTAGGAGTTTGGGAGTTTAGACAATAGTCCAGAATACTCCTCGTTGATAGAGGAAGAAGTCAAAAAGAGTAATGTCTAAACTCCTACACTCCCAAACTCCCAAACTCCTTTAAACTCAGCAATCCCCGCTCTACCTCAAGGGGTTCTTGTCCGACTGATACCACTCGATAAACTTGCCGATGCCTTCGTGCAGGCGAACCTTCGGCTTGTAGCCAATCTCCGTCTCCAGACGGGTGGTGTCGGCATTGGTCATATAGACGTCGCCGGGTTGCATGGGTTTCATTACTTTTTCGGCCTCCTTGCCTAATGCTCCCTCTATCTCGCTGATGAAGTCCATCAACTTGACGGGGTTGGAGCAGCCGATGTTATATACCCGCATCGGCACGCCGTTGGGGCATCGCTCAGCCACGGGGGGCTGGTCGAGGCAAAGGATGGTGCCGGCGGCGATGTCGTCGATATAGGTGAAGTCGCGAATCATGTCGCCGTTGTTGAAAACATTGATGGGCTTGCCTTGGGAGATGGCGCTGGCGAAGAGCATGGGTGCCATGTCGGGGCGCCCCCACGGGCCATAGACGGTGAAGAAGCGCAGGCCGGTGGCGGGAATGCCGTAAAGTTTGCTGTAACTGTGTGCCATCAATTCATTCGACTTCTTGCTGGCGGCATAGAGGCTCACCGGTGCGTCCACCTTGTCGTCCTCGGAGAAGGGGGCCTTGGAGTTGAGTCCATAGACAGAACTCGACGAGGCATAGAGCAGGTGCTCGACGGGGAAGTTGCGGCAGCACTCCAATATGTTGAGGAAGCCCACGAGATTGCTGGTCAGGTAAGCGTAGGGATTGGTGATGGAGTAGCGGACACCGGCTTGGGCGGCCAAATTGACCACCTTGTTGAAATGCTCATCGGCGAAAAGTTGGTCGAGGGCTTCTTTCTCCTCTATGCCCATGCGCACGAAGCGCAGTTGTCCGTAAATGCTGCTCTGCTGCATCTCATGCCAGGGGATATTGCATTGGTCGTCGGTGGAGATGCCAAGTTCGCGCAAACGACCGGCTTTCAGTCTGACGTCATAATAGTCGTTGATGTTGTCAAGGCCCACCACCTCGTCGCCTCTTTCAGCCAACAGGTAGCAGATTTTTGAGCCGATGAACCCTGCGGCTCCAGTAACTAATACTTTCATTTTGGTAATTGTTATTTATGACTTTCAAATTTTCTGCAAAATTACGAATATTTTGCCGAGATGAGAGAAAAAAACGAAAAAACATGCAAATCCCAACCTAAAAAGGCATGTTCGTTGTCTCTCACATATCATAAATAACAAAACCTATTATCAAAAAAAGGCGGACTGTCAGGTCCGCCTAAATCTTGAAATTATTTCTTTTTCAGCAAGTCACGAATCTCGGTGAGCAACTTCTCCTCTGCAGAGGGCTCGGGAGCGGGTGCTGGCTCTTCCTCTTTCTTGGCGGTCAACTTGTTCATAGCCTTGATCATCAAGAAAATACAGAAGGCGATAATTAGGAAGTCGATCACGTTCTGGATGAATGCTCCATATTTGAGGACTGCTCCGGCAATCGGCTCGCCACCTTCCTCCAAGGCGGGAAGCATCACTTTGTACTCCAGCCCCGAAAGGTCAATGCCGCCTGTCAGCATGCCGATCAGCGGCATGAGCACGTCGTCAACCAACGAGGAGACAATCTTACCAAATGCACCGCCGACGATTACACCGACAGCCATGTCCATCACGTTGCCTTTCATGGCAAACTCCTTGAATTCTTTAAAAAATCCCATAATACTAATATTTTAAAGTGAAACAAATGTTGAATATTCTGCCAAATAATGACCGTTCTCGCCTATTTTGCAAAGTTCATTTTGCAAACAAGCAAAACGCCACCATTTTTTTGTTTTTTTTATAACTACAATCGATGATTTTAAATTTATTAATACTTATTTCCGATGCAAAATTAGAAAAAAAATTGTAACTTTGCACGCAAATAAGAAAAAAATAAGAAAAAATTTGCCACAAGAACTCAACTTTTGAATGTTTTGGTATCAAGTGTGCATAAAACCCGAATTAAAAGATAAGATTATTTTATTTTTCAACCCTAAAAGTAATATTTTTAAAAAATGATTAAAATTGCTATCAATGGATTCGGCCGTATCGGTCGTCTCGCTTTCCGTCAGATGTTTGAGGCTGATGGTTATGAAGTAGTGGCTATCAATGACCTGACCAGCCCGAAAATGCTCGCTCACCTGCTCAAGTATGACACCGCTCAGGGTGGTTTCGCCGGCAAGTATGGCGAAGGCAAGCACACTGTCGAGGCTACTGAGAACTCCATCATCGTTGACGGACAGGAAATCACCATCTACGCAAAGCCCAATGCTGCTGAACTTCCTTGGGGCGAACTGGGTGTTGATGTCGTGCTCGAGTGCACTGGTTTCTACACATCAAAGGAGAAGGCTTCTGCACACATCCAGGCTGGTGCCAAGAAGGTTGTCATCTCCGCTCCCGCTGGCAAGGACCTGCCCACCATCGTTTACAATGTGAACCACAACACGCTGACTCCGGAGGATACCGTTATCTCCGCTGCTTCCTGCACCACCAACTGCTTGGCTCCTATGGCTGCCGCCCTCAACGCTTACGCTCCCATCTGCTCGGGCATCATGTCCACCATCCACGCCTACACTGGCGACCAGATGATCCTCGACGGTCCGCAGCGCAAGGGTGACCTCCGCCGTTCACGCGCAGGTGCTCAGAATATCGTGCCCAACTCGACTGGTGCTGCCAAGGCCATCGGTCTCGTCATCCCCGAACTCAACGGCAAACTCATCGGTTCCGCTCAGCGCGTTCCCACTCCCACTGGTTCCACCACCATCCTCA
>CAMKSZ010000031.1 GCA_946415525.1 uncultured Prevotellaceae bacterium | reverse complement strand
GGCAGGTCGCTCAAGGACAAAGCGAAGCATCCGCCAACAGGCTTTAGGCTGAATTGTCGCAAGAGGGAACCAGAAACAGCGTAAACCCTCACACCGACAGGAACATCGACATTCTCGGGGAGCATGACAGTGAGTTTGTCGCCTTGCATGGCGAATGACACAGCCGACGGCTGTCTTGTATCGAGACCCTCGACGTGCGATATGCCAAGAAGATAAAGCAATCCGCCGTAAGCATCGATTTCCCCATAACCATAAAGGTTATTGGGATAGGAAAGCGAAGGGTCATGACGGCGCGAAGTGGCAGCGATAACCTCCATCACATCCTCCGGCGCCAAGTCGGGCTTTGCCTCCAGCCACAAGGCAATGGCTCCCGCCACTACTGGCGTGGCCATGGATGTGCCACTATTGGCATTCCAAGCATAGGTGCGCCCTTGAAAATCGAAATGAACCACATCGGAACGGATATCCGAGGCATCGGGTCGAGCCTCCAAATAATAACTGCTATAGGAAGAGATAACATTGGTGCCGGGAGCCATTACGTCGGGTTTGATGCGACCGTCGTAGGTGGGCCCTACCGATGAATAGGCACTGCGCTCGCCCGAGGTACCCATGGCATATTCGCAGTACTCGCCAAGGTAGTTGACAAACCCCGTCCGATAGCCTGTAGCCCCCACGCATACAACCGAAGGCGCACTGCCTGGTGAATGGATGGAATAGTCATGGTCGCCCAAAGAACTGATAGCGGGGACGAGATAGCCAGAACCTCGGAATAGTTCCACTTCGCAGCCAAGTCCTATGAGGTCAACGGAGGTATAGTAGTCGAGTCCAAGCCGTTTGTCGGTTTGTAGCACCACCTCCATCACATTCTGACTATCGTCAAAGCATGAAGGGTAGCAGGTGACAGTGATATAATAGGGCTTAGTGCCCACCATAAGAGTGTCGGTGAGCAGCGAGTCGGCCATGGCATAAATCGCCTCAACGCTGAGGGTGCGGTACTCGGTCTGCCCATCGTCGCCAGGAAGAGTCAGAAGCAGTTTGTAATCGTCGGTCGCACCGCGAGCAGAGAAATAAGCAGCCGACCCGTTGGACATGATGGCTACAGTGGCTCGCTCCATGTCAGCAGGCTTGCGAACATGAGTCGTCTGCTGCCCATCGTTGCCAGCCGAAGCGACGAGGATGTGTCCTGGGCCGGTGAGACTATCGAGAACGGAATAGAAGAGCACGTCATCGCCTCGGAAATCCATCGCCGACCCTTCGCTGAATGACACCACACAAGGCTTTCCTACCGAGTCGGCATAGTCGAAGATGTATTTAAAACCGAGAGCGTCGGTGGCATAGGTAAACTTGTCGATATCGGCAGAGTCGATCAATGCGACATCCTCGCTAACAGCATTGGAGACGATGCAGATGTCGCTGCAAGGCGCCATGCCACGATAGGCAGTATCGTAACCACTGCCAGCAGCGGACCCCAGGGTATGGGTGCCATGTGAGATGATGTCGGCATCGCGGGAATGAGCACAAGCCTTGATGGCTTGCTCTGTGGTGTAATCGGCACCTACATAGAGATTTCGATCGAGCGTGTCGATGGCGAGAAAGTCCCAAAAACGCTTGATGCGATACTCGGAAAGGGAGGCGTCATAAAAATTGGGATGGGTGAGGTCGAAGCCGATATCCTCGACACCCACGACCACGCCTCGTCCTGTGAAAGCCTGGGGCAGTGCATCGCCCTGATGAGCACGGGCGCCCCCCATAAGCACGGTGGTGGTATCCATATGGATGGAGTTGCCCTGACGCGCCTCGATACGCATCACAGAAGGATGCAGCGAGAGCGCTCCCAACCGACGTTTGGGGATGCTGGCAATGAAAATGTCGCCAAACTGCGCCAGCGGTTGGCAACCCAAATCGACGAGCACCTGTCGACCATCGCCCCCGAGCGTCTGCCGACCGTCAATGCGGACGAAAGCACACACTTCGCCACCGTGTCTGCCGGGCGCCCTTCGCATCTCTGCACGCTGTTCGAGAGTGAGGCGACGAATCATCGACGACATCTTGCTATAGTCGGCATCTTGTGCCGTAGCCCCGAATGCCCAAAACATGGCAAGGAGGGCGAAAAGGGATTTCTTCATGGGCTGTCTGCTCTTTTTCCTGCAAAGTAAGCGAAAAATAATGAATTATTTTACAATAGAGGCAAAAAACTATTGTTGAAAGCCATTAAGACTGCATTTCCCATACATTGGGCACCCCTTGTTGCGCCCAAGCCAATAAAGGCGAGAATAAGTAATGTATAATCGTAGTTTTCAGTCAATTCGACAAAAAGAATCCTAAAAAAAGAATAATATTGATTAATTCTTTGCCTAACACCCTAATTATTATTACCTTTGCCGAACTTATCCCATTGTCCACATGCCAATAGGCGGAGAATGCCGATATTCTATATTTTTCAATCCAGTAAATAAGAATCTTCAGACCTACAACAAATGAAAAAAGGAATGTTTTTTGCAGACATATTGCGCCGCTGCACACTTTCGATAGTCCTGGTCTTTTCCACTCTTTGCGCCAATGCCGTTCCGGCCAAACCGGGACTCATTCGCCGTATCAGTCTCGCCGACGGCACCTCCATATCTGCCCGCCTCGTGGGCGATGAGTTTGGCCACTATTGGCTCGGCGACGATGGCCAAGCATATATCGACCAACAAGGCAAGGACATCTTTTCCTTGGCAGACATCAAAGCCATCAACAACAAGGCAAAGGCTCAACGTGCACAAGCCAATCAACTTCGCATCCGCAGAGCAGCACCACGCAAGGCCAACCAAGTCAATCAAGCCAACCAAGTCAAAGGCTACTTCGGCAAGAAGAAAGGCGTTATCATCCTCACCGAGTTCAGCGCCCTTTCCTTCAAGGAAGGCAACGACAGCGTGCTTTTCGACCGCATCGCCAACGAGATAGGATACTCGGAAGGCAAATTCATTGGTTCGATGCGCGACTATTTCTACGACCAAAGCAAAGGAAAATTCGAACTCGACTTCGACGTAGTCGGGCCTGTGAAACTATCGAAAAACTATTCCTATTACGGCAAGAACAACTCTTCCGGTGACGACATGCACCCCGCCGAGATGGTATCAGAAGCCTGTCAACTGGCCGACTCGCTGGTTAATTTCAAAGACTATGACTGGGATGGCGACGGAGAGGTGGACCAAGTGTTGGTGCTCTTTGCCGGCAAAGGCGAAGCCGACGGCGGTGCCTCCAACACTGTTTGGCCTCACGAGTGGCAACTGAGTTCGGCCGGTTATTACGGCGACGGGACTGGAGCGTTGAAACTCGACGGCGTAAAAATAGACACCTACGCCTGCGTCAGCGAACTCGACGGTTCAACAGGCAAGGTGGCTGGCATCGGCACCATGTGCCACGAGTTTAGCCATTGCTTAGGATTTCCCGACTTCTACGACACCGACTACAGTGGCGGACAAGGCATGGGCTATTGGGACCTGATGGACAACGGGTCGTACAATGGCAATGGCTATGTTCCAGCAGGCTACACCAGTTACGAGCGCTGGGAGGCAGGATGGAAAGAGCCTATCGAATTGAAGACCGACACCATCGTAACAGGTATGATGCCACTGCAAGACGACGGAGAAACCTACATCATTTACAATGACGGACACAAGAATGAATATTTCCTGCTTGAAAACCGTGAGCCGACCGGATGGGATATTCATCTCCCCGGCAAAGGCTTGCTCATCCTGCAAGTGGACTACAACGCCATGGCTTGGCAATCGAACACTCCCAACGACACCTCCAACCACCAGCGAATGACATGGATACCAGCCGACAACAAATTCCAATACACCACCTATTTAGGCACCAAATACTACTCGGAGGCGGGTATGGCCAACGACCCCTTCCCCTACGGGCAAGTGGATGCTTTCAGCAAATGGACCCAACCAGAAGCCAAGTTCTATAACAAGACAGCCAACGGCACCAACTACATGGACTTTTCGGTGAAAGGAATCAAGCGAAATGCCGACATGACCATTGACTTCACGTTTAAGGCGACACGCTCGATAGCCAATCCGACCTTCTCCATCGAGGGAGGCGTCTATCATGAGGCACAAACGGTGGCCATAGAATGTAGCACAGAGGGTGCAGAAATCTACTACACCACCAACGGCACGACACCCACCACTGCCAGCACGCGCTACACCAAGCCCATCGAAATAGCACACACCACCACCCTCACGGCCATCGCCGTGGCCAACGACGAGATCAGCGATCCCGTCTCAGCCACTTACTCCATTCGGACCGATACAGCGACATCCACCACCTATCGTCTCGCAAAGAAAATTGCAGAACTGGCCGAAGGCCAGCGCTGCATCATCGCCTGCGGGGAACATTCGGTGGCAGCCGGCCCATTGGCCACCACCTACCTCTCCCCCGAGACGGTGAAGGTAGAGGGCGACATCATCACCATTGGCGACAACGTGTGCGTCTTCACACTCAGTGGAACTGGCGACACCTTCTCCCTCATCGACGAGGACGGGAAATACCTCTACTCGCTCACCACGAAGACATTGCGCTTGGGAAGCCTTGAGAAGACATGGAGCCTCATCGAAGACAAGAGCGGTGTTATCTTGAAATATGGCAACCTCGGTATCATCCATTACAATATCAGTTCACCACGTTTCACCACCTATACCAGCCAGCCCGGCAACATCACCGTGTATGCCAACCTCTATGTGGAATATAACGACCCTGACGGCATCGTCGAAATGAAAGTTCGACAACCCGAGCGAAAGGGCACCTACACCCTTTCTGGCGTAAGAGTGGACGGCGAGAAACTGACCAAGGGCATTTACATTGTCGATGGCAAGAAAATTGCCGTAAAATAACAATCTACAACATTCAACACTATTTTTCAAATCAATAAAAAAGACAAAAATGGGGAAAAAACTAAGCCAGACTTTCAGACGAGGGCTGTTGATGCTCGCCACCACAGCAATCATGCTCTCGGCCAGTGCCGTGCCCGCCAAGCCGGGCCTGACGCGAAAAATCAATCTCACCAACGGAACCACCCTGACCGCACGCCTCGTGGGTGACGAGCACGGACATTACTGGGTAGGAGACGACGGCAAAGCCTACCTGCAAGGCGACGACGGCAACTACCAACCAGTTGACCGAGCCAATCTCTCTGCCAAGGCCGCAGCCCGCCGCCACCAAGCCAACGCTCGTCGCTCAAACCGCATAGCCCCCCGGAAAGTGGGCCAGTGGGGCAACTATACGGGCAAGAAAAAGGGTATCGTCATCCTCGTCAACTTCAAAAATAAGAGTTTTAATGCCAGTAACAACAACGCCCTCTATCAACGCATTACCAACGAAAAAGACTTCTCTTACGGCAATTTCAAGGGGTCGGTGCGTGACTACTTCTACAAGCAAAGCGAAGGGAAATTCGAACTGGAATTCGATGTTGTCGGTCCTGTGACAGTGTCAAGAGACTACTACTACTACGGTGCCAATGATTCGGGAGGCAACGACAAATACCCTGCCACCATGGTGATAGAGGCACTCAAATTGGTCGATGACCAAGTCAACTTTGCCGACTACGACTGGGACGGCGACGGCGAAGTGGACCAAGTGTACGTAATCTATGCCGGCAAAGGCGAGGCAGACGGTGGCAGTTCCAGCACCATCTGGCCCCATGAATGGACGCTGACGGACGCTAATGAATACGGCGACGGCAGCGGCAGACAGAAATTGGACAATGTCTTTATCGACACCTATGCCTGCGGAGCGGAACTCGATGGTTCAACAGGCACCATAGCAGGCATCGGCACCATGTGCCATGAGTTCAGCCATTGCCTGGGCTATCCCGACTTCTACGACACCGACGACAGTGGCGGACAAGGAATGGACAGATGGGACCTGATGGACTACGGCTCTTACAACGGCAACAGTTTCCAGCCGGCAGGCTACACCAGTTATGAACGCTGGGTGGCTGGGTGGAAAGAGCCCATTGTACTATCAGCCACGAAAACCGTGACGGGCATGAAGAGTTTGCAGGATGACGGCGAAAGTTACATCATCTACAACAACGGCAATCGCAACGAGTATTTCCTGTTAGAAAACCGCCAACTCACAGGATGGGACGCTTCGCTCCCCGGCAAGGGACTGCTCATCCTGCATGTCGATTACGACAAGACCTCTTGGGAAAATAACACACCCAACGATGACCCCTCACACCAACGCATGACATGGATACCCGCCGACAACAAATATAAATATACAGACTTAAAGGGTTTGGCCAACGACCCATTCCCCTATAGCAGTGTGAACGCATTCGGAAAGACGACAACACCTGCCGCAAAACTCTTCAACAAAAATAGCGACGGCAGTTACTACCTCGACTCATCGGTGGAGAATATCACACAAAATGGCGACGGCACCATCTCGTTCAAATTCGTCGGGCTGTACAACGTCGCCACACCCACATTCTCACCTGCTGCCGGCACCTATGCTGAAGCACAAACCGTCATCATCAACTGCGAAACGGAAGGAGCCGTCATCCACTACACCATCGACGGCACGACACCGACTGTCTCCAGCACCATCTACTCAGAACCCATCACCGTCGAGCAGACCACTACCATCAAGGCCATCGCCATTGCCAATGGCGAAGAGAGTGGCGTCGCCACAGCCAAATACACTATCCGTTCAGGTGCTGCGACCGACGCCAACACCTTCAAACTCGCCACCTCGATAGACGAAATCACCGACGGCAAGCGCTGCATCATCGCACGCGGCGACAAGCAAGTGGCTGCCGGCAGCCTCTACAGCGGCAGGAACAATTACCTCCTCCCCACCGATGTCACCGTGGAAGACGACATCATCACCATCAATGACGACGTGACCGTCTTCACCCTCGAAGGCAGTGGCAATTCATACAGTTTGGCCAACAGCGACGGACAATACCTCTACGCAGAATCCGCCAAAAACGTAAACTACAGTTCCGATGCCAACACCTGGACACTCCAAGAGGTCAACGACGGGGTAACACTCTCTTTCGGCAACTACGGCACCATGCTGTACAACGTGAATACCCCCCGTTTCACCACCTATACGAGCGCCACCAACGTTTCGATGCTCTACGCACAAATCTACATTGAATACGATGGCACTCCAACACCCACCAAGCAGGATGCCACTCTGACATTCAGTGCCACTTCTGCCACGGGCATTCTCGGCCAACCTTTTACAGCCCCGACACTGACCACCGACCCAGAAGGCATATCCGTGGCTTACACGAGCAGTAATAACGATGTGGCAACCATTAATGCCACTACAGGCATGGTGACCCTCGTAGGCATAGGCACTACCATTATCACCGCCTCGTTCGCTGGCAATGCCTATTACAACGAAGCCGAGGCTTCGTACACATTGACCGTGGAAGAAGCAGTCAACACTGGTGAAACGAAGTATGTGCTTGTGGAAAGCACCGACGAACTTAAAGCAGGAGAAGAATACATCATCGTGGGCAGTCACGACGGCAACACCTACTACGCCCTCAGCACCACCCAGAACACCAACAACCGCGCAGCCACGAAAGTGACGATGAACTCCGATGGCACCATCACCGGCAACGACGACGTGCAGGACATCACACTTGAGAGCAGCGGCGACAAATGGCTTTTCTATGTGGGTACGGGTTACCTCTATGCCGCCTCATCCAGCAAGAATTACCTGCGGACAGAGGTTGATTACGATGACAACGCCACCGCTACCATCTCCATTGGCCAAACAGCAGAAATCAGTTTCTGCGGCGACAACAGCCGCAACAAATTGAAGTTCAACATCAACAATGGACAGCCCATCTTCTCATGCTATTCCAGTGGCCAGGACAATGTCATGCTCTACCACAAAGTGGTGGAAGAGGAGACAAAGCCACTGAAAGGCGATGCCAACGGCGATGGTGAAGTAAGCGTGGCCGACATTATGCTCACCGTCAACTTCGTGCTCCAGAACGACTCGGAAGGCTTCGTCTTCGACAATGCCGACATCGACGAAAACGGAGAAATCTCCATTGCCGACGTCATGAGTATCGTCGATATTGTCATGAAACAAAAATAATCTATCCAGATGCGCCCAAATGAGGGATGCACCGCCAAGGGTGCATCCCTCATTTTATTTGTGGGAAATGCCATTTTATAGAAAAAAAATGATTATCTTCGCCACCTAATCAGAACAACAAGCCATAAGGACATTGCCTTTAACAATAAAAGCCATGACAAGGACAAAAATACTTTTCGCATTCTTGATGGGAGCCGCCTCGCTGATGGCTCAAGATGCCCCTAAGCCCCAACTCATCTACTGCAGTTACGCAGACGAAAGGGTGGCGCACATGGGCACAAACTTCTGCGAACTAATCGCCGACGAAGGGAGCACTCCCCAAGTGGTGGCGGTGAAAAACAGGGACTGCCATTTTGCAGAGGAAAAGAAGGGAGTGTATGAAATCACCCCCGCCACCGTAGCACAACTCCAGGAAATCCTGCAACAAAACAGCATAAACAACATCGATGGATACAACATGGATAGCCACATCGAAGGCGGACACGAATACCGTATCCACGTGGAATACAGTTCGGGAAAGAAAATACATGCGCAATGGCACACCAATAGTCCCGACAACAATGCCGTTGCCGCCTATGCCGTCATTGAACACTTTTTTGCCCCATGGATGGAAAAACTCGACATGGGCATCACAGAGGAACACCTAAAAGCAAAAAAGGCAACCACACCACGAAAAGGAAAAAGCATTAAATATAATAAGGTAAGAAAACATATTCGCAAGACAAAGAAAGCGAGGAAATAGTAAACATACAGGCGACAAAACGACTCCATTTTGGCCTATCTATCACTTTTTTCCTACTTTTTTCGCCAAAAGGCCAAATCCTTGACCGAAGTCAAAAAACCACACTGTTAGCGCAAACAGCCGCCAAAAAAGTAGGTCATTTGTCAAAAACGCCCTACCTTTGCATCGTCAAAACGACAAAAAGGATAACATTTATTATTAACAACGAGGGGCCTTCAGGATAAACAAAGCAATCGGCCCCATTTAAGAAAGAAAGGGTAAAAAGATGAAAAAAATCGTTTTAAGCATGATGCTCATGATGAGCATGACATCCGCATTCGCCGACAACGAAGAGAACAACAGCGTAAACAGCACGAATGCCTACGAAATGAACATCAGCATGCACAGTCTGGGCCGTACACTCAATCTCAACCGCGACCAGTATGATTTTGTGGAAGATGCCATTAACGCTTTCTGCGCCGACATGATGAGCATTGCCACTACCGACAACGCCGACCGCAAGGCCATGATTCGCAGCGCTGTGCAAAAGAACCTCTCCTATACACACGGAATCCTCAACAAGGCTCAGTTTCGCAAATATGTGATGCTGCTCAACGCAACGCTCAACAACCGCGGTCTGAACTTCTAAAAAAAGGACAATTCCCCATATCAAAAGGAGGGTGCAGCCAATACATAGGCTTGCACCCTCTTTTGTTTTCCCATCTACGGCAAATGAAAGATTTCATTCGCCAGAAGGATGTTCTTTCCTATAGTTTTGGTTGTTTTTGTACTGAATATGGTTGAGCAGGCGACGATAATCCACAAATTCATTCAACCCCAAGTCATCAAGGTAACTCTTCGAAAGAAACGGACTCTTGTAGAGATGATTGATTTCCTTCAACAAAGGTTGGTAGTCTTTCTTGAGTTGCTTCAATTCCTCGTCGGTAAAGAAATGAGAGGGGTCGGACAATTGCTCCAATTTCTTCAAAAACATTTTCGTTTCCTCGGAACACTTGACGGCCCTGGTCTTCATCTGGTATTTCCCCAAGATACTCAAGATCATTGAAATGAAGACAAATAAGACACCTATAATCGTAGCAATCAGCATGACATGTTTTGTTTGAATTGCAAAATTAGGCAAAAAGTTTGATTTTTCCAATCAATAGTGGAAAAGTTTGCAATTAGTTGGCGAAAAAAAGGGGCCATAGCCAAAAACTATGAAAAATAATTTGTATTTTTGCTATCGCTTATAATCCCTAACAAGAGGACAGAAGATGATGAATAAATACATCCGTTTTGACTGGGCTGCCAAGCGCATGCTGAGAGACAAGGCCAACTTTGGTGTGTTGGAGGGTCTAATGACCGTCCTACTGGACGAGGAAGTGAAAATCGTCGAAATTCTCGAAAGCGAGGGCAACCCAAATACAGAGGACGACAAGTACAACAGAGTTGACATCAAGGCCAAAAATTCCAAAGGAGATATTATCATCGTGGAAATACAACAGTCGCGCGAACTTTATTATCTCCAACGCATACTCTATGGAGTGGCCAAAGCCATCACCGAGCATATCAAATTGGGCGAGAAATACAACGAAGTAAAGAAGGTCTATTCCATCAACATCGTCTATTTTGACTTAGGCAAGGGAGCCGACTATCTCTACCATGGGCAGAACAATTTCATCGGCGTGCACACCCACGACCAGTTGCAAATCAACACACGCGACAAAGAAACCATAAAAATGGTTTCGCCGAAAAACATTTTCCCCGAGTACTATATCATACGCGTCAATGAATTCAACAAGGTGGCCACCACCCCTATAGAGGAATGGATTGCCTACCTAAAAGACGGAATCATCAAAGACGACACCACTACTCCCGGACTTGCCGAGGCAAAGGAACGGCTTCAATATCTGCAAATGAGCGATGAAGAACGTAGAGCCTACGATCGGCACCTCGACAATATCATGGTGCAAAATGACATCCTTGAAACCAAGATGCTTGAAGGACTGGAGAAAGGCATGGAACAAGGGATGAAGCAAGGGATCGAACAAGGGATGAAGCAAGGGATGAAGCAAGGGATCGAACAAGGGATGAAGCAAGGGATCGAACAAGGGATTGAACAAGGACTTGTACAAGGAAGGGCAGAAGTTGCCCGAAAACTTATGGCCTTAGGAACTGACGTGCACATAATTTGTCAAGCGACAGGCTTGACGGAGGAAGAAATAAAAAGCCTTTAAGCCCTCTTCTTGAAGAGCAAATTTTGATTCCATTTTTTCGTTGTTTGAAGAAAAAGGCGTAAATTTGCATTTTTAACAACATCAACAAGAAAAAATGGACAACAACAACTACATCGTTCTCGCCTATAGGCTATATGCAGAGATTGACGGCGAAAGGCAACTGATAGAGGAAACGCCCGAACAGCAACCCTTTTGGTACATTAGCGGGATGGGCATGACCCTGCCTCGTTTCGAGGAAGAAACCGCTGGACTGAAACGCGGCGACACCTTCGATTTCGTCATTGCGAAGGACGACGCCTACGGCGATTATGCCGAGGAGCGTATTGCCGACCTCGACAAACGCATCTTCATGCGTGACGGGAAATTCGACACCCACCTCATATATGTGGACGCCATCATCCCCCTCATGAACGAAGACGGCAACCGGTTCAACGCACGAGTATTGCACATCAGCGACGATAAGGTGACAGTGGACCTCAACCACCCCTATGCTGGACTCGACCTTAATTTCAAGGGCGAAATACTTGAAAACCGCCCCGCCACCAATCAGGAAATCGAACGAATGGCCAAGATGCTCAGCGGCGAAGGCTGCGGAGGATGCGGAGGCGGATGCGACGAAGGTGGATGCGAGGGCGGATGTGGCGGATGTGGCGGATGCTAACACCTTAAGGCAATGAGGAACACATTCGGCAACATTTACACGTTAACGACCTTCGGCGAGAGCCACGGCGAAGCAGTGGGCGGTGTCATCGATGGCATGCCAGCCGGCATCGACATCGACATGCAGTTTATACAAGCAGAACTCGACAGGCGCCGTCCGGGGCAGAGCGACGTCACCACATCACGCCAAGAGGCCGACCGTGTGGAAATCCTCAGTGGGGTGTTCGAAGGCAAAACCACGGGCACACCTATCGGCTTCATTGTTCGCAACACCAACCACCATTCACAAGACTACGAGAGCATGAGATGTCTCTTTAGACCCTCTCATGCAGATTTCACCTACCAAAAAAAATACGGAATCCGCGACCATCGAGGAGGTGGCAGATCTTCTGCGCGAATAACCATTAGCAGATGTGTAGGAGGGGCATTCGCAAAACTCGTTCTGCGCCAGATGGGCATTAGCGTAAGGGCTTACACCTCTCAGGTGGGCAACATTGCCCTGGAGCCCGACTATCGTCGCTATGACCTTAGCCTGACCGAAACCAACGTGGTGAGATGCCCCGACCCCATGAAGGCAGAAGCGATGGCCCAACTCATCCGACAAATAAAAAGCGAGGGCGACACCATCGGCGGCGTCATCACCTGCGTAGTGAGTGGATGTCCCATTGGCTTAGGCGAACCAGAATTCGGGAAACTGCATGCCGCCTTAGGAGGAGCCATGCTCAGCATCAACGCAGTGAAGGGCTTTGAATACGGCGAGGGCTTCGCCAGTGCTTCAAAACGAGGTAGCGAACTCAATGACATCTTCGTAAACGACAGTGGCGCCATATCCACCACCACCAATCATAGTGGTGGCATCCAAGGTGGAGTGAGCAACGGACAAGACATCTATTTTAGGGTAGCCTTCAAGCCGGTAGCCACCCTATTGCAAGATCAATCCACTGTAGATCTCGAAGGAACACCCACCACATTCAAAGCCCGTGGAAGACACGACCCATGCGTATTGCCGCGCGCTGTCCCCATAGTCGAAGCAATGGCCGCCATGGTGATACTTGACTACATCCTCATAGAAAAAACGGTCAAAATGTAACAGATTGAAATAAAAACGCCCCTAAATTGTTAATATTTTAAAAAAATCAAGAAAAAAGAGAAAGAATATAAGTAAGATAAGAAAATTTTTTATACGTTTGCAAATGATTAATCGGGGTTTGCGAAAATCCTCATTAGTTTAGTTAAGTCTAGTTTAGTTTTTGTGTTGGTTGAGGGCAGCATTTTGCTGCCCTCAAATTTTTTTATGTCCTCAAATTGCACCAATGATTTCACTCACGCTGGTGCAACCGTGATTGTCGAGCCACTGGTTGATGCCATCTCGGATCTTGATCGTTACTGTTGGGTCGAGGAAATTGGCCGTGCCCACCTCGACAGCCGTCGCCCCTACCATGAGGAACTCAATGGCATCTTCAGCAGAGCAGATGCCCCCTAACCCTATCACAGGTATCTTGACAGCCTTGGCCACCTGCCACACCATGCGTAACGCCACTGGCTTCACAGCAGGTCCGCTAAGGCCCCCGGTGGCGATGCTGAGTACAGGGCGTCGCCGCTCAATATCTACAGCCATTCCCATCAATGTGTTAATAAGCGAGACACTATCGGCGCCCTCTGCCTCACATGCCCTTGCGATGTCGGCGATATCGGTCACATTGGGAGATAACTTCACAATGAGAGTTTTGTGATAGCGTTCCCTAACAGCCTTCACGACGGATGCTGCCCCATGAGTAGTGACGCCGAAAGCCATGCCTCCTTGTCGCACGTTCGGACAAGAGATATTGAGTTCTATGGCAGGAATGCGCTCCAATGCGTCCACCCTGGCAGCACATTCGGCATAGTCTTCGGGCGAGGAGCCACTTACATTTACGATGAAATGAGTGTCGATATCCTTGATTCGGGGATAGATGTGACTACAAAAATGGTCAACTCCCTTGTTTTGCAAACCCACACAGTTGAGCATGCCCATTGCAGTCTCTGCCATGCGGGGATAGTCGTTTCCTTCTCTCGACTGCAAGGTAGTGCCTTTGACAATGATGCCACCCAATTGGCTCAGGTCAACAAAATCCTCGAATTCAATTCCATAACCGAAGGTGCCCGATGCAGTCATGACAGGGTTCTTCAGTTCCAAGTGATTTATTTTTACATTCAGATGGGCCATAACAATTGATTAATATTTAACACTGGTCCTTGTTTACAAACGCAGACATTGCCATCCTTGGTCTTTTCCACACAGCAGAGGCAAGCCCCCAATCCACAAGCCATCATATTCTCCAAGGAGACCTCACAGAAGATGTCATGTGCTTTGGCATATTTGGCAACGGCCATCATCATTGGCTTGGGACCGCAGGTGCAAATACGGTGGAATCGTTCATTAATAAGAACAGAATGGTCGGTGACGAATCCTTGTTCACCCATCGAACCGTCCTCTGTAGTGA
Source organism: uncultured Prevotellaceae bacterium (assembly GCA_946415525.1). Lineage (GTDB taxonomy): Bacteria > Bacteroidota > Bacteroidia > Bacteroidales > Bacteroidaceae > Prevotella. The sequence continues at coordinate 7,627 of CAMKSZ010000031.1, read as the reverse complement.
GCAGCACCCGACCATATTGGCGGAAGTGATCGAGCATAACAAGGTCGGCTGCCTTGCGTGCACCAAGCAAAAAGGTAGGCTGGCATCCCATTCGACGAAGAGCGTCTCCCATGAAAAGCAAGGGTGCCACACCTACTCCACCGCCAACGAGAAGCACATGCTCATCATTCGAGAGAGGCATTGAGAAGCCATTGCCCAGGGGTATTACGCAGTTAAGAAAATCGCCCATTCGCAGCGATGCCAAGCGGGAAGTTCCTTCTCCCACCATAGCGATGAGAAACCATACCTCATTACGCTCACGGTCGAGGAAATTGATGGAGATGGGCCGGCGCAAGAAAGTGCTCGGAGAACCATCTATTCGCAGTTCGGCAAACTGTCCAGGCAGCATGTCGGGCAGTTGCTGGTCGGAGGTAAGCCGCATCAGTGTATAGCGCTCACCCAGGCGCTGGTTAGACAGCACCCTCAAATCTATCACATATTTCTTCATCATAGTGCAAATATAGTGCAAACCGAGCGGAAAGCAAAGCAAAACACAAAGTTTTTGCTTTCTTTCCCGAGGTGAAGCCTATATTCGCGAAGCAAATTGGTGCAAACCGAGCCCCGAGGTGAAGCCTATATTCGCGAAGCAAATTAGTGCAAACCGAGCGGAAAACAAAAAAACTACGGGCAGCACATGCAAGTGGTGCCCGTAATCCGAAGAAATGTTATCCGTTTTGAAAACATCGACGTAAGAGGCTATATCACAGAGCCTACGCCCAATAAAAATAATTGATTGATTGGAAATGTATATTAATAGAATATGTGTTACTTGCTCTTTGCCGGGACAAAAGACTCGTAGGTCAAATCGTCATAATACACCTTGATCTCTATGATGTGACGTCCTTTGTTGTCAACTATTTTCATATCAACAGGAATATTGGAACGCTCGGCAACCTGCTTCTTCTGCCTGGTTACAGGAAGTTTTGCTGGCTCCACTGACTCATCATCAAAATCGAGCATCTGTGGTTGTGGTATTGTCGCAACTGGCTCTTTTTTAGCATTCTGAGCAGCATTGTCATACATATCTCCCTCTCCATAGAGTAACCAGTTCATACTAATGGAAGGAATCTTCTCGTGGATGGCCTCCACGATGGCCAGCGTAGGCCGTGTACGTCCATTGTATATACTGCTCAGTGCAGGTGAAGAGATACCGAGATACTTCGAGAAGGTCTGCTGGGTCATCTTCAATGACTCCATGATCATTCTTACACGTTCTTTCATGTTATCAAGTCGTAAATTACCCCCTAAGGAGGCTGTTTCATTAAGACTTTACAAAGTTAAACATAATTTTTGAATCCTGCAAGTCTTTTAGCAGAAAATTTATATTCGATTCAAAATTTTAAAAATGTAAATTTGAAACATGATTTACAAAATTAAATGCCGAATAATTTTGTTATTATGCTTTTGTAAATTTACACATCAAAAACCACTATAAGTAACAATACAACGAAATTCTCTAAAATATTGAGTATATGAACAATAAAACAATGATATACATGGTGATTTTACAGAAAAGGCCGGATTATGTCAAATATCTTGAATATTATGCATTAAAAACTTTAACTATTATCTATAATATATTGGTTTTTAGAGAGTTAAAGAAAAATATTCGAGATGAATATTTATTCGTTTACATTTAAAAAAACCTGTGATTTTGACGATTGTTTTCGTTGTTTACATGTTTAAATTTGTTTATATTATCGGTGTTTACATATTTAAATTTTGTTTACATGTTTAAATCTAAAATATGGTGTTTACTTTTGTAAACGTTAAATAACCTTAACCAAAATCTTGGATGCCTTAAAATTGATGCGAAAATGACGTTTTTCGAGTTTTCTTCACGACGACCTTGCCTTCCCCGAAAAACGCGAGTTTTGAAAGGGTGTAATTAGGCCAAACACTTTGTTTTATTGTGATTTAGGCATCAAAAAACGCACCATGAAAAAGGTGCGTTTTAGCCTTATTTGAGGGCGATTTAGACTAAAAAAAGGCATTTTAGTGCAAAATGAAGTACACAAGTTCCTTCAAAAGGTCGCCTGGCGACGTGTTTGGGTTGTCGATTCCTTTGCTTTTTGCGTCAGTTTCTCTAATTTGATGGATAATCTGCATTGTCTTGTATGCATTGAACACCTTTAGGGCCTTCATATAGTCCTTGACAGCCCACTCCGACTTAAAGCCAAGAGCCAACATCACTCCCCTATCCGTCCGGTCGGTATAATGGGCAGCCATAAGATTCTGGAAGAAAGAGAACAGTCCAGGCAGAAAAGAATAGAGCGATGCCGACTTGGGATTATTGTCAAGATATTTTACTATTCTGTTGGCCTTGAGCACGTCTCTGTTAATGAGTGCATCCCTCAATTCAAACATGTTGTAATCCTTGCTTATGCCAATTTTCTGCTCCACGATTTCCGGTGTCACCTTTCTATCCTTCTCTCCCATCGACACCAACACCTTGTCTATTTCCGATGTAACTCTCGACAAGTCTGCCCCGATGAAATCAGCAATCATGTTCTTCGACTTTACATCGATAGTGGCGTTCTTCGACTTTACATATTCCTCGATGAAGGCAGGGACGGCACTCTCCCTCAATTTATCGCTCTTGAACACCACACCCAAGGCAGCCGCCTTCGACATGAACTTCTTTCTGGCATCTATAGTGCCATGTTTGTAGCAAATCACCAATATGGTGCTGTCGAGCGGTTTCTCCAGATACTTGTCCAGTTTATCCCAGTTCTTCACGTTCTGCGCTTCCTTGACAATCACCACCTGGTACTCCGCCATCATGGGGTATCGCCTCGCCATGTCCACCACCTGTGAGGCAGAAGTATCCACACCATATACCACGGTCTGGTTGAAGTCGCGCTCCTCAGGCGGCATCACGTTGTTCTCAATATAGTCTGCCACCTTGTCTATATAATAAGGTTCTTCGCCCATCAGTATATAGACGGGTTTGAATTTTCGGGCTTTGAGGTCGCCCATGATGGTGTCGAATGTCGTCTTTGCAGCCATTTCTCTTTGAAAATATAGTTGTAGGGCAAAGCAATAAAGCAAGAAGGGACATGTCGGCAACAAAAAATGCTTTTCTATTTTGCAATGCCCCCAACTTTCACTAACTTTGCAGTTGCAAAGATAATGAAAGTTGAGGGCAGAATGAAATGAATTACACCATTTTTTGTGTCTTTCGGTCTCTTATCTCTGCATTTCCAAGTGAAGGACAGACATGAACCAACTCAACCTACCCCCTTATGCGGCCAAAATAGTCACGCGCGGCGGCAAGCCCCTGATCTTCGACCCGCTCCGCCGGAAATACGTCACATTGACGCCGGAAGAATGGGTGAGGCAGCATTTCGTCCATTACTTGACCGACTGCCTCGGCTATCCAGCATCGTTGCTGGCCAACGAGGTGGAACTGACCGTCGGTCAGAAACGCCTACGTTGCGACAGTGTGCTTTATGGATTAAAGGCCGAGCCACAGATGATTATCGAGTACAAGGCCCCCACCATCGCCCTCACCCAGAAGGTGTTCGACCAGATTTCGGTTTACAACATGCTCCTTCACGTCGACTACCTCATAGTGAGTAATGGGTTGTGCCACTACTGTTGCAAGATGGACTATGAGCACCAAAATTATTTATTTTTGGAAGAAGTACCAAGATACGAAAATATAAGACAAAACAAATAACCTAAATAGCAAATGGGAATTTACAAATGGATAGGCGGAGCCCTTGGTTTCATGGCCGCAGGCCCATTGGGGGCTTTCGCAGGATATTTCATTGGCAACATCATCGACAACATCGGAGAAGACGGCGACACGAACTATGGCGGTACCTACTCCGGCAATTCGTATGGTAGTTCCTCACAAGACTATGGCAGCCAATCACAGGGCCAACGCAATAGTTTTCTCTTCTCTCTACTCGTGCTGGCTTCCTACATCATAAAAGCCGACGGCAAGGTGATGCATTCTGAGATGGAATATGTACGGGCATTTCTGCGCAACAATTTCGGTGACGCTGCCGCCCAGCAGGGCAACGACATACTGTTGCGCCTGTTTGAGGAACAGAAGCGGATGAACGCCTATCTCTACCGCAACCAAATCAGGCAAGTGTGCGCACAAATTGCCTCCAACCTCAACTATAGCGAACGGCTGCAATTACTTGCCTTTTTAGTAGAGGTGGCAAAAGCCGACGGCAGCCTGCCTCAAGAAGAGTTGAACGCGCTCTACGAGATAACCCAATATATGGGTATGCAGGCAAGCGACTTGGAGTCGATGCTCAACCTCGACAGCGGCAGTTCCACCGGCGGTTCTCTCGAAGATGCCTACAAGGTGCTGGGTCTCTCTCCCGATGCCACCGACGACGAAGTGAAGAAGGCCTATCGCAAATTGGCCCTCGCCCACCATCCCGACCGTGTAGCCGCCCTCGGCGAGGATGTCCGCAAGGCGGCAGAGAAGAAGTTCCAGGAAATCAATGCCGCCAAGGAAAAGATATACAAGGCCCGTGGCCTGTAAAGCAATGACATGTACGCGAGAGAGGCACCCCGCCACGGGATGCCTCTCTTTTTTAATAGATGAAAGAGGATTACGTCCTTCTATCGTTTACTCGTAGTGTGTGTCCATATAGACGACCTTGGTGACAAGATACTCCTCGACGCCATGCTTGCCGTCGGCACCACCGATGCCGCTCTTCTTCACGCCGGCGTGGAAGCCCTGCATAGCCTCGAAGTGCTCGCGGTTGATATACACCTCACCGAACTCCAATTCGCGGCTTACCTTGGCAGCGATGTCGATGGTATTGGTGAACACCGAAGAAGCCAAGCCATACTCCACGTCATTCGCCCATGCAATCACCTGGTCGATGTCCTCGAACTCGACGATAGGCAGCACAGGGCCGAAGGTCTCCTCATGCACGATGTCAAAGTCTTGGGTTACATTGTCGAGAACGGTAGCAGCATAGAAGTATCCCTTCTCGCCCACTCTCTTGCCACCGCAGAGCACCTTGGCCCCCTGCTTGATGGCATTGGCCACCTTGGCCTCTACACTCTCCAGGGCACGCTGCTCCACGAGCGGTCCCATATCGACGCTGTCGTCGAGGCAGGGGTCGCCCACCTTCACAGCCTCCATCTTGCGAACGAGGATATCGGTGAACTCCTTTTTGATGTCCTTGTGCACATACACTCGCTCTGCGTTGTTGCAAATCTGGCCATTGTTGCCGATGCGGGAATCGACCACCCACTGAGCGGCAGCCTCAAGGTCGGCATCGGGGAATACGATGGCAGGAGCCTTGCCACCCAATTCGAGCGACACCTTGGTAATGTTGGAGGCAGCAGCCTTCATGATGCTCTCGCCTGCCCCCACACTTCCCGTGACACTGACGATGCCAATCTTCGGACTGGCAGCAAGGGCGTTGCCCACCACGGAGCCACGGCCAGTGATTACATTGAATACGCCAGCGGGCAGTCCAGTCTCGTCCACCACCTTGGCAAATTCGCAGCAATTCTCAGGTGTAAGTTGCGACGGTTTGATGACGATGGTGCATCCCGTGATGAGGGCAGCACCGGCCTTGCGGGCGATGAGGAAGAAGGGGAAGTTCCAAGGCAGGATACCTGCTACCACGCCGATAGGTTCCTTGAAAAGCATGATGGTCTCGCCACGGCGGTCGCTGGGAATGATTTCTCCCTCTATTTGGCGGGCAAAAGTAGCCATGTAATCGAAATAGTCGGCAGTGACATCGACCTCCACCGATGCCCATGTGCGTGTCTTTCCCTGTTCGCGCATAATGATGTCCACGAACTCGTCGCGGCGCTTGCGGATGCCGTCAGCCATCTTGTTGAGGTACTTGGCTCGCTCGATGGCGGGAGTCTTTGCCCATGCCTTTTGAGCGGCAGCGGCGGCATCGAGTGCTTCGTCCACCTCCTCCACAGTTCCTTCTGGCTGACGGCTAATCACCTCCTCTGTCGAAGGGTTGAGCACGTTAATCCATTTTCCGGATTTACTTTCAACGAACTGGCCGTTGATGTACATTTTCAGGTCTTTCATAATCTTGTTTGTTTTAGTTAGACATATCTGTGTTTTCCCGATATTTCCGTCCTTGGATAAATCTCCACAAAAATAATCATTTTATTTTAGCACTGATTATCAGCAAGTTACAAAGATTGTCCCTTAGATTGTGGTATTTTCTGCAAAGATAGGAGAAATTTTTGAATATTCCAAGGGATAGGAAAAATATTACAGGGGAGATATAGAAATTTGTTTGTAGATACTCTCTCATAGAGCCTTAAAAAGTTCCCATAAAGGTCATTACAAGTTTTATATAAATAATTAGGATAGCTTTATGGGAACTTTTTTCTAAATTCTTGATAATCAGTATCTTAGAATATAGTCCAAGTCCAAAATTCACCTTTTGCGTGAAAAAGGGGGTTTGCGTGGTTTAGTCCTGTTTATCACTCTCTCCCCTATAGCCCCCCTTTGTTGTTCCTGTTGCCCTGTAGTGTCCTGTTGGGGATAGGAGAGTAAATCTATCTCCCTCACAAGTCTAATTATTCTGAAATCTGACATGAATTTATAATTTTTTTAGTGATTAGGCTCTAAAAGATTGCCTATATATTCCCTAAAAATGTAGCATAAGCTATGTGTTATTTTATATAATAATTATAGGGGAGCTTATGCTACATTTTTTTATTTAAAATCTTGATAGTCATTATCTTAGACCATATTTTCCCTTACTACCTTATAAGGGGAAAAATCATGAAAAAAGCCTGTAGGGGAAATCTACAGGCAATATATGATGTTATAGAATTATTCTAACTAATTCAGTTATAAGGGCTTGATACTCCCCTTTGTCCTTTTTCTCATCATCCCTTAGATATTCCCCTTTGAGGAATCTTTCTTTTTGGGCTGATAGATAATTCCTTATTTTCAGATTTGCCAAGATGAGAGGGGAAATATCTTTGCTCTCCCTGTAAGGTAGGATATTGGCCAATTCCCTTTTGATGTCAGTGAGAATAAATTTGTTCCAATCCTCTAAGGCAATATCTTTTAGCAAGATACCCATTAATTCCCCTGTTGATAGATTATTTCCTGTAGTGGTAGTGTCCTGTTGCTTAGTCCTGTTTATCACTCTTTTGGCTCTTTCATCAGTGGTGGCCTTGATATATCTTTGTGTCATTTTTATATCAGCGTGGCCAATATAATTCTGAATATCCTCTACATTCACTCCTTGCCTGTAGAGATTTGTAATTTTGGAACGTCTTGCAGTGTGAAAGCCTATAATCTCCCAAATCTCTTTCTCACTTACTTCTATTCCTTTTGCCTTAGATACCTTATATTGTACTTTGTCTTTCCCCCAAGGCAATAACTTGACAATCTCCCTAATTTTCAGTTGAGAATTTATGTTGATATTTGGAAATATCCAAGAATATTTCTCTAATATCCCCTTAGTCCTGTTGTCTGAAATATCTACAATGACATTCCGTGACGCTTTTTCTTTTGTTTGAACAACTGAAAAATAATTCTCCTTTGTTGCCCTGTATTGGGAGAAATCCTTACCTAAAAAGTCTGATTTTCTCAATCCTGTAAGACAACCAAAGATGA
>CAMKSZ010000030.1 GCA_946415525.1 uncultured Prevotellaceae bacterium | reverse complement strand
ATCTAGAAAAAATTTCTTACCTTTGCACAAAAATCAAATCATGGAACCCATTAGCGACAAGAAAGAGCAAATACTCGTCAGCATCACGGGGCAAGACCGCCCTGGCCTGACGGCATCGGTCATGGCCATCCTCGCCCAATACCAAGCCGAAATCCTTGATATCGGACAGGCAGACATCCACAGCACCCTCTCATTGGGCATCCTCATCCGCATCGACGAAACCCACTCGGGACAAGTGCTCAAGGAATTGCTGTTCAAGGCCACCGAACTGGGTGTGAACATCGGCTTCTCGCCCATCACCGACGACGAATACGAGGAATGGGTGGGACGGCAAGGCAAAAACCGGCACATCCTCACCCTCATCGGGCGTAGGCTCACCGCCGCTCAAATCGCCGAGGCCGCCAAGACCATCGCCGGACAGGGCGTCAACATCGACTCCATACGGCGAATGACAGGCCGACAGAGCATCCGGCATCCCCAGCCGAACAGCAGGGCTTGCATCGAGTTCTCACTTCGCGGCACCCCCGACCGCCACGAAATGCAGGCTCAGTTGATGCGCCTCTCCAACAAGATGGGCTTCGACTTTTCCTTGCAAAACGACGACATGTACCGCCGCATGCGACGGCTCATCTGCTTCGACATGGACTCCACCCTTATCCAGACAGAGTGCATCGACGAACTCGCCATTCGCGCCGGTGTGGGCGACCAAGTGAAAGCCATCACCGAACAAGCCATGCGCGGCGAGATAGACTTCAAGGAAAGTTTCACCCGCAGGGTGGCCCTCCTCAAAGGACTCGACGTAAGCGTGATGAAGGAAATCGCCGAACAACTGCCCATCACCGAGGGAGTTGACCGCCTGATGGCGGTGCTGAAACGCTGCGGCTACAAGATTGCCATCCTCAGCGGCGGTTTCACCTATTTCGGCGAATACCTGCAAAGACGCTACGGCATCGACTACATGTACGCCAACGAACTGGAAGTGGATGACAACGGGAAACTCACCGGCCGCTATCTCGGAGAGGTGGTGGACGGCCACCGGAAGGCGGAACTCCTTAAACTCATCGCCCAAGTGGAGAAGGTGAACCTCGCCCAGACCATCGCCGTGGGCGACGGTGCCAACGACCTGCCCATGATTTCGGAGGCCGGACTGGGCATCGCCTTCCATGCCAAGCCCCGCGTGGTCGCCAACGCACGCCAGTCCATCAACACCATCGGTCTCGACGGCGTACTCTATTTCCTCGGCTTCAAGGACTCTTACCTCGGCGAAGAGGGCAAGGCCTGACAATAATTCATCCACAACCATCAAAGGGTCATTCACATGCCTACCTACATCCGAAAAACCATCAAACTGCTGCCATGGGTGACGCTCAACATCAACAAGAGCGGCACGAGCCTGTCGATAGGTCCCCGAGGCGCCAAACTCAACATCAGCAAAAAGGGCGTCTATTTCAATTCCAACATCCGCGGGACGGGCGTCTATAACAAGACCAAGTTGAGCACGAGCCTGCTCTGGGGCTTGGGCACAGCCGCCGTCATCATAGCCATCGGCTACGGACTGGGCATTGCCTTGCAGAATTTCCAACTTTTCGCGACGCTATGCATCGTCGCCATCCCGGCAGGCATCGTCGCCTTCTTCATCTCCCGCAAAAAAACGCCCACCGAAGTGGTGTACGAAGATGAAGAAGAAGAGGAGGCACCCGCTCCTACCCGGCGCACCAAGAGGACAAGCACCGACAAGACGAAAGTCCAGAAACCGACCACCCGCAAGAGCGGCACCACCCGCGCCGACAACGCCCCTGCCAAGGCATACATCAGCGCGGTGGAACTGCTCATGGAAAAGATGGCGGAAGCCGACACCATGGAGGACCTCAACAAGGCACATGGCGAGATTCTCGATATCATGTACACCAACATCAAGCCACTTGGCGTGAAGGTGATGGGCTTAGACTTCGACGACGCGCTCGCCGCCATCGAACAAGACTACGCCGAGGGAGTGCGCCAAATCAACGCCGCCGGAGAAGCATAGCAGCCATTACGCCAAGGAGATAGCAATAGAGATGGAAACCGACGGCCATGCCGCCGGTAACAAGTCCTGCCGACATCCATAGGAGCAACTGCATATTGAAGCGCCACCGGCACGGCACTCCGGGCATTACCCACCCCATCAGCACATACTCCATTCCCGACAGGCCCACCACACCGGTGACCGACGGGCCAGAGACACCTCCGCCCCACACCGCAACAGTCACAGGACAACTGCACGCGACGAGGTAGGCGAAGAGGAGATGCCGACACCTTAGTGGGAAGAAAAACACCAACTGCCACAGCACATAGACATTGACAGCCGCATGCCACCAGGAGACATGCACCAAAGGGTGCATTAGGCGATGGGCCAACGTCGCCGACTCGCCGATGCCCGCATTCGGGAGCACCCCGACACCCGCCCAGCGAAGGGCGGGCATCAGGAGTATGGCAGTTCCCGTCAACAGCGCCGCAACCTTCGCAACATCTCTGCCCTGCATCTCCGTCTCTCCTCGCAAATGATGACATGTGCCCTATAGGGCGACAAATAGAATCGGGGTGCCTCGCGCCCCACCACATAGAATACCCGACGGCTCAGCGACCAGTCGGGGTGCTCGACAGCCAACAAGTCGCAGCGCCGCTTGATTTCCTCAAACATCTCATGGCGCAATGCAGAGCCACCAGAGGGCAGCGGCCGATTCATCATCGAACCTATCACCCTCAGGGCGCGCTCCTCGCTCACCCAAAAGCGGCGAGAGGGACATTCCACCACACGGCGGAGCACCTCGTCAACCGTCTCCCCGGGCAATGCACCCAACTCACGATTGAACACTTCGAGCAGTTCACGGTCTCTCTTCTTCCGGTACTCGAATGCCGAGCGCCGGATTACATTTCTTTTTCTTTCCATGGTAGATACTGTTATCCTGAAACGTCAAATTGTCACGGCAAAGTTAGGATGGAAAACACACCACTGCTGAAAAAATCTTCATTTTTTTTGTAAAATCCCCAAGACAACACCCCGTTGATTCTTGTAGCATATTGGTATTCAGCAGTTTACAAAAATCGCCAAAATAAACGGCCTTCATCGCCGACGCCTGTCCGCTGGTAGTCGGAAACGGCGATAACGGCGATAACGTCGGCAGCCCTTCTTTGTCACCCCGCAGTAGGCATATTTCAAAATGACATGGCATGAGAGACGGATGAACGTAATTTTGCAGGCAGCGAAACCAACAATTCATATCATCATGGAAAAAGAAAACACCACCCTGCAAGAAAGAGACAACATCATGGAGGAGGCCGTCAGCACCACTCCCCAGGAATCATCGACAGTGGTCGAAGAGAGCACCGAAGCGCCAGCCCAAGAAGAGAGCACCGAAGCGCCAACCCAAGAGGAACATAGCGAAAGCGTCGGTGAAGAGCGCACCGAGGAACCGATGCAAGAAAAGAGCACTGAGGAAACCGCCAATTCGCCCATCACGGCAGAAGGGATTATGAAATCCATCGTGGAACACATCGCCAACTGTCTGGATGCCGACAACCAACTGAACCCATCGGAAAAGACAGAAGCCACCGAACTGCTCACCCAGTTTGTGAAAGCAGTGGCAGGCGGAAGCCTCGACACCCCGTCGTTGCAGTGGCTCCACAACGCCCTCCACTACGACCGCGACCTGGCACAAGCCGCCCACGACGGCGAGGTGAGAGGACGAAACGCACGCATCGACGAACTCCTCCAACAGCACAAGCAATCGACCGACATCCATCATTTGGGAAGCACCGCCCACGTCAGTCGGCCTCCCCTGCCCCCGCACATCATCGGCGGTCTTTCAGCCGCTGACCGCCAGACCATTTGGGAGCGCGGACGAGAAAAACGAGTGCGGCACTAAAACTTAAAAAACGTTAACGAATTAAAGAAAAAACTACGCTGTAAACCGATTTTGGAAATAAAGCAGTAATTTTGTGCGAAAATTTGGAAGAAACAAATAAAAAAACGAAATATTCTTACTGTTATGAAGAAAACTTACATGACCCCGGAACTGAGGATTCAATCCATCGACAGCGAGGACATTCTTGATGCCAGCGTTGGTGGTCTGCCTATTTACGATGAGAACAACCCGAAGACTGTCGCCGACGACGTATTCACAAAAGACGACGAGGTGTTGGGCAACCGGACCTCAGTTTGGGACGAGTAATTTCATGAGAAAATGACCGAATAACTTCACCGAGAGACTTCTTTCGGTGAAGATTTTCGTTTGTATTCCCGCCAATCGGCGGGGATTTTCTTTTTCTATCAAAATGCCCTTGCCCTTATGCCTCATCATGCCTATTTTTGCAGGATGAAACGACAAAAGGGATGACAGGACAGAACGACCCCATCGCGGCTATTTTAGAAGAAAACCATCGCCGCAACGACGCCATCAGGCAACCATTCGACCCATTCATCGGCGAGGGCGCCCCCCTCGCCCGAACACGCATACACATCGCCGACTACCCCCCACCACTCCTCCATGTGCCCAACACGCTGCTCGACGACGACCGTGTCAGTCGCATGGTCATTCTCGGCAATGTCGCCGCCTATGCCCGTCAGCAAGGCATCACCCAGCAGGAAGCCCTCGAGGAGTTGGAAGTGCTCCGTTGCCGCCACGACTTCTTCTACTGGGCGTGGCGCTATGTGCGCATCAAGCCCAAAGACGGCGGCGACGACATCCCCTTCACCCTCAACCGTCCCCAAAGGCGGTTGGTCGAGACATTCGAGCGGGCGCGCCACGAAGGCCGCCCCATCCGTGTCGTCGTGCTGAAGGCGCGGCAATGGGGAGGTTCCACCGTCACACAGATTTACATGGCATGGTTGCAACTCATCCACAAGAAAGGCCTCAACTCGCTGATAGTTGGCCATGTGAAGACCGCCTCGGCAGAGGTGAGCAGCATGTTCGACAAGGTGATGGAGCGCTATCCCCAACGCCTGTTGGAACGAGCGTCGCTCGGCGAGGAGGCAGACACCACGGTCGCCGCCGACAGGCAGGCACCAGTCAGCATCTTCGCCCTGGACGGCGAAGGCACGACCGCCACGGCAACCGACGAAGGGCGGTCCTCAACCAAGAAAGCCCCCAAGGTAGCCGGCGACCGCAACACGCGGCTCTTGAGGCACATCCCCTCACGCAACTGCAAGATCAAGGTGGGGTCGGCAGAGACCCCCAATTCCGCCCGTGGCGGCGACAGCGCCCTCGTGCACTGCACAGAAGTGGCATTTTGGAAAAAGACCGACAACAAGACACCAGAGGACATCATCCGCTCCGCCTGCGCCGGAGCCTCCTACAAGCCGATGACGATGATTGTGTATGAATCGACCGCCAACGGCACGGGCAATTTTTTCCAACGAGAATACGATGCCGCCAAGCGAGGCGAGTCGCAGTTTGAAGCCGTCTTCGTGGCATGGTGGCAGATTGAGCAATATGCCTTGCCCCTGGTCAACGCCCGCGCCTTTGCCGCCACGCTGTGGGCCCACCGCGACGACACCACCGTCACGAGCCAGCGCGCCGAACCCGGCCGCTATCTCTGGCGCCTATGGCAGATGGGCGCCACACTGGAAGCCATCAACTGGTATGTGAGCGAGCGCAGGAAATACAACGACCACGGCGACATGGCGGCGGAATTTCCCTCCGACGACATCGAGGCATTCCAAAATTCCGGCGCCCATGTGTTCGACACCTACCGTGTGGAGGCCTTCCGCCGCCATTGCCGTCCGCCCCGCCTCATGGGCGAGTTGTCGGCGAAAGGCACCAAGGGGAAAGACGCCCTCGCCGACCTGCATTTCACCGATGAACAAGGCGGTCAACTGTGGGTGTGGAGTCCCCCAGAAACGATGGAGGGCGTGGCGGTGAGCGACCGCTATCTCGTCGTGGTAGATATCGGCGGTCGCAGCACGAAGGCCGACTGGTCGGTCATCTGCGTGTTCGACCGCTATTGGATGATGGACGGCGACCGCCCCGAGGTGTGCGCTCAGTGGTACGGGCACATCGACATGGACCTCCTCGCATGGAAAGCCGTTCAAATCGCCAGTTACTACGACAACGCGCTGTTGGTGGTGGAGTCGAACACCCTTGAGACGCACGACGACGAACGCTGGTTGGAAGGCGGCGACCAGTCGTCGTACATCCTCAACGAGATTCGCGACGTCTATTCCCACCTTTATGCCCGCAAGCAGAGTGCCGAGGACATCCGAAGAAAAGCCCCCGTGAAATACGGTTTTCACACCAATGTCAAGACCAAGCCCGAAATCATCTCCACCCTTGTCGAAGTGGTCAGGGAGGGACTATATGTGGAGCGCGACGAACGTTGCCTCGACGAGTACGTCACCTATATCCGACGCCCCAACGGGAGTTACGGAGCCGTGGAGGGCAAGCACGACGACCTGCTGATGACCCGTGCCATCGGCCTGCATGTCTGTTTCCACGAGATGCCCCTCCCCCATCTTGTGGAGCAGCGGAGTCCTCGTCAACCAAACAGCGACGCCAATGTGTCGGTTTGGTAGGGCAAAAGAGGAAGGATCCATCACAAAAAAGAACAAAAAATAGCCCCTTTTCATTAACATTTAACACATAATTGCAAGAATATGTGATAAATATATTAAATTTGCAGCGCGAAAGCAAGAAGGCAATTTCTCTTTCCAAAGAGTCAAATTTCAAGTAGCCATAACGATTCAAATTAGGTAGAATATGTCAACAAGAAGATTTTTCCTCACCGCCCTCTGCACCATGCTGTTTGTTGGCGCCAACGCCCAGTTGCCCAAAGTGTCGCTCAAGGACATCAACGGGAAAAGCGTGGTCACCGACACGCTGTCGAATAACGGGAAACCCTTTATCATCGATTTCTTCGCCACCTGGTGCAAGCCCTGCAACCGTGAACTCGACGCCATCAGCGAGGTCTATGACGACTGGCAGGAAGAAACCGGCGTGAAAATCATCGCCATAAGCATCGACCAAGCCCAGAACATCAACAAGGTGAAGCCATTGGTGGACAACCACGGATGGGAATACGAGGTGCTGCTCGACCCCAACAGCGAACTGAAAAAGGCCTTAGGCATCCAGACCATCCCCTATGTGCTCATCGTCGATGGCAAGGGAAAGATTGTTTACCGCCACAACGGCTACACCGACGGTGCCGAGGCCGAACTGATAGAGAAGGTACGCGAACTGCTGAAAGAATAAGCCCGCAGCCATGAGACATTACGCGATTCTACTGACGCTGCTGCTTTCGACCACCCTCCATGCCCAAGACGACAACAAGTTCGTAGTGAGCGGGAGCGTGCAGAGCGACGTGCTGATACCCCAGGAAGACAAGGACATCGGCGCCGAAAAGGACGGCGACTGGGCGAAGACCAACACCTATGTCGATGTGAAACTGCAACAAAAATACGTCGATGCCGGCGTGCGCTTTGAATATCTCGACCATCCACTGCCCGGTTTTGAGAACGATTTCAAGGGATGGGGACTCCCACATTATTATATTAAGGGTAAGTTGAAAAACGCCGAACTCACCTTGGGTTCCATCTACGAACAGTTTGGCTCCGGCTTCATCTTCCGCACCTACGAAGAACGCTCCTTGGGCATCGACAACGCCCTCACCGGTGCACGCCTGATGGTGAAACCCCTGAACGGCGTGACGCTGAAAGCCCTCAGCGGTCGCCAGCGCCGCTACTGGCACCACAACCACGGCCTTGTGTCGGGTGCCGACGCCGAAGTGGACCTCGACGAACTGCTCCCCTCGCTGCAGCAGCACGACACCCGTCTGCGCATCGGAGCGTCGTGGGTGAACAAATACGAAGACACCGAGGACATCTTCACCGATGCCACCCACAAACTCAACCTCCCCAAATACGTCAACGCCTTCGACGTGCGCGCCTCGCTCAACAAAGGGCCTTGGGGCCTGCTCGCCGAATATGCCCGCAAGGGCGAAGACCCCTCTTTCGACAACACCTACACCTACCACCACGGCAGTGCCGTCATGCTCTCCGGCTCCTACTCGCAGAAAGGCATGAGCATACTGCTGCAAGCCAAGCGTAGCGAGGACATGTCCTTCCGCAGCAAGCGCAGCATCAACGGCACCTCGTCGTTTATCAACCACCTGCCCGCCTTCACGCTCGACCACACCTATTCCTTGGCCGCCCTT
Source organism: uncultured Prevotellaceae bacterium (assembly GCA_946415525.1). Classification (GTDB taxonomy): domain Bacteria; phylum Bacteroidota; class Bacteroidia; order Bacteroidales; family Bacteroidaceae; genus Prevotella. Next base: position 13,990 of record CAMKSZ010000030.1, on the reverse strand, counting down.
TATCCCTACGCCACCCAACTCAGTCAAGGCGAGTGGGCGTACCAAGCCGAACTGGGCTACAACTTCAAGCGCAAGACGCCTATTGGCGGGCGCTACGGCATGAACGTGAAGGTGAACTTCTCCTATGTGCGCGCCATCGACCACCAATACACCAATGGCGCTTCCACGCCGATGGGCACGGACGGATACACCAGCAAGTTTTTCAAATGGGGCGACGAGACCTACTACCAAGACCTCAACGTACAAGTGTCAAGGCGCATGAGCAAGAGTCTGAAAGTCAACTTGATGTACATGAACCAGCGCTACAACAAGACCATCGTGGAAGGCGAAGGAGGCATGGTGCGCTCCAACATCTTCATCGCCGACTGCATGTACCAATTCGCCCCCAAGACCATCCTGCGCGGCGAACTACAATACCTGACCACTCCCGACGACCAAGGCGACTGGGCATTCGGCCTGCTCGAACTCTCGCTCGCCCCACGATGGATGGTCACCGTCAGCGACATGTGGAACTGCGGCGAGACCGACACCCACTACTACCAAGGGCTTGTCACCTTCAACACCGGCGCCCACCGCATCCAAGCAGGATATGGCCGCACACGCGCCGGCTACAACTGCTCGGGCGGCGTCTGCCGCTATGTGCCCGCCAGCAAGGGCTTCACCCTGAGTTACAACTACAACTTCTAACCCGAAATCACCTGTACTCATGAACAAGATAGTTCATCTCACCGCCGCCGCCCTCGCCGCCATCACCTTGGCTGCCTGTAGCCACATCGACGAAGACGAACGGCTCATCTACGTGAAGATGCAAGCCCCCAAGCGCACCGTGCTGCTCGAGGACTTCACCGGCCAGCGGTGCATCAACTGCCCCACCGCCACCGAAATTATAGAACAACTGCAAAAGGAGGTGGGCGACTCCGCCATCATCCCCGTCGCCATCCACAGCGGTCCGCTCGGTTTTTCCGGCAACGCCAACACCATCGGCCTTGCCACCCCCCTTGGCGAAGAATACTACAAACATTTCAATGTAGAATACCAGCCCGCAGGCCTCATCGACCGCAAAGGTCCGATGAACCACTCCATCTGGACGATGGAAGCGATGGCCGACATGAGCATCGACGCCTCCGTGGATTTGAAGTTGGAAGCCTCCCGCGTCGGTCAGGAGATACGCATCAGCGCCAAGGCCACCGGCGCCATCGGCGACACGAAGGGCAAGTTGCAGTTATGGATTACCGAAGACAGCATCACCGCCTTGCAGATGATGCCCGACGGGAAACCCAATGCCAACTACATCCACAACCATGTGCTGCGGACAGCCGTCAACGGCACCTGGGGCGAAGACATCACCCTCGCCGAGGGAGAGAGCAAGACCATAGAGGCGACACAAGCCATCGCCCCGACCTGGAACCCCGCCCAACTGAGTGTCGTGGCTTTCGTCTATGATGACAAAGGCGTGAAGCAAGCCGCCAAGAAGAAAGTGAAATGAACATTACAAAAGAAATAACCAACAACGCTTATGAAGAAACTTTTTACATTCATCGTCCTGCTGACAGCAGGCCTCACAGCCACCTACGCCCAAGCCATCAACGATTCCTATCAGTTTGTCGATAAGGACGGCAACATCATCGAGAACGGCACCACCGTCGTGCGCAACGAGCCAGAAATCGACCCCTTCGGCGGCGTGGCCTTTCTATCGGGACTTTATGTGAAGAACGTATCGGCGCCATCCAACTACTCCGTGCGCATCCACACCACCATCACCCGCCTCGACAACGGCAACGTGCAGGTGTGCTTCCCCACCCTTTGCCATAACTACGACTTTGTTGGTTCCACCAACAAGTCGGAGGAAGGAAAGGTAGCCTCTGGCGACGCGAAGAGCATCCAAGCCGAGTGGCTGCCTGCCAGCGCCACCTCCTACGGCGAATGCATCGTCACCCATCAAGCCATGGCATTGGAGCCTTTTGGCAAGACCTGGCTCGAAAATGAAGGTCCTTCGGTCACCGTCCACTACATTTTCGCCGACCCCGCCGGCATCCAGCAGGTGCAAACCAACCGGCAGGCCATCTGGCATGATGCCGAAGGACGCCTCCTGTCCGCCCCGCGTCACGGACTCAACATCGTGCGCCTCGGCGACGGCACCGTGAGAAAAGTCTATCTCAAATAACCTTTCGCATCCATTTTTATCATGTGCAGCGACCGCCTCTTGCGGTCGCCCATCAAGTTTCATTTAATATCATCTTACCTATGAGAAGAATTACTATTCTTGCAGTGGCGGCCCTCGCAGCCGTCACCACGTCATTTGCCCAGCCTGCAATGCAGCGGAAGAAAGCGCCGAAGCAGGAACTGACGAAAGCCCCCGAAAGGCATGCCATCAAATTGGGCGACGTTGACCTCACGACCGCTCGTGTCCAGGAAAACGGTCCGATGGCATTTGCCAACGCCAAGCGCAACCAAGCCAAGCATGCCAAGGACGGCAAGATGCTACGCGCCCGCAAAGGCAAGGTCAGCCCCCGCCGCAATGCTGAAATCATCATCGACCAACCCGCAGGCACACTGCACCAGATGGTCTATTCTGCCAACAGTTATGCCTACAACTGGCTGATTGGCTATTATGTGACCACCTATAGCGCCCGTATCGGCGAAGTGGTGGAAGGCACCGACGGCAACATCTATATCCACAACCTGCTCACCGACCTGAACACCAACGAGGGCTATTGGGTGAAGGCAGAGAAGGCCCAGGGCGACACCATCGTCATCCACGAGCAGCCCATCTGGGAGGAGGACTACTACGGTACCATCTACACCCACTCCATCCTGAAGGTGAACGTCGTGGACGGGCAGATGATGATTCCCGACAATACCGACATCAAGATGATCTGGAAGGACAACAAACTCACCACCGTCGATGAATTCAACACGTCGGTTAATGAAATGAAGTCCATCATCACCGGTATCGATGACGGCGGCTACTGGAGCATGGCCGCCAACTGGAACATCAGCATGGAAGTGCAGACCGACGTGCCCATCACCGAACTGCCAGCCGGCGTGGAGCCGCAGAATATGGTGATGAAATATCACAACGATGCCAACGAGTTGGAAGCCAGCAAGGTGAAGTTTGCCGTCTCGGGCAACGATGCTTACCTGCAATACTACGACGGCATTGACAGTTGGATCAAGGGTACCATCGACGGTGGCAAGATCACCTTCCCCACCCGCCAGTACCTGGGAGCCGACACAGAATACAGCACCCATCTCTACTTCATGGCAGTACCTGCCGATGACGATTATTTTGCACAGGTGGTGGACGAGGTGTCGTTCGACTACGACCCCGCCAACATGGTGCTCAACAACACGGGCAACTGGATTTTCGCCAATGGAGGCAAGACGGAAATCTACTATCTCGAAGCCTACCAGATGCCCTACATCTACAAGTTTGTCGAGGTGCCCGCCACTCCAAAGACTCCTGAAATTACCGATTTCATCCAATACAACCCGAAATACGGTTATGGTTTCTTTGATTTCGAAGCCCCCAGTTTCGATGTTGACGAGAACTACATCGACCCCGACAAGATGTACTACAAGGTGTTCTTCGACGACAAGGAATTTACCTTCGACCCCTACGAATTTACCGACTTTGAGGTTCCGACCACCGACATTCCCTATACACTCAACACTTGGACATTCTATGCCGATGGCGCCTTGCGTGAATTGGAACTCCGCTTCAACGTGCAGAAGAACATCGGTGTACAGATGTTCTACGCCGGCGGTGGCGAGGTACACTCCTCCGACATCGTATGGTATGAGGTCGATGGCGGCGCCGTCACCGGCGACGAAGGTTTCGTGGCACTCGTAGAGAACGGCACCGCCAATTCCAACCTCAAGGAAGGCGAAGTGGCTGTCAACCTTGGCGAATTGATTGACGGCTTCAATACCGGCACCGCCGACGACGAGGCCTATGACGTATGCTTCCACATCAACGACCCGAGCCTCGTTGGCGCACAGTTGACCGCCATCAACGTGCCGTTCAGTGCAACCACAGGCATCTCCAACGCGAGGGTGTGGCTGTCGAACAAAATCGGCATCCAGGACGGCAAATTCCAAGCCGATGTCGTCACCAAGAACTTCGTACCCGCTCGTGGTTTCAACCAAGTGGCGCTTGACGAGCCTTACACCATCCCCGAGGGCGGTGTCTATGTGGGCTTCTCCTTCGACCAGGCCTACGACCCTGCACTTGAAAAGCAGCCAACTCCCGTTTTGTTGACCGGATACACCACCAACGGCGGTTTCCTCATCCACTCCAAATGGGCCTATCGCCAAGGATGGACCAGCCTCTGGGGGAGATTCGGCGACTTGGCCATCGAGGCCGTGCTGAAAGGCGGCAACATCGTGGCCAACAACTCCAAGATTGAAGAAATCGAAGAATTCTATGCCAAGACCGGCGAAGAAGGCACGATGAACATCTACATTATCAACTATGGCTACAAAGGCGTGAATAACTTTGACTACGAATACTCCGTCAACGGACAAAACGGAACCAAACACGTCGTACTCGACCCGGTTATCGAACCTGTCTATGGTTCTTATCAATGTCTGCCCGTCTTCGTTCCTGCCATCGACCAGAAAGGCAGTTATGAAATCGCAGTGAAGGTGACGGCGGTGAACGGCCAGCCCAACACCTCGGCAGCCGAAGTGGCAAAGGCCACCGTCCACGTACTTAACACCATGCCCAAGAAGCGCCCGTTGCTCGAAGAGTACACCGGCACATGGTGCGGATGGTGCCCACGCGGTTGGGTGGCATTGGAGAAGATGAACAAACTCTATCCCGAGGATTTCGTCGCCCTCTCCTACCACAACGATGACCCGATGGAGTTCACTTACGAATTCCCCAGCGACGTTCAAGGCTTCCCCGATGCATGGATAGACCGCTACTATGAGACCGATGCCTATATTGGCGACTACAGTGAAGCCGTGTGGGGCTTTGAGGAAGTATGGAAGAAACTGAGCCAGAACTTCGGCGTTGCCGACCTCAATGTCACCGCCGAATGGGACGAGGCACAACAGAACATCAACATCAACACCGTGGCCAACTTCCCGATAGCACAGGAGAACTGCAACTACGGCCTCGCCTACGCACTGGTGGCCGACGGTCTGAAGGGCAACACCGACGACTGGGCACAGAGCAATTACTACTCAGGCGACTACACATGGCCTGCCGCCGACTTCAAGCAGTTTGTCATGGGCGACGAATATATCACCGGCCTCACCTTCAACGACGTCATCTGCAACACCTCGGGCTACGAAGGCATTGAGGGCAGCCTGCCCGCCAACATCGCCGAGGATGGCTGCTACGGACACACCTATCAGTTCAATGCCAACGAGGCTGTCAACACCTCCGGCGAGCCGATCATCCAGGACAAGAACAAGGTGCGCGTGGTGGTGATGCTCATCGACAACAACACCGGCATCGTACTCAACTCCAACAAGTGCAACGTACTTCCCGCCGGCACCGGCATCAGCAACACCAACGCCAACACCCAGGTGGAGAGCGTGAACTACTACGACCTGAGCGGTCGCAAGGTGCTGCTGCCCAACGGTGGTGTCTATATCAAGTCGGTGAAGTACAAGAACGGACAGACCGTCAACGAGAAAGTGCTGGTGAAATAATCCTTTCGCCTATCTTTCCACCACTCTTACCCCGCGCCCTCCCAGAGAGCGCGGGGCTTTTTATGCTGACAAAATGTCACTCTCTTGGCATTGGTACGGAATTTGACGGACTATTTGCAGAAAACAACAAAAAAAGAAAGGAGAAATCTCATGACATTCGACAAATTCACCATCAAGGCGCAGGAGGCCGTCCAAGAGGCGGTGAACACCGCTGAGCGGGGCGGGCAACAATGTGTGGAGCCGGAACACCTGCTCAAGGGCATCCTCGTCAAGGACAAGGAAATCGCCAACTTCCTCTTCCAAAAACTCGGCGTCAATGCGGCGCAAGTGGAGAAGGTGGTAGATAGCGAAATCAGTCACCTGCCACGCGTTCAGGGAGGCAGCACCTATTTCAGCAACACGGCGAACAACCTACTGCAACGCACCGTGGAATACGCTCAAAAACTCGGCGACGAGTTCGTTTCCGTAGAACCAATGCTCATGGCCCTGCTCGACGTGCCATCGACAGCCAGCCGCATCCTCAAGGATGCCGGTGTGAACAGCCGCGAACTGCGTGCCGCCATCGACGCCCTGCGACAAGGGAAGAAAGTGGGTTCCATGTCGGCAGACGAGAGTTACCAAAGTCTGGCGAAATATGCCAAGAACCTGGTGGAGGCAGCCCGCGCCGGAAAACTCGACCCCGTCATCGGGCGTGACGACGAAATCCGCCGCCTGTTGCAAATCCTCTCACGCCGCACCAAGAACAACCCCATCCTGCTCGGCGAACCCGGAACGGGAAAGACCGCCATCGTCGAGGGATTGGCAGGACGTATCGTACGCGGCGACGTGCCCGAGAACCTCAAGGACAAGGAAATCTACTCCCTCGACATGGGCCAACTCATCGCCGGCGCCAAGTACAAGGGCGAATTTGAAGAGCGGCTCAAGAGCGTCATCAACGAAGTGGTGAACAGCGAGGGGCGCATCATCCTCTTCATCGACGAGATACACACCTTGGTGGGTGCCGGTGCCGGAGAGGGAGCCATGGATGCCGCCAACATCCTGAAGCCTGCCTTGGCGAGGGGCGAACTGCGTGCCATCGGTGCCACGACGCTCAACGAATACCAAAAATACTTCGAGAAAGACAAGGCCCTGGAGCGCCGTTTCCAGACCGTGATGGTGGACGAACCCGACGAGATGAGCGCCATCAGCATCCTCCGTGGACTGAAGGAGCGCTACGAGAACCACCACAAGGTGCGTATCCAGGACGATGCCTGCATCGCCGCCGTCAAACTCTCCGAGCGGTATATCAGCGACCGCTTCCTGCCCGACAAGGCCATCGACCTGATGGACGAGGCGGCAGCCAAGTTGCGCATGGAGCGTGACTCGGTGCCCGAGGAACTCGACGAAATCTCACGCCGTCTGGCACAACTCGAAATCGAGCGCGAGGCCATCAAGCGCGAGGACGACCAACCCAAACTCGCCCAACTCGACAAGGACATTTCCGAACTGCGTGACCAGGAGAAAGCCTTCAAAGCCAAATGGGAAGGCGAGAAAGACTTGGTGAACCGCATCCAGCAAAACAAGCAGCAAATCGAGACGCTGAAGTTCGAAGCCGACCGTGCCGAGCACGAAGGCAACTACGCCCGAGTGGCGGAAATCCGGTATGGCAAGTTGCAGGAACTGGAGCGCGAGATAGAGCAAATCAAAGCCCAGTTGAAAGAGGCACAGGGCGGCGACTCTATGGTGCGTGAGGAAGTCACCGCCGACGACATCGCCGAGGTGGTAAGCCGTTGGACGGGCATCCCCGTCACCCGCATGCTGCAAAGCGAGCGTGAGAAACTGCTCCACCTCGAGGAGGAATTGCACCGCCGTGTCATCGGACAAGACGAGGCCATCTGCGCCGTCAGCGACGCCGTGCGCCGCTCGCGTGCCGGCCTGCAAGACCCCAAGCGCCCCATCGCCTCGTTCATCTTCATGGGAACGACAGGCGTGGGCAAGACCGAACTGGCGAAGGCACTGGCAGAATACCTCTTCAACGACGAGAGCATGATGACCCGCATCGACATGAGCGAATACATGGAGAAATACAGCGTGTCGCGCCTCATCGGCGCCCCTCCGGGCTATGTCGGCTACGACGAGGGCGGTCAACTCACCGAGGCCGTCAGGCGCAAGCCCTACTCCGTGGTGCTGTTTGACGAGATAGAAAAGGCACACCCCGATGTGTTCAACATCCTGTTGCAAGTGCTCGACGACGGTCGCCTCACCGACAACAAGGGGCGCACGGTGAACTTCAAGAACACCATCATCATCATGACATCCAACCTCGGGAGCCAGTTCATCCAAAGTCAAATGGAGAAACTCGACGACCACAACCGCGAGCGAATCATCGAGGAGACGAAGATGCAGGTGATGGAGATGCTCAAGAAGACCATCCGTCCCGAGTTCCTCAACCGTATCGACGAGACCATCATGTTCCTCCCGCTGACACAGGCCGAGATAGCCGATGTGGTACGCCTGCAAATGGCTGGCGTCAGCAAGATGCTGGAGCAACAAGGTCTGAAATTGGAAATCACCCCCCATGCCGTCAACTACCTCGCAGAGGTGGGCTACGACCCCGAATTTGGTGCCCGCCCGGTGAAGAGAGCCATCCAGCACTACGTGCTCAACGACCTCTCCCGCCGCATCCTCGCCGACGAGGTGAGCCGCGACAAGCCCATCATCATCGACTGCTTCGGCCAGGGCCTGATATTTAGAAATTAGCGGAGAGCACGGAGAATCCGGAGTTTCCGGAGTATCCGGAATATCCGGAATATCCGGAGAACCCGGGAAACCCGGAAAACCCCATAATGAGGGAGGCTATTTTGAAAAATAGCCTCCCTCATTGGTATATAAGAAATCCACTATCTCTTCATAGCGCAGTCGGAAGGGGGCGCCGGTGTAGTGACGGGCGGGGCCAATGACCACCACCCAACCATCGACAAAGCCTGCATTGACGGGGATGAGGTCCTCGGGACCGTCGGCATCCAAGGGTAGGTCGCCACGGTAGGCCCACATCAACCGCTGGATGTCGCTTTCGTCGCAGTCGAAAATCTCGTTCAACTGGATGCGGTGACCGTCGCGCTTGCTGAACGAGGCACAGTCGGCCCATCGCCAGGTCTCGTCGCCCTTGTCGGTGACCATCGCCTCAAAGGTGACACAGTCGTTGTCTTCATAGGAGCGCTCCACCGACACGCTGCGCTGACACTGCATGCCGCTGGTGAGGAAGGAGTCGCAGGCAGTGCGCAACATACGATCCCAGTCGCGGTGGAAGTCGCCTTCCACCTCAAGCACCTCGCCAATCCATCCCACCACGGACGCCACCACACGGGTGTCGCCATCCGTGGGGAATTCCACCGAGGCATCCCACGACAGGTCTTTGCCACCCTGCTTGTAGTTGACAACGCGCGTGGACAAGAAATCTTGTCCCATCACGGTCATCGACAAAAGGGAAACCAACAAAATCAAGAACTGTCTCATCATTTTTGAAGATTTCGGCAAAGATAGGCATTTTCTTGCAAACCACAAATAAACTTGCTGTTTTCATCTCATAATTGGATTTTTCTTTATAAATTTGCAGGGATGATAATCATTCGCAACCGCTACTTGCCGCTACCCGGGTTTGCCGCCATCAATATCCTGGGGGTCTTGTTTTGCCGCCGCGACGTCCGTCTGACACCGTGGCTCATCAATCATGAGCGCATCCACACGGCACAGATGCTCGAAATGGGCATCCTGCCCTTTTATGTGTGGTACGTGGTGGAATGGTTGGTCAAACTGTCGCAAAAGCGCAACGCCTACTACCGCATCTCGTTTGAGCGGGAAGCCTACCGCCACGAACACAACCTCAACTACCTGCGGCACAGGAAGCACTATGCATGGTGGAAAATGATGCGCAAGTGACAACGACAAAGAGACAAACGGCATTTTCTCGTCCATCATACCGTATTTGCCAAAAAAAGATGTATTTTTGCAACAAAATACGAAAATCCATAATACCACAACCATGCAAGACAAGGAAAAAGAAACGTTGCAACTGCCTGAAAACGCGTTTAGGGAGTTGCACGAAGGAGAGAGTTACGAACCCATCATGCGCCCCGACCGCACCTACGCCGAGGTAAACGCCTGGTCGGTGACCTGGGGCATCATCATGGCCATGCTGTTCTCGGCAGCCGCCGCCTACCTGGGACTGAAGGTAGGCCAGGTGTTCGAGGCCGCCATCCCCATCGCCATCATTGCCGTGGGCGCATCGACAGCCGCCAAGCGCAAGAACGCCTTGGGCGAGAACGTCATCATCCAGAGCATCGGAGCCTGTTCGGGCGCCGTGGTGGCAGGTGCCATCTTCACGCTGCCCGCCATCTACATCCTCCAAGCGAAATACCCCGACGACCCTGAGATGACCGCCTCGTTTGTCAAGGTGTTCATGTCGTCGCTGCTCGGCGGCATCATCGGCATCCTGTTCCTCATCCCCTTCCGCAAGTATTTCGTCAAGGAGATGCACGGCAAATACCCCTTCCCTGAAGCCACCGCCACCACACAAGTGCTGGTGAGCGGGGCACGTGGCGGCAACCAAGCCCGTCCGCTGCTCTTCGCCGGACTGATAGGCGGTCTCTACGATTTCATCGTAGCCACCTTCGGCTGGTGGAACGAGAATTTCACCACACGCGTGATAGGTTGGGGCGAAATGCTCGCCGACAAAGCCAAACTGGTGTTCAAGGTGAACACGGGCGCCGCCGTCTTGGGTTTGGGCTACATCATCGGCCTGAAATACGCTTTCATCATCTGCCTCGGGTCGCTCGCCGTCTGGTGGCTCATCGTGCCCGGCATGGCACTGCTTTTCGGCGACCAGGTGCTCAACGCCTGGGATCCGTCGATTACCACTGCCGTGGGCGACATGAGTCCTGAGCAGATTTTCAAGTCCTACGGCAAGAGCATCGGCATTGGCGGCATCGCCATGGCTGGCATCATCGGCATCATCCGGTCGTGGGGCATCATCAAGAGCGCCGTCTCCTTGGCTGCCAATGAGATGAAGGGCAAAGGCGGCGAGACAGCCGAAGTGCGCCGCACCGACCGCGACATCTCGTTCAAGGTGATAGCCATCGGCAGCATCGTCACCATCCTCGTCACATTCATATTCTTCTGGTTGGGCGTGATGGACGGCAACCTGCTCTTCGCCATTATGGGCATCCTCTTGGTGACCATCATCGCCTTCCTGTTCACCACGGTGGCAGCCAACGCCATCGCCATTGTGGGCAGCAACCCCGTGTCGGGCATGACACTGATGACACTCATCCTCGCTTCTGTGGTGATGGTGGCCGTGGGGCTGAAGGGCACCGCCGGCATGGTGGCCGCCCTCATCATGGGCGGCGTGGTGTGCACCGCCCTCTCAATGGCAGGAGCCTTCATCACCGACCTGAAGATTGGCTATTGGTTGGGCACCACCCCACGCAAGCAAGAGACCTGGAAATTCCTCGGCACGCTTGTCTCGGCAGCCACCGTAGGCGGTGTGATGATCCTGCTCAACGAGACCTACGGCTTCGCCAGCGGCGCACTTGCCGCTCCGCAAGCCAATGCCATGGCCGCCGTCATCGACCCGCTGATGAACGGCGTGGGGGCTCCCTGGCTGCTCTACGCCATCGGTGCCGCCTTGGCCATCGTACTGACAGTCTGCAAGATACCTGCTTTGGCGTTTGCATTAGGCATGTTCATCCCCTTGGAACTCAACATCCCGTTGTTGGTGGGCGGTGCCGTCAACTGGTGGGTGACGACCCGCAGCAAGGACAAGGCAGTAAACGAGGCACGGGGCGAGAAGGGCACGCTCATCGCCAGCGGCTTCATCGCCGGTGGAGCGTTGATGGGTGTGGTGAGTGCGCTGCTGCGCTTCTTCGGTGTCAACCTGGTTGACGAGGCCTGGCTCTCCAACCACCTCTCCGAAGTACTCTCGTTGGTGGCTTACCTCTTCCTCATCGCCTACTTCATCTGGGCTACACGCCCCTCGAAGAAATAGCACCAATCAAACGGGGCGAACCATGATGGTCCGCCCCGTTCGTTATCACTTCTTGGAGAGACAGCGTCTCTCCTTTTTTATTTTTTCTTGCCCTTGTAACTCGACCTGTGGGTCTCGTAGTCCTTGAAAGGCACCGACGATGCGGGCACGTCCAACTTGATAGGCGTGGCGGTCTCAGCGCTGTTCATCCAGCGGGCGACCCCATCTACCCACACGGCAGCGGCGGCAAAGGTGGGATGGATGCCGTCGGCACCGCGCGAGATGCGCAGGTTGTAACTGTCGTAGAAGCGGTCGGCACCCACATTCTGACGTATCATGTTGACGATGCCCGGGTCGCGCTTGATATTGCGCAGTGACACCGGCCCAATCCACACGAAGGGGATGTCGCCAATCTCACGCATGATTTCCTGCACTGCCTCCGCCCGTGCAGAGATGTCGTTGTAGCCCAAGTCGTTGGTGCCTAAGCAGACGATGACATAGGTGGGATGCACTTTCTGGATGAGGCGGGGCAATTCGGTGGTGTGCGCCCAGTTCTTGGTGGTGGAACCATACCAGATGGAGGTGTAGAGGGTGTGTCCGTTGGCGTGGGCGTAGTCGTTGAAGCGCCGCCCCACCCCGTCGAGCATCGAGTCGCCGATAAGCAGGATGCGATGGTGGGTGTTGGTGGGATTGTCCTTAGGAGCGGCGCTCTCCGTTTCGGCGCCGTTGATGAGTTGGTCGTAAACCACCTCGATGCTGTCGAGCACTCCTTGGGCAGTCGTGTTGAGTGCGATGGTAGCCATGGTGACCATGGCCATGATTTGTCTTTTCATTTTCATTTTTGTACTATTGATTGTTGGGCACCCCGTCATGCGGCATCGGTCGCTTGCGGTCGTGCTCCCATATTTCTATGCTATTGATGACATTCTGCCACAGGATATAGCACCCGGGGCCCACCGACGACAGCGGATGGAGGTAGGTGTAGGCTATCCAAATGGCGAAATTGGTGTTCTTCTGTCCCAAAGCCTGTCCGGCCTCCTGCGTGCGGTGGAAGAAATGCCCCACGTATCTGCCCACGGCAAACTGGACGAGGCAGAGGAGCAAGCCCAGGCCGGCGATGGCAACGAGGAAGGCGGGCGAGGACTCCGCGTGCACGATGTTCTTCACCGTGGTGCCCGTGACGATGGCGAGCGAGACGCCCCAGAGATAGAAGGACAAGTCGCGCACACTCACTATCCACTGGTGAAGTGGATGGATGAAATGCTTCACGATGTAGGCCAAGAGCATCGGCACGACGAGCACGAGGCACACCTTATAGAGGATGAGGGTAAATGCAGCAAGGAAATCCATGCCTGCCGACGGTTCGATGAGGGGGAAGCAGATAGGCACCAATGCGGCGGTAAGGAAGTTGGAGAGGAAGGTGTAGGATGTCATCTCCTCCAAGTTGCCCCCCAATTTGCTGGTGACGACAGCCGCCGCCGCTGCGCAGGGACCGATGATGCAAGCCAGCACCGATTCGAGGAGGATGAGGTTTTCGCCCTCGACACGAAAGGTCAGTATCACCCACATGACGATGCCCACGAAGAGCACTTGGAAAACGCCCACCCACAGGTGCCACCCCACGGGTCGCAAGCGTCGGAAATCCACCTTGCAGAAGGTGACGAAGAGGATGAGGAACATGAACAGGGGGAAGATGTCGTCGATGATGGGACCGAAAAAGGCCGCTCCGCCATCGAGCGCGGGGATGAAGGCAAAGATGAAATAAATCACCGTGCCTGCCACCATCGCCACCGGTAGCGTCCATTCCTTGAGGAAGTCAAGTAGGTCCCTCACCCAATTTTTCTGCACCATCCTCATCTGTCTTTATTGTTGCACGAGGATGATGCCGCCCATGGGTTGGAGGGTCACCTTGGCGCGCCCTTTCTTGTCCACCTTCAGCGTCTTCAATTCCGACTCCGGCAATGCGTTGGGCGTGCGTGCCGCCGGCTTGTCGGTGTAATATTTCACCGTCTGCCCCGCCAGCATCGGCAGGTCGAGGGTGAGATTGAGCGGCTGGGCCGTACCGTTGATGCCTCCTACGTACCACTTGTCGGCATGTCTTCTCGCAATGACGGCATAGCGTGTGGGATAGCCATCGACATAGCGGGTTTCGTCCCACGAAGTAGGCAGCGCACGGAGGAAATCGAGTTCGAACGAAGGCAGTTCGTCGAGGTTGTTGGGCTGCATGGCGACGCAGTTGACGGCGGAGTGAAGCACGATGCCGGTAGCCATTTCAAAGACATCCGACGAGCGGCGGTAGTTGCCGCTGTTGTTGTCGCGGCTCAT
>CAMKSZ010000029.1 GCA_946415525.1 uncultured Prevotellaceae bacterium | reverse complement strand
TCCTTTTCATCACGGGTCCCCGAGTCAAGCGTTTGACTTGGGGACTCTTTTTTGTTGCCTTGATTTTAACTCTGGATTTGCTGTCCGATGTTTTTTTTGCTCGTTTTTGGGGATATACAAAAAATGTAGTAATTTTGCACCTTATATTACAATATTCGTCAAAATGATCAAATGTCAACATTGTGGGAGGCAAATCCCATACGATGCCAACGTATGTCCTTATTGCGGACGCTCCATCAAGCAATTCCAGCAGAAGGATGTCTTGGATGGTGAGCAAATGCCTGATGAAAAAGAGAACTTAATAGACGAGGAAGTCAAAAACCTGCCTCCTACGCCACAGAATGACCGCAAGTTGTTGTTTTTCATTATTGCCGTGCTTGCCCTCCTTCTGATTATTGGTGGCATCTATCACTATACCTCTGTTCAATCTTCTGACCAAGAGGAGGAAACTGAAGTCCGTACCGATACGCTCGCTGCCGATACCATCAATTTAGAGAAACCGGCTGCCAAAGTCGTCTATAATGCAAAGAAGTCGCAGCGCGTGGTGGTCAATGGCGAAGGTGTGCGCATGCGTTTTGGCCCCAGTTTGAAATCCCCTTACTTGAAAGACGAGAAAGGCGCCACCCGCTCTGTCAAAAAAGGCACGGAACTTGAATGTGTCGGCGAGTCGGGCGAGTGGTATCAAGTGGTCTATATGGGCAAGCGCTACTACATGTCAAAACAATACACCTATCTCGTGGAGTAGGATTATTTCATTCGTTTTTTATTAAGATATCAATTTAAACCAATATGATGCTCAGTTTAGCAAACATTTTGATGCTGCTTGTTGGCATGCAGCCAGTTTCCGCCACCTCTTTCAACGAGCCTACGTCTGAAGAGCAGGAAGTCGCCTACATGGACAATATGGAGAGGAATTACAAACCCTTCCCTTACTCTGGCGACGATATCTATGAGCATGTCGTGCTCGATTACGGCAAGCGTGCTATCCGTCTTGAAAAGGATGAGAGTATTAGTCTGCCAGGCAAGATGAAAAACCGTGAAAACTGTTTCATTGTCATGTCGAAGAAAGACTATTATCTGTATGTCTATGAAGCCCAGGGCAAAGACACCGTGATGCTTGCCCGCTACGACTGTTGTTTTGGCTTAAAAAAAGGCAACAAAGAGCGTAAGGGTGACATGAAGACACCCAACAGTAGCATGGAGGTCCCCTTCAAGATTACCCAACTGGCCGATGCCTCCACTTGGAAGCATGATTTTGGCGACGGGCGCGGCAATATCAAGTCTTATGGTGACTATTTTCTCCGTTTGCTGACGCCTGGCCATAGTGGTATTGGCATCCATGGCAGCACCAACAATGAAGTGAGTGTGCCAGGACGTGCCAGTGAAGGATGTATTCGACTGAAAGACAGCGATATCATCGACCTGCGCCGCAATTACGCCTTTGCAGGAATGAAGGTGGTCATCAAACCAGAGACTGCTGACGACCTTCCTTTCGAAGTCAAGGCCATGCACAAGCAAAACATAGAACGCAAGCGTCATCTCGACCCCTCGAAGGTGCTTTCCAACGAAGATGTTCAACGTGCCCGTGCAGAACAAGGACGCGAGAGACAGACTGTCGCTTCCAAGGCCGATGCCAAGGCCAGCGCAAAGGCCAATTCCAAGGCCAATTCCAAGGCCAGCACAAAGGCCAACACCAATAAACCCAAAAGCAAGAAAAAATAGTCCATGGCTCTCAATTACATTTGGATTGCCCTCTTTGCCTTGGGATTCCTCGTAGGGATTATCAAACTCATTTTAGGTGACGTCGAAACCCTGCCCCTCATGATGGACTCCACCTTCACGATGTCGAAGGAAGGTTTTGAAATGTGTCTCGGACTCACAGGCACACTGACGTTGTGGATGGGCATTCTCAAAATCGGCGAAGACAGCGGCCTCATCAACCGGTTGGCTTCCTTCCTCAGTCCCGTGCTCACCCGCTTGTTCCCAGAGATTCCCAAAGGGCATCCTGCTTTGGGCGCCATTTTCATGAATATCTCGGCCAATATGCTTGGCCTTGACAATGCCGCTACGCCGATGGGACTCAAGGCCATGCAGGAATTGCAGAGCATCAACGACAAGAAAGACACCGCCAGCAACTCCATGATTATGTTCTTGACGCTCAACACGTCGGGCGTGACCATCATTCCCGTTTCCATCATGGCATATAGGGCAAAGGCAGGAGCCGTTGACCCCACCGATGTATTTTTGCCACTGCTGCTCACCTCGCTGTGCTCCACCCTCGTAGGTTTGGTGGTGTGCTCCATCTATCAGCGCATCAACCTCTTCAACCGCTACATCCTGATCATGTTCGCTACCATCGCCTTGTTCGTTGCATCACTGTTTACTGTCATCTTCAATCTGGATAATGAAGGCATGCAGGTGTTCTGTCGCATCCTCACGAGCGTGATGATTCTCGGTGCCATCATGATTTTCATCTTCTCGGGGTGGTTCAAGAAAATCAATGTCTATAACTCGTTCATCGAAGGGGCGAAGGGCGGCTTCAACGTGGCTGTCACCTTGATTCCTTATGTGGTCGCCATCCTTGTGGCTGTAGGCATCTTCCGGGCTTCGGGAGGCTTGCAGATGCTCCAAGAATTGGTGGAGTCTGGAGTGGAGCGGCTTGGCCTCAATTCCGATTTCGTCGGCGCCTTGCCCGTAGCGCTCATGAAACCCCTCAGCGGTCCTGGCGCACGTGGCATGATGCTGGAGAATTTCACTCATTTCGGTCCCGATTCCTTTGTCGGCCATCTCTCCAGCATTCTCCAGGGGTGCACCGACACGACGTTCTACATCCTCGCCGTCTATTTCGGCAGTGTGGGCATCAAGAAATATCGGTATTCTGTAGCATGTGGCTTGTCTGCCGACTTCGCCGGCATTATTGCGGCAGTCTTCATCAGTTATTTCTTCTTTGCATAGGAGACGCTGAATTATTGGGCCATGCCTAAAATAAAACGCCGCTTCGTGCGTTTATTATTATGTAATGCAGTGGACCGACCGGATTCGACAAGTAAAGATCATCCTGGTAGTGGCGGCGGTGCTTATCGCCGTCGCTTCTCTCTATGTTTCCCATTATCTGGTGCGCGACCTCTCTCTTGAGGAACGACATAAGATGGAGATTTGGGCTGAGGCGATGCGTGCCCTCAGCAATGCCGACGAGAACACCGACCTCAACCTCGTGCTGAAGGTCATTGACGATAACCACACCATCCCCGTTATCGTGCTCGACCGCAATGGCAATGCCACCACTTTCCGAAACATTCAACTGCAAGGCTCCGACTTCGCCGACAGTTTGAACAACGCATCCATAATGGGGCGGTCGATGCTGGACGCAGGCCAAGCCATCAAGATATATCTCTCCGACGAGGGGAGCGGCGACTTCATCAATGTGTGCTACGACGACTCGGTGATGATCAAGCGGCTCTCGTCGTGGCCTTATGTGCAACTGGGCATCGTTCTGGTATTCGTGGTCATTGCCATCTTTGCGCTGCTCACCTCGAAACGGGCCGAGCAGAACAAAGTATGGGTGGGACTCTCCAAGGAGACCGCCCACCAACTTGGCACCCCCATTTCAAGTTTGATGGCGTGGACGGAAATCTTGAAGGAGACCTATCCCGACGACGACCTCTTGCCCGAGATGGACAAGGACGTGCGCCGCTTGCAACTCATCGCCGACAGATTCTCAAAGATTGGGTCGCTGCCCGAACTGGTGCCCAGCAGCCTCTCCGAGGTGATGAGCCATGTGGTCGATTACATGAATCGCCGTACCTCTGCCAAGGTGTTGATGCTTACAGACTTTCCCGAAGAAGACATCATTGTCGATGTCAATGCGTCGCTCTTCGAATGGGTCATCGAGAACCTTTGCAAGAATGCCGTCGATGCGATGGAAGGACAGGGCACCATCACCCTGCGCATCTCGCAAGACGACTCCAAGGCTTTCGTCGAGGTGGAGGACACAGGCAAGGGCATCCGAAAGAAAGACATCCGCAACGTGTTCACGCCTGGATTCACCACCAAGAAACGAGGATGGGGACTGGGCCTCTCGCTCGCCAAACGCATCGTAGAGGAATACCACAAAGGACGCATCTTTGTGAAAAACTCCGAGTTGGGAAAGGGCACTACCTTTAGAATTGAACTGCGGAAATAGTTTTTTTTGATATTTATTGAGCCAATTCAAAAAAAAGTTGTAACTTTGCAGCCCAAATGGGTAGTTTAGAAAGATTTAAGATAGATTTGAGGGGGCTGAAAAGCGAAGTGGATGCTTTTGAGTTCAGCCTTGGCAACGATTTTTTCGAAGATCTTGACACTACCGACGTGAGAGGAGGAGCCCTGACCGCCAGCGTGGAAGTGAGAAAGACGGGCGGTGCTTACCGCTTGCAAATTCACGTGGAAGGGGACGCAACTGTCGGTTGCGACATCTGCCTCGACGACATGAGTCTCCCTGTGGCCACCGACTACAGCCTGGTGGTGAAGTTGGGCGACAGTTATCTCGAGGACGGCGACTTCATCACCATCCCTGCCGAAGAAGGTACCATCGACCTGGCATGGCCCATCTACGAGAGCATCGCATTGGCCATCCCCACAAGGCATGTCCATGAACCGGGTGGCTGCAATACAGAGATGGCTGACCGTGTCAGGCAACTGTCGGTGAAGCCGGGTGGTGAAACCATCGACCCACGTTGGAGCGAATTAGAGAAATTAAAATCAACAATAAACGAATAAAACAAAATGGCACATCCTAAAAGAAGACAGTCGAAGACTCGTACACTGAAGAGAAGAACTCATGACAAGGCAGTAGCCCCCACAATGGCAGTTTGCCCTAACTGCGGCGCATACTATGTGTATCACACTGTATGCTCGGCATGCGGATACTATAGAGGCAAGGTGGCTATTGTGAAGGAAACCGTCGAGTAATGGGTAAAATCAGAGCGGTTGTCACTGGCGTTGGCGGATACGTTCCCGACTATGTCCTCAACAATGAGGAATTGTCGAGAATGGTGGAGACCAACGATGAGTGGATAATGACGCGCGTCGGCATCAAAGAGCGCCGCATCCTGACCGAAGAAGGGTTGGGTACGTCGTACATGGCCCGCAAGGCTGCCAAAATGGTGGTGAAAAAGACGGGGGTGGACCCCGACTCCATCGACGCGTTGATACTCTCCACTTCGACGGCCGACTATCAGTTCCCCTCCACAGCATCCATCGTGTTAGGCAAATTGGGCTTGAAGAATGCCTTTGCCTTCGACATGTGGGGTGCATGTTGTGGATTCCTCTATGCGCTCGACAATGCCGCCTGCCTCATAGAGAGCGGGCGTTACAAGCGGATTCTCGTCATTGGTGCCGACAAGATGTCGTCGATGGTCGATTATACCGACCGGGCCACCTGCCCGCTCTTTGGCGACGGTGCAGGTGCTGCCTTGGTGGAGGCCCGCGAGGACGAGGAGATGGGATATATCGACTCCTATTTCCGTACCGACGGCAAGGGGCTTCCCTTCCTTCACATGAAGGCGGGTGGCTCTGTCTGCCCTCCGTCGCATTTCACCGTTGACCATCGTTTGCATTACCTCTATCAGGAGGGGCGCACGGTGTTCCGCTATGCGGTGACCAACATGAGCGACGATTGCGCCTTGATAGCCGAGCGCAACGGGCTCGACAAAAGCAACATCGCATGGGTGGTGCCTCATCAGGCCAACATGCGCATCATCGAGGCCGTGGCCAGAAGGCTGGAACTTCCCATGGAGCAGGTGATGGTCAACATCGAGCATTTCGGCAACACGAGTGCCGCTACCATCCCGCTGGCATTGTGGGAGTATGAGAACCGCCTCAAGCGCGGCGACAATCTTATCTTGACGGCTTTCGGCGCGGGTTTCGTGCATGGCGCGTCCTATCTCAAGTGGGCCTATGACGGCTTTGCAGCAGCCGCCCCGGCGAAATAAACAAGATTATCCAATGAATTAACGCATCCTTCCCACATGAGAAAAGATGCGTTTTTTCGTCAATACCACCGACAGAAATGAAACACAAGGCTGGATTTGTCAACATCGTGGGTAACCCCAACGTAGGGAAGAGCACACTGATGAACCAACTGGTGGGGGAGCGCATCTCCATCGCCACCTTCAAGGCGCAGACCACGCGCCACCGCATTATGGGCATCGTCAACACCGATGACATGCAGATAGTCTTTTCCGACACGCCCGGAGTGCTCAAGCCCAACTACAAGTTGCAGGAGTCGATGCTCGCTTTCTCCGAGTCGGCCCTTGCGGATGCCGACGTGCTGCTCTATGTCACCGACGTGGTGGAGAATCCCGAGAAGAACATGGACTTCCTCGAGAAGGTGCGCCGGCTCGACATTCCCGTGTTGCTGTTGGTCAACAAGATTGACACGACCGACCAAAAGGGCTTGGAGGCCGTGGTGGAGAAATGGCATTCGTTGCTGCCCAACGCCGAGATACTGCCTATCTCCGCCCTCAACAAGTTTGGCACCGACATCCTGCTGAAGCGCATCGAACAGTTGCTGCCCGACAGCCCTCCCTATTTCGACAAAGACCAACTCACCGACAAGCCCGCCCGCTTTTTTGTCAGCGAGATTGTCCGCGAGAAAATCCTGCTCTACTACGACAAGGAAATCCCCTATTCGGTGGAGGTGAGCGTCGAGGAATTTAAGGAAGAGGAAAAACTCATCCGTATCAGGGCCGTCATCTATGTGGAGCGCGACTCACAGAAAGGCATCATCATCGGCCATCAAGGTTATGCCCTCAAGAAAATGAGCACTGAGGCACGCAAGTCGCTGGAGCGCTTCTTCGGCAAGCGCATCTACCTCGAAACCTACGTCAAGGTGGACAAGGACTGGCGCAACTCGCAGCGCGAACTCGACCATTTCGGTTACAACCCCGAATGACCCGAGTACTCGCTTTCCCGTACGTTGCGCCTCTGGCGCAACATTCATATCAAAACACAACATCAAACCAATAGCAACATGGCATTAGTAGCAATCGTCGGGCGCCCCAACGTGGGCAAGTCGACACTTTTCAATAGGCTTACGAAATCCCGCAAGGCCATCGTGAGTGCCGAGGCAGGCACCACCCGCGACCGGCAGTATGGCAAATGCGAGTGGAACGGGCGCGAGTTCTCCGTTGTCGATACTGGCGGATGGGTCGTAAAATCCGACGACATCTTCGAGGAGGAAATCCGCAAGCAGGTAATCATCGCCACCGAGGAAGCCGACCTCGTGCTCTTCCTTGTCGATATCAACACTGGCTTGACCGACTGGGATGAGGATGTGGCTCTCATTCTCCGCAAGGCCAAGTTGCCGGTGGTCCTTGTGGTGAACAAGGCCGACAATTTCGACCAATATTACGAAGCCGCCGAGTTCTACAAACTCGGTTTGGGCGACCCTGTCTGCATCAGTGCTGCCACGGGCAGCGGCACTGGCGACCTGCTCGACCTTGTGCTCGACCGCCTGAAGGCTGACGGCGGCGAGATGATAGAGGAGGGCATCCCCCGCTTTGCCGTGGTGGGTAGGCCCAATGCCGGCAAGAGCAGCCTCATCAACGCCTTCATCGGCGAGGACCGCCACATCGTCACCGAGATAGCAGGCACCACACGTGACAGCATCTATACTCGATACGACAAGTTTGGCTTCGATTTCTACTTGGTAGATACGGCGGGCATCCGTCGCAAGAACAAAGTCACCGAAGACTTGGAGTTCTATTCTGTCATGCGCAGCATCCGTGCCATAGAGAATTCCGATGTCTGCATTCTCATGATCGACGCCACTCGCGGCATCGAGGCGCAGGACATGAACATCTTCCAACTTATCCAGAAGAACAACAAGTCGCTGGTGGTGGTGGTGAACAAATGGGACTTGGTGGAAGACAAGGACCAGGTGGTGATAAAGACATTCGAGGATGCCATCCGCTCGCGTATGGCTCCTTTCACCGACTTCCCCATCATCTTCGCTTCCGCGCTCACCAAACAGCGCATCTTCAAGGTGCTCGAAACCGCCAAGCAGGTGTATGTCAACCGCACTGCCAAGGTGGGCACTTCCAAACTCAACGAGGTGATGCTGCCGCTCATCGAGGCTTTTCCACCACCATCGGTGAAGGGCAAGTATATCAAGATCAAGTATTGCATGCAGGTGCCGCAGACACAGATACCTACTTTCGTGTTCTATGCCAACTTGCCGCAATATGTCAAGGAACCCTATCGCCGGTTCCTCGAGAACAAGATTCGTGAGAATTGGCAAATGACCGGTTGCCCCATTAATGTGTTCATCCGCCAGAAATGATGAACGTAAGGCCTTTTCCCGCATTGTTCGCCTTGGTGGCTGCCCTGTTGCTGATGGGCTGCGGCGGCAAACCGTCGCCCGAGAAAGTGGTGGCAGCCACGGCGAAATTGTATTATGAGGATTTGCTAAAAGGCAGTTATGACGATTTTGTTGCTGGCATCGACAACCACTTTCCTGCTTCGGGCTCCTACCGCGAACAGTTGCGCGACAACGCCAAGATGTTCATCGCCAGGCAGACAATGTTGCACCAAGGCATCGACCGGATTGAAGTGGCCGATGCGACGCTCGACGAGAAGAACCACTCAGCCAATGTCTTTTTGGTGCTGTGCTATGCCGACAGCACCAACGAGCAGATTGTCGTGCCCATGGTGGAGCGCGACGGTATCTGGCTGATGCGGTGATTAAGCAGGGGCGTTGCCTGGGTGCTGGTGGTGCTGCTCGTTGACGACGGTGCGCATCTCCTTCAGCAAGTCGCTGGCAAAGATGAAGTCGGTGAGTCGCTTGTTGGTGGAGCCCATGATGTCGGCACTGCACCCTTGCCAGTCCTTTTCCCCTTTATAAATGAAAATGATGTTTTCGCCAATGCCCATCACCGAGTTCATGTCGTGGGTGTTGATGATGGTGGTGGTGTTGTATTCCTTGGTGATGCTGCTGAGCAGTTCGTCGATGACAAGCGAAGTCTTGGGGTCGAGGCCTGAATTGGGCTCGTCGCAGAAGAGATATTGCGGGTTGAGTGCAATGGCGCGGGCGATGGCCACGCGTTTTTGCATGCCGCCAGAGATTTCGCCTGGGTATTTCTGCTCTGCATCCACAAGGTTGACCCTGTCGAGGCATTCCCTCGCCCGCTTGACGCGGTCGCGGTAGTTCATCTCCGAGAACATGTCGAGGGGGAACATCACGTTCTCCAAGACGGAGAGCGAGTCGAAAAGGGCTGCGTTTTGGAAAATCATGCCCATCTCGCGCCGCAGCATGATTTTCTCGTGCTTGCTCATGGCGACGAAGTCGCGCCCGTCGTAGAGCACCTGCCCACTGGTGGGGTCGAGCAGTCCGACGAGGTTTTTCATGAGCACGGTCTTTCCCGAACCGCTCTGCCCGATGATGAGGTTGGTTTTCCCGTTTTCGAATATGGCGCTGATGTCGTGCAGCACCTCCTTGTCTTCGAATGCCTTGTACAGATTCTTTATTTCAATCATGCTTCCTTCGGTTTTTGTTAGGATGCTGCCTTATGACAGCAGTTCGGTGAGGAACACGTCGGAGAAGAGGATGAGCACGCTGCTCGACACCACGGCGGTGGTACTTGAGCGGCCCACCTCCACGGACCCTCCCTTCACGGTGTAGCCACAATATGACGCCACACTGGCGATGATGAAGGCGAAGAAGAGGCTCTTGATGATGCTCATCCACATGAACCATGGCTTGAAGTCGTGCTGCAAGCCGATGGTCAGGTCGTCGGGGGGTAGCACATGGCCGATATAGGACGTGGCATAGGCACCGAGGATGCCTGTTGCCGAACTGAAGATGACGAGGAAAGGCATGATGGTGATGAGGCCGAGGATTTTCGGCAGGATGAGGTAACTGGCCGAATTGACGCCCATGATTTCCAATGCGTCGATTTGTTGGGTGACCCGCATGGTGCCCAGTTCCGAGGCGATGTTCGACCCTACTTTTCCTGCGAGGATGAGGCACATGATAGACGACGAGAACTCCAACAGCATGATCTCGCGTGTGGTGTAGCCTGTCACGAAGCGGGGCATCCATGGGCTTTGGATGTTGAGTTTCATCTGGATGCAGATGACGGCTCCGATAAAGAAAGAGATGAGCAGCACGATGCCGATGGAGTCAACGCCGAGGTCGGACATCTCCTTCACGTATTTTTTCAGGAACATACGCATTCGCTCGGGGCGTGAGAATGTCCTTCCCATCAATATGAGGTACTCTCCAAATGTCTGGAGCCAGTGTAAAATAAACATTGTTTCACGGATTTGATTGCAAAAGTAAGAAAAAACCGCGAGATTGTCAAAATTCTGCGTTGGATTTTGTGAATTCTCTAAAATCTGCCTATCTTTGCAAAATGATTTTCGCCGAGATGGTCGATTAAATAGCCGACTTTTACTCGGTTTGGAAAGAGAAAATAGACTACATTATGGATTGGAAACATCAGTTGAGGAGCGCCGTATGCACAGAGGGGCGCAAAATGGCCGGGGCAAGGGCCCTTTGGGTGGCCGCAGGTATGAAACATGAGCAGTTTGGCAAACCCATCATTGCCATCGTCAATTCTTTCACTCAGTTTGTGCCGGGGCACACCCACCTGCACGAAATCGGACAGTTGGTGAAAAAGGAGATTGAGTCGTTAGGCTGCTATGCCGCCGAGTTCAACACCATTGCCATCGACGATGGCATTGCCATGGGTCACGACGGAATGCTCTACTCCCTTCCCTCCCGCGACATCATTGCCGATTCTGTGGAATACATGGTCAATGCCCACAAAGCGGATGCCATGGTGTGCATCTCCAATTGCGACAAAGTGACGCCCGGCATGCTGATGGCTGCCATGCGGCTCAACATCCCTGCCGTCTTCGTCAGCGGCGGTCCCATGGAGGCGGGGCGCTGGCGGGGCGAGAACGCCGACCTCATCACGGCCATGGTCAAGGGCGCCGACCCCACCATGAGCGATGAGGATGTGGAGGAACTCGAACATTGTGCTTGTCCTGGATGCGGCAGTTGCTCGGGCATGTTTACCGCCAACTCGATGAACTCCCTCACCGAGGCCATCGGTCTGTCGCTGCCTGGCAACGGCACCATCGTGGCTACCCACGTCAACCGTGTGCGCCTCTTCCTCGATGCAGCCCACATCATCGTGGAAAACGCTTTCAAATATTACCGCGACGGCGACGAGAGCGTGCTGCCCCGCAGCATAGCCACCCGTAACGCCTTCCTCAACGCCATGACGCTCGACATCGCCATGGGCGGTTCCACCAACACAGTGCTTCACTTGTTGGCTGTCGCACAGGAGGCTGGCGTTGACTTCAAGATGCAGGACATCGACGTGCTCAGCCGTCGTGTGCCTTGTCTTTGCAAACTTTCGCCCAACACACAGAAATACAGTGTGCAGGAGTGCGGACGTGCCGGTGGCATCCTCGCCATCCTCGAAGAACTGAAACTGGGCGGTCTCATCGACCCCGATGCCATCCGTGTGGACGGCATGACGCTTGGAGAGGCTATCGGCAAATACAGCATACGTCCCTCGTCGGCCAACGCCAACGGGAAAATCAGCGCCGAAGCCCAGCGCATCTATTCCAGTGCTCCTGGCGGTAGGTTCTCCACCAAGATGGGTTCGCAGAACGCTACATGGCCCTCGTTCGACGATGACCGCGCCAACGGTTGCATCCGCGACATCGAGCACGCCTATACCAAGGATGGCGGACTGGCGGTGCTCTTCGGCAACATAGCCCAGGACGGTTGTGTGGTGAAGACCGCCGGTGTCGATCCGGCATTGTGGCATTTCGAAGGTCCTGCTGTAGTGTTCGACTCGCAGGAAGATGCTTGCGAGGGCATCCTCGGCGGGAAGGTGAAGAGCGGCGACTGCGTGGTAATCACCCACGAAGGTCCCAAGGGTGGCCCTGGCATGCAGGAGATGCTCTATCCCACGTCCTACATCAAGAGCATGCACCTCGGCACCGAGTGTGCGCTCATCACCGACGGACGCTTCTCGGGCGGTACGTCGGGACTGAGCATCGGCCACATCTCGCCGGAGGCTGCTTCGGGCGGCAATATCGGCAAGATTGTCGATGGCGACATCATCGAAATCGACATTCCCAACCGCAGCATCAACGTGCGGCTTGGCGACGAAGAACTCGCCGCACGGCCGCAGCGCCCGCTCACCCGCCAGCGCGAGGTGAGCCGTGCGCTGAAAGCCTATGCCCAGAGTGTCAGTTCGGCTGACAAAGGTGGTGTGAGAATCATCAATTAAAGTTGGGCCTTGCCCATCAACAAGAAACCTTTACAAATGAAAGAGACGATAACAGGAGCGGAGGCGCTGATGCGCTCGTTGTGTGCCGAGGGGGTGCGTACCATCTTCGGTTATCCCGGCGGCGCCATCATGCCAGTGTATGACGCGCTCTATGACTATACGCGTGGTGAACGAAAGGCATTCGACCACATCCTTGTCCGTCACGAACAGGGTGCCGTGCATGCCGCACAGGGCTATGCCCGTGTCAGCGGCGAGGTGGGCGTCTGTCTCGTCACCAGCGGACCTGGTGCCACCAATACCCTTACTGGCGTTGCCGACGCCATGATGGACTCCACGCCCATCGTTGTCATCGCAGGTCAGGTGGGCGTCGGCGCCCTTGGCACCGATGCCTTCCAAGAGGTGGACCTCGTGGGTGTCTCGCAGCCTATCTCGAAGTGGAGTTACCAAATCCGTCGTCCCGAGGATGTGGCATGGGCGGTCAGTCGCGCGTTCTTTATCGCTCGCAGTGGCAGACCTGGTCCAGTGGTGCTCGACTTCCCGAAGAACGCCCAGACCAATATGACTGAATGGAAACCTCAACATATCGATTTCGTGCGCAGTTACGTGCCTTTCCCCAAGGTGTCGGAACAATGCGTCAGAGAGGCTGCCGATATCATCAACCATGCCGAAAAACCGCTTGCATTGGTGGGGCAGGGCGTGGAACTCGGCAACGCCCATAACGAACTGATTGAGTTTCTTGAGAAGGGCGACATCCCTGCCGGACGTACTATGCTGGGCCTCTCGGCGCTGCCCTCCGACCACCCGCTCAACGTGGGCATGCTCGGCATGCATGGAAACTTGGCTCCCAATGTGAAGGAACAGGAGTGCGACGTCATCATCGCCATCGGCATGAGGTTCAGCGACCGTGTGACGGGGCGCACCGACACGTATGCCCGTCAGGCGAAGGTGATACACCTTGATATCGACAAGTCTGAAATCGACAAGAACGTGAAGACGGACGTGGCTGTCGTGGGCGACTGCAAGGTGACCCTGCCTGCCATCACGCGCTTGCTGCGTAAGGGCAACCACCGTGAGTGGCGCGAGAGTTTCCTGCCGCTTGCACAGAAAGAGCGCGAGCGCGTCATCGAGCGTGCCGTGCATCCTGCCGACGGGCCTTTGCTCATGGGCGAGGTGGTGAACGCCGTTGCCGAGGCCACCAAGGGCGAGGCCGTCCTGGTCACCGACGTGGGGCAGAACCAACTCTTTGCCTGTCGCTATTTCCGCTTCAAGCGTCGCCGCTCCGTGGTGAGCAGCGGCGGATTGGGCACCATGGGATTTGCCATCCCTGCAGCCATCGGTGCCTCCTTTGGCGCACCCGACCGCACCATCTGCGCCTTTATGGGCGATGGTGGCTTGCAGATGTGCATCCAGGAACTGGGCACCATCATGGAGCAACAGACGCCTGTGAAAATGGTGCTGCTCAACAACAATTATTTGGGCAACGTGCGACAATGGCAGGACATGTTCTTCGACCGCCGCAAGTCGTTCACCCGAATGCTTAACCCGAGATATGAGAAGATTGCGCAGGCTTACGGCATCGCCTACCGATGTGTCCTCGACCGTGCCGATCTTCCTGCCGCCATCGACGAGATGCTGGCCGCCAAGGGTCCGTTCTTGCTTGAGTGTGCCATCCTCGAGGAGGATGACGTACTGCCTATCACCCCGCCGGGCATGAGTGTCGATGAGATGATGCTGGATATACAGTGCTGAGTAAAGGCTCGGGCATAATAGTCAACAAAAGAAAATGGAAAAGAAACTATATACACTGCTGGTCTATTCTGAGAACATCGCCGGTATCCTCAACCAGATTACGGCTGTGTTCACTCGCCGTCAGGTGAATATCGAGAGCCTCAACGTCTCGGCTTCGAGCATCGAGGGCGTACACAAATATACCATCACGGCATGGAGTGACCTCGACCAGATAGAGAAAATCACCAAGCAGATTGAGAAGAAAATCGATGTGGTGAAGGCGAAATTCTACACCGACGACCAACTTTTCATACAGGAGACAGGTCTTTATAAACTCTCCACGCAGGTGGTGCTCGAAAACCCTGAGGTGTCGCGCATCATTCGGCGCTACGACGCCAATTTCACCGAGGTGAACCCCACCTATGTGGCGGTGATGAAGAGTGGCATGACCGAGGACATCGTCTCGATGTATCATGCCCTCAACGAGTTTGGCTGCGTGCTGCAATATACTCGCAGCGGGCGCATTGCCATCACACGAAGCACCGAGGAGGAGGTGAGTGCCTTCCTCGACCAACAGGAAAAAGACAATGAAGATAGAAAAAGATAAAGTGGGGCGCTATGAGTTCATGGCTGAACCCTTCCATTGCGACTTCTCGCGCCGGCTGTTCATGGGGCATTTGGGCAACCACCTGCTCAATGCCGCTGATTTCCATTCGCAGCATCGCGGTTTTGGCATGACTTATCTCAACACCATCGACAAGACCTGGGTGCTCTCGCGCCTGGCGATAGAGATGGAGGAAATGCCGCCAATGTATGCGCGATTCAATGTGGAGACGTGGGTGGAGAGTGCGATGCGTTTCTTCACCAACCGTAATTTCATGGTGCAGGATGTGGCCACGGGACAAGTCTATGGCTATGGGCGTTCCATCTGGGCGATGATCGACACCAAGACGCGCCAGCCTGCCGACTTGATTTCCATCAACGAGGGGGCGCTGACCAGTTATGTGGAGCGGGAGAAGCCTTGTCCCATCGCAAAGGGGTCGCGTGTCAACGTGTCGCCCGACGCTCCTTTGGTGGCGACGCTGAAGATGCGCTACAACGACATCGACGTCAACGGACATGTCAACAGCGTGAAGTACATAGAACATGTGCTCGACCTCTTCAGCCTCGACTGGTATGCGTCGCACCGCCTGCAGCGCTTTGAGGTGGCCTATGTGGCCGAGGCGCATTGCGGTGACACGCTCCGACTTTACCAAGACCATTCCGACGACGGACTCACTTTCTATGTGAGAATGACGAAAGTGGGGGAGGATGGCGGCGAAGAAGTCGAGATTTGCAGAAGTTTGGCAAGATTCGTAAATGTTTGAAAGTAAATTTTGCCAATTCGCTTTAAATTCGTAACTTTGCCGCGCTTTCGGGCGAAAAGAGTCAATAGCATCTAAGTAAAACTTTATAACACCAACAATCGGCGGCCTTAGGGGTCGCGCAAAAATCTATTTTATATGGCTGAAATGAATTTCGGTGGCGTACTTGAGACGGTGGTCACCAGCAAGGAGTTTTCATTGGAGAAAGCACGTGAGGTATTGAAGAACGAGACCATTGCCGTCATCGGCTATGGCATCCAGGGACCGGGTCAGGCTTGCAACCTGCGCGACAACGGCTTCAACGTGATTGTCGGACAGCGTGAGGGTAAAACCTACGAGAAGGCTGTCGCCGACGGATGGGTGCCGGGCAAGACCCTCTTCTCTATCGAGGAGGCTGCCGAGAAGGGCACCATCGTCTGCATGTTGCTCTCTGATGCTGGCCAGATTCAGGTGTGGCCGCGCATCAAACCTTATCTCACCGCTGGTAAGGCATTGTATTACTCGCATGGCTTTGCCATCAACTGGAACGACCGCACGGGTGTCGTGCCCCCTGAGGATGTCGATGTGATTTTGGTGGCTCCGAAGGGTTCGGGTACATCGCTCCGCACCATGTTCCTTGAGGGCCGCGGACTCAACTGCTCGTATGCTGTCTATCAGGATGCCACAGGCAAGGCTGAGGAGCGTACCATCGCTTTCGGTATCGGCATCGGCGCCGGCTATT
This sequence comes from uncultured Prevotellaceae bacterium, assembly GCA_946415525.1. Lineage (GTDB taxonomy): Bacteria > Bacteroidota > Bacteroidia > Bacteroidales > Bacteroidaceae > Prevotella. The sequence continues at coordinate 6,530 of CAMKSZ010000029.1, read as the reverse complement.
TGTTCAAGACCACCTTTGAGCGCGAGGCTACTTCCGACCTCACCGGCGAGCGTGGTTCGCTGATGGGTGCCATCGAGGGCTTGCTGGAGGCACAATACGAAGTGCTGCGTGAGCATGGACATTCTCCTTCGGAGGCTTTCAACGAGACCGTCGAGGAACTCACCCAGAGCCTTGGCCCGCTCTTCGGACAGAAAGGCATGGATTGGATGTATGCCAACTGCTCGACCACCGCACAGCGTGGCGCTCTTGACTGGGCTCCTCGTTTCCGCGAGGCTATCAAACCTGTGATGGAATGGCTCTATCTCTCTGTGCAGACTGGCAAGGAGGCTCAGATTTCCATCGATGCCAATTCCAAGGCTGACTATCGTGCCGGACTGGAGAAGGAACTTGAGGCCATGCGCAACAAGGAGATGTGGCGTGCCGGCGAGACCGTGCGCAAACTCCGTCCAGAAAACAATTAAATTCAACATCTTATTTTATTAAAAGGTGCCACCTCGTTGGGGGTGGCGCCTTTTTTCATTTCCCCTATGCAAGCCTTCTCCATGCACACAGTAGAGACGTCCCATTGGGGCGTCTCCATTCAAAAATTCCCATGTACATGCAGATGCTCCGGGCATTACTTTTTACTCATGTAAATATTTTTCCTTTGTTGACTTACATCAAGAAGTTAACATATTTTCAACAAAAGTGAGCAATTTCCATTGTTGTGTGCGCAAACAGTTGTACCTTTGCATCGTCAAAAGGATAAAAGGTCAGTAAGGTATTAGTAAGGTAATAAGATGTAAATAGGATAACAAAAGGTAGCACAGACAGAAAGATACAGCATTGTAAGAGTAAAGATTAGAAAAAAGATTGTGAGAATTCAGGAACCGCTTATGCCGTGATGGCAGCCGCGAAATGTTTAATTTAAAGTTTAAGAAAGGGTAAAAAGATGAACATGACAATTGTATTGTTTTTTGCAGTATTGATTACATCAGGATTCCTGTTCGAGAACACCATAGAGAAGAAATAACTCGGACAGTATTATTTAGAGAAAGTATTAGAATGAAATAGTGCAGCGGGCGGAGCCGATGGATATCGGTCTCCGCCCGTTTTGCGTTATTGTTGGCATTTTTCTATTGTTTCGCAATACCCTTGTCGCTTCTTCGTCTATGAGCAAGGAATCGCCTCGCCGCCATCGACAAAGACCACCTGAGTTTTTCCCAAAATGAAATGGGGGTGGACCTGCCGAAAAAGCGGTCGGCTTCCCATTGCCGCCTGAAAACCAGTCCTTTCAAAGGTTGTTTTCCGCTATAGATCCATTTCATGAACTCTCTACGGATTTCATCCTCCTCTTTGCCTTCGCGGATACATTTCAACAGGGTGGAGATGCGAAGGTTTTCGATGCCGCAATTGTAAGCAAAGTCGGTGAGGGCGTCGAAGCGGCATTGGTCATTATGACAGACATTTAGGCTGTTGACGTAGTCCTCGTATAGTTTCAAGTCTTCTTGTAGCAGTTTTTCTGCTTCCTTGCGGGTGATGGTGTCCCCTTCCTTCACCTGATGGGTATGGCCATATCCAATGGTCCACACACCCTTGGCGTCTTGATAGGCTCTGCTTCGAAAACTCTCAAAACGCCGGATGCTTTTAATCAATACATTGCTGGCTCGCATTGGTCACTGTTCAGCCGACAAGGTGTCGCATACATCGTTCGGGTCTGCCGCATAGATGTCGCCAGTTTGACTTACTTCCGACAAGGTGTCGGGGGCAATGTCTATCTCTCCGACTTCCTGACTTGAAACTTTCCTATAATCACACGCCGTCAGGGCGGCCAACCCCATGCTCACACCCACCACAGCCACGGCCTTGCCCAATTGGCGGCGCAACTGCAGTTGCCGTTCGAGCCAGCGTACTTCGGACTCGCATTTCGGACAGGTGCCAATGCAGTCACCCTCTTGGTGGCATTCCGTGGGCGCATATTTGATGCCATTGGCTTTCGCCACCTTCACGCGTACCTCCTTGAGGGTGTTGCATATCATTTTGCCTCTTTTCATGATGGTTTTCTCTTTGATATACACGGAGTCCTTCCCTTTTCTCGGAGAATTACTTGGCTTTGTAAATGAAGTCCTTCGGTCCCTGGGCGGGGAAATGGTACATGTAATTCACGTATTCGGGCTTTCTCTTGACGACCGTATCCACAATCTTCGCTATCTGTTCGTCGCTGAGTTTCTTCAGGTCGAGTCGATAGGATTCATTGCCTTCTTCAGTTGCCATCGCCACACTCTTGTTGTAACGAAGGAAGATGCCGTCCTCCGAATTATTGATGATGATGCCTTCATCCTGATCATTGAACCAGGAACTGTCAATAAAGTAAGCAAACGGGGTGGCCACGACGCCATCGTTCAGCACACCCACTTGGAGGGTCTCGCCTTCGAGTTCGTCATACACATCGATAAGAACGACGTCTTTGTATTTGCCTTCCTTCAACACACGGCACTTGAAGTAATCGTCTTCCTCTTCTAACAAGTCTGCCTTGATGGGGGCGCATTCGATGTCTCCGACACTGGCTTTTAGGATGTAAGCACTCTCAATGTCGCACCATTTGTTAAGAACGCATACCTTATAGAATTTGCCTTCCTCGCCGAGAACAGGAAAAACCCTGCCTTCGCAAGCGATGATGTCTGTGCTTAATTCGAATCCAGGCTTGTCTGGTTGGTCCGACCACTGGTAGGCTATTTCGCAAAAGTCACTCTCGCAGTCTGCTTCGTCCCATCTGACCAATGTCGGGCTGTTCGTGTCAGGCTTCTTGTATAGTCCTTCTTCTTCGGTGGTCACCACCACGAATTTCTCGAATGGCGGAAGGGACAGTTTAATCAGACTTTCTGCCTTCGCTGTTGTCCCAGCCGTTTCTGCCGTTTCTGTCGTTTCTGCTTTCTCTGCGGTCTTCTTTTCACTGCAGTTTGCTGTCAGCATGGGAATCAGCATACCCAGGAGCACAAATAGTTTGGTTTTGATTGTTTTCATAATAAGTTTTGATTATTGGTTGTTTTGATTGTTGGATAACATTCAGCATCGTTACTCCGCTTCCAACTTGGCGCTTTTGCCTTTACCGATGCCAAAGTCGTATCCTTGCAAGGGGATGACAACGGCGGTGCCTGCTTGCGATTCATCGAAGGAAATGGTGCTAATGCCCTCTTTGTCGGCTACTTGGAAGAGGAAGGCGACACCTCCTTCGTCGAGATGGAAGGAGCGGTAGCGGCCAAGCGTATCGCCAAGACGTATTTGACCGTCGGCGTAGAAGCGCAATGGTGTGCCTGCCAACGTATAGTCCTGTCCCATGTCTATGAAACTCTCTATCGGGTTGTAGGTGATGTTTTGCACCCCTGTCTCGTTGCGCAAGCGGTTGTCCGAAGGCGATTGTGTGGGAATCCACGAGAGGGCGTGCCCATTGTTATCGACGGCGGAGATGTCCACCGTTCCGGGGTCGTCGGCCGACATTCGCAGAAGCATCGGTTTGGCATATTCCGTGCGGAAGTAGATTTCGCCCGAACCCCTTTCTTGTTCTTCAGTGAACATCTTCATGTTGTATTCATTGACTGCCAATGAGGTGTTTTCCTCACGTGGACTGATAAACCAGAGGTCGCCCCTTCCAGTGTCAACCGACAGGGCGTCGATGTCGGACAGTGAAGGGTACAGCGAACAGAGTTGGGGATAGAAAGGACTCTCGCGCAATTCTTCGACGCTGGTGAATTGGCCGATGTGTGCGATGGCGATAATGTCGCCGTCCTCCCAGATAGGGTCGATGGGCCCGGGCATCATCAGTTTGGGAAGGGAGATGGCGCTCGCTGTAACTTCGGTTTTTCCTGCAACTTCCGTCTGTTCTATTTGTGATGTCGCCTCAGTGGATGAGGCGGTCTTGCCGTTGCTTTTACAGCCGCAGAGCAGGATGGCTGCGATGGCGATGACTCGTGTGGTATTGTTCATGATGTGGTCGAATGTGGTGTGAAGATTGGTGTGAAGGGACTATCTAATAGCCTTGAAAGTATATTTCTTGCCCGGTTGTGTGTCGATGTCGTATTCATAAACTTTCTGCACATGGGGGGTGGGGGGCTCTTTCAGTTCGCTCGAAAGGAGGGGTTGCTTGATGGCGGCGGTAGCCAACAGCGGGTTGCTGCATGGCGTGGCACTTGCTTCGCGCAGTCCTTTGCCCGACAATGGGACATAGGAGCGCAGGCGCATCGTTCCGCCTATGGTCGATTGCACGGTGGCACTGGTAAGTTGGCCTCCGTTCCAGGTGATGTCCACCACGAAGCCACCTCGTGCCCTCAGTCCCTTGACTTGTCCTGTGGCCCAGGCGTCGGGCAGGGCGGGGAGCAGGTGTACGGCACCGTCGTGGCTTTGCAGCAACATCTCTGCGATGCCCGCAGCGGCACCGAAGTTGCCGTCGATTTGGAAGGGCGGGTGGGCATCAAACATGTTGGGGAAGGTCCTGCCGTCGGGATGGCGGCGTGCCTCTTCCTCGCTGGGCAGCAGGCGGAGCATGTTGGTGATGATGCGGAAAGCATGGTTGCCGTCGAGCATGCGTGCCCAGAAGTTGATTTTCCACCCTAAACTCCATCCTGTGGCCATGTCGCCTCTCTGCACAAGGGTGTTGCCGGCAGCGGCGAAGAGGTCGGGATGTTGATAGGGCGATATTTGGTTGGAGGGGTAGAGCCCATAGAGGTGCGAGATGTGTCGATGCTCGTCCTTCGGGTCGTCGGCATCCTGCAACCACTCTTGCAGTTGTCCGTATCGTCCTATCTGCATCGGCGGCAGTTGGGCGATGGTCTTGGCGAGTGTCGATTGGTAGTTGGCATCCTCGCCTAAAGCCTTGGCGGCAGAGAGGGTGTTGCTCAGCGCGTCGAAGACAATCTGGTTGTCCATCGTGCACCCTGCCGTGACGGGGGTGCGCTTTCCTTGCGGGCCGTGCTCGGGCGACACCGAGGGCACCACTACGAGATAGCCGTAGCGTGGGTCGCGCTGCATGTAGTCGAGATAGAAGTCTGCCGTCCCTTTCATCACGGGGTACCACTCGCGCAGGAACTGTTTGTCGCCTGTGAAGAGATAGTGCTGCCAGAGGTGGGTGGCGAGCCATGCGCCCCCGTTGGGGAACATGCCCCAACTGGCACCATCTACGGGACCGGCGATGCGCCACAAGTCGGTGTTGTGGTGGGCCATCCATCCACGGCAACCATACATTTCGCGGGCAGTGCGGGCACCGGTGACGCTCAGGTCGCGAATCATGTCGAAGAGTGGCTGCTGCGTCTCCCCGATGTTGCCCACGTCGGAGAGCCAATAGTTCATCTCGGCATTGATGTTGATGGTGTACTTGCTGTCCCACGGCGCGTTCATCTTGTTGTTCCACACGCCTTGGAGGTTGGCTGCCTGACCGCCTGGTTGCGACGACGAGATGAGCAGGTAGCGTCCGTATTGGAACAACAGGGCGACGAGGCTGTAGTCGTCGCTGCCAGCAAAGCGCTCGATGCGTTGGTCGGTGTCCAACTGCGACTGAGCGGAGGAGGGCAGTTGGAATGACACTCTGTCGAACTGTTTCTTATAGGCGGCAGTATGAAGTTGCAGACTTTTGTTGTAGGGGCGTGCGAGGACGGCGGAGAGGTTCTTTTGGTTGGTCTCCGTCGGGTGTCCGCTGATGTCGTGGTAGTTGACGTAGTTGGTGGCTGCCACGACATAGATGGTGGCATAGGTGGCGTCAGCGACGTGGATGCCGTCGGCTCCATCGACGATGTTGCCATCGCTCTGCACCATCATGCGGCATTCCGCCTGCAACCCGGCTTTGATGCCTTCGTGCTCAACGCCGTCGATGGTGGCCGTGAGGCAGTGCCCCTCCACTTGGTGACGTGTCTTGAGTTGGCATTGGTGACGGAGCGTAAAGGCAAGGGCCTTTTGCCTGCCGGTCTCTATTCTGACGATGACAGCGTTGTCGGCCATCGAGGCGAAGGCGGTCTGCCGGTAATCGACACCGCCTTTGCGGTAGGTGACGTTGGTGGTGGCGGTGTTGAGGTCAAGGTCGCGCCGGTAGTCGGTGACGGGGCTTTTGTCGTCGAAATCCACGAACATGCTGCCGAGTGTCAGGTATTTCATGCCGTGGGGACCGGGGATGAAATGCTCGTTGATGAGTTGGGCGGCTTTTTCCTCGTGTCCGGCAAAGATGGAGTCGCGCACGGCTTGTAGGTAGTCTTTCGCCTCTCGACTGTCGTTGTTATGGGGCGAGCCCGACCAGAAGGTCTCTTCATTGAGTTGTATCTCCTCGGTGTCGGTCTTGCCATAGACCATGGCGCCAAGGTGGGAGTTGCCGATGGGGAGCGCTTCCAACCAAATCTTGGCGGGTTGGCTGTATTGCAGTCGGCAGTTGGGGTCGGGGGTGGATTTCTTCGCTGCTTGGGCGAAGGTGGCAGTCATGATGCAGGCTGCAAGGAACAAAAGGATTCGTTTTTTACTCATGGTGAATGGTTTTAGGAGACAAAGGTAACGAAAAATGTTGGAAAATAAAA
>CAMKSZ010000028.1 GCA_946415525.1 uncultured Prevotellaceae bacterium | reverse complement strand
AACAAACAAATAAAACCACCCCGCACATTGAAGACATTTGAAGAACTTGGTGTCGCCGAAGAGATTCGCCGCGCCATCACCGAAATGGGATTCGAAACACCCATGCCCGTGCAGGAGGAAGTCATCCCCTATCTGTTGGGAACAGGCAACGACGTCATCGCCCTCGCCCAGACAGGAACGGGCAAGACCGCTGCCTACGGCATCCCCCTGCTCCAAAAAATCAACCCCGACAACAAGGCCACCCAGGCCCTCATCCTCTCACCCACCCGCGAACTCTGCCTCCAGATCACCGACGACCTGAAGGACTTCTCGCGCTACATGCCGGGCATACGCATCGTGGCCGTCTATGGCGGCACATCGATTGTCAACCAAATCAACGCGCTGAAAAAAGGCGTGCAAATCATCGTCGCCACACCGGGACGCCTCATCGACTTGATGAACCGCGGCGTGGCCCATCTCGACGGCGTGAGCAATGTAGTGCTCGACGAGGCCGACGAGATGCTCAACATGGGCTTCTCGGAGAGCATCGACGAAATTCTCAAAGGCGTCCCCGCCGACCGCAACACGCTGCTCTTCTCCGCCACCATGAGCAAGGAGATTGAGGCCATCGCCAAGAACTACCTGCACGACCACAAGGAAATCGTCGTCGGCAGCCGCAACGAGGGTGCCGAGCACGTCAACCACATCTACTACTTGGTGCACGCCAAGGACAAATACCTGGCACTGAAGCGCATCGTCGATTACTATCCGCGCATCTTCGCCATCATCTTCTGCCGCACGAAAATCGAGACGCAGGAGATTGCCGACAAACTCATCCGCGACGGCTACAACGCAGAGTCGCTGCACGGCGACCTCTCGCAACCCCAGCGCGACCAGACGATGCAGAAGTTCCGCCAGCACCTCACCCAACTCCTCGTTGCCACCGACGTGGCAGCCCGCGGCCTCGACGTCGATGACCTCACCCACGTCATCAACTTCGGATTGCCCGAGGACATCGAGAACTACACCCACCGCAGCGGGCGCACCGGCCGTGCCGGCAAGAAGGGCACGTCGATATCGATTGTCCACACGCGCGAGGTGAAGAAAATCAAGGCCATCGAAAAGGAAATCGGCAAGAACTTCGTCGAAGCCAACCTGCCCACGCCAAAAGAGATTTGCACCAAGCAACTCTACCGCGTGATGGACCAAATCGAGAAGGTGGATGTCAACGAGGAGGAAATCGCTCCCTTCATGGCCGACATCAACCGCCACTTCGACTACATGGAGAAGGAAGACCTCATCAAGAAAATCGTCTCTATGGAGTTCGGACGCTTCCTCGCCTACTATGCCGACGCACCGGAGATAGAGAAACCCAACGCCAAGGCAGAGCGGAAGCGCGAGGAGAACGAGGCACGGCAGAAGCGCCAGCGCAAGGCTGAGGGCGGTTACCGACGGCTCTTCATCAACCTCGGCAAGGCCGACGGCTTCTACCCAGGCGAGGTGATGCAGTTCATCAACAGGCACGTGGAAGGTCGTCAGGAGGTGGGCCACATCGACCTGATGGGCAAGTTCTCCTACATCGAAGTGCCCGAAAAGGATGCTGAGAAGGTGATGGACGCCCTCAACGGCACCACCTACAAAGGCCGCGAGGTGCGGTGCAACGACGCCGACGAACCAGGCCACGGCAATGGCGCCCGCCCCTCCAAGGAAGGCCGTCAGCGCCAAGGCAGACAGGCCCCAGCCGACAACTTCGCCCGATTTGAAAAGAAGTCGAAGCGGAACCAGCGCGACGACGAGGGCGACCGCCCCCGGAAGAAGAAAGAGCGTGGGACACGTGGAGCCGCCCGCATGGAGAGCGGCCGACAGGACGACTGGCGACAGTTCTTCCAAGGCCACGACATCATCCTGCGCGACGACGAGCCCGACTTCTCAGAAGAAGGTTGGGCACGCAGGCGACCGAAGAAATGAAAGTTATATATTTAAAAATGCGGACATTCACTTGAATGCCCGCATTTTTTTGCGTCAGGGCAAACGGTTGTTGAGGATGTAGTACACCAGTCCCGTGACATCCGCCACGGAGATGATGCCGTCGCGGTTGATGTCGGCAGCCACATGGTCGTACTGATAAGGCGGCACGACATCGCCCCCCATGATGATGGAGACCATCGCCGTGACATCCGACACGCTCACCAAACCGTCGCGGTTGACATCGCAAAGGAAGGCTACCTCCAAGTCAGACAGCGGCGTGCCGTCGGTGCCGCACCACCTCAGCGGACTCACTGGCTTCCCTGCTGAATAGTAGCCATTCATCCCTGTCCGCTGGTCGGCATATTCCACCGTCCGCTCTACCGCCACTTCGGCGAATTGCCATTGGGTGTCGCCCGTCTTCACCATCGACGGGATGTTGGGCCTCGAAGCCTTGACGCTTAAAGCCATCGCCTTGCCGTCGTCCACCGCCACCACCTCGGCGACATCCATTGTCGCCGATGCAGGTACGGCGAAGGGGACGAACAAGGGTTGCCAACCGTCAGAGGCACCGCTACGCTCATAGGTCAGTTGGTCGGCGACGAACGGTTCCTCGACGACAAGCGGCGCCTCATCGACGATGCGCAGGTGGGCGCAGTGCCCGTCGCAGATGATGTTCGTCGGGTTATAGGCCACGTCCACCGTCGCGCCCGGCGCCATCTTCACCAAGGCGTTGGCGGGCGTCTGGTCAATCTGCAAGTTGCGGCAGGCAGGGAAAGCCGACAAGTCAACCCATCCGCTGTCCATCACCCAACACTGGTGCTGCAAGGCCCGTCCGTTGTCGAGCCATCCCAACACCTCTTCAGAAGCCTCGTCAGCAGGACAGACATACTCCAACCGGAAGTCCGCCACCTTGAACCAAGTGCCGTCGCTCCGCGCCCCCAAAGTCATTTTGTTGTCCTCCACGAGCACATAGCAGGTGTAGGGTTGGAACGTGTTGTCGCCCACACCAGAAATGTTGTACGCCCGCGAAATGTTGCCTTCGCCGGCATTGGCGTAAAGGGCAGTGCGCGAGGTGGTTCGACTGTAACCGTCGGTGGTGGCGAAGTCAGCCTGCAAGCGATAGACGCCATTGGGCAGCGAAGGCACCTCTTGCAGTAGTTCTGCATAGTTGAACGTCCCCGCCCAAGCGTTGAAATAATTGCCTACATGACCATCGCTAAGCGCCGCCGCCCCCACGAAGGCGTCGTTCCAACCGTCGAAGTGCTTTTGCAGGCGCCAACCGACCGGCACCTCCACCCGTCCGCTCCCCTGGACGTCACCAGCGGCGACACCCCACGAGAGTCCTGGATTGTCAAAGGTGAAGTTCGCCTCGTGATGCCCTTCCTCCACCATGTATTTTTGGTGGAAGTCGAGTTTGGCGATGGCATAGAGTTCCAACCTGTCGGCAGCACTCTCCGTCAAGTTGCCCGCCACCTCGTCGCCTTCCGTCGGCGTGCCCCCCACCCCAAGGTAGGTGGCGTGGGCCACGTTGCGCATCCGCCAACAGTCGAGCGAGGCGTTATAGACTGGCAGGAACAAACTGCCGTCGCCCCCCACATGGGTCTTGCCGTTGGTCTGCACCACGGCGGAGGAAGGACTGCACAGCACATCGTCGTGACGGGCGGGACAGCGCAGGGCATAGCCCGATGCGACCGGTTCCAACCGCCATGCCTGAGCGAGGTCGGTGCCCGCCTCTGCCATTGGGGCATAGTGGATGGCCTTGAAGGCATTGGCCCCAGCCTCCACGCCGGCGATGTCGCCCGTGCGCGTGAGTGACTTTATCTGTATGCAGTGCCATCCCGTGATGCGCGCCACATCGAGTCCCAATCCGAGGGTGACGTTCCCGTCGGTCACTCGTATATTGTCGATGACACATTCCAAGGGTTCGTTGCCGAGGAAGCCCGGGGTGACGCCGGAAGCCGTGAAATAAGTCTTCTGCGTGATGCCAGCCGCAGTGGCGAAGACGTACGCCACATCGTCGCGCGTACCGTTGAGGGTGGCGCCGTCCTCCCCTCTCGCGTTGTGCGACGAGGCATAGAGCACGGCGCGGTAAACACCGTTGGGCAACGACGAAACCTTCTGCGACATCTTGACTCCCGAGGAAGAGGAGTTGTAGAGTTCGACAAGGGCGATGCCGTTGCCGCTCGCTGTTCCGCTGGCCCCTTGCCAGTCGGCCTTTTCCCTCCCGACAAGGGCGGTGTAGTCGTCGGTGGGTTGGGCGTCGGCGAGCGTCCAGCAGAGGTTCTTGTTTGTCTTGCTGCGCACCAAGTAGTAGAAGTCGCCACTTCTGGCCGGCAGCGAGGTGAGTTTCATGTACCCATCGGGCAGGTCGGCGGTGGTCAGGTCGGCGACGTTGCTGTAGTGCTCCTTGCCGACGGCATCGACACACACCACGCGGAACACCCTGTTGCCCGGACAGTCGGCGAGAGGCACCAGTGCCTCGCGGTCGGCCTCGTCGGCGACGCCGAGGGTGGCGCGGGTGGTCCAGGTGTTGCCCGAGGCGCGCTGCTGTATATAGACGGTCTTTGTCCAATCGGTGTTGGGGTCGTTCCAGACGAGTCGTACGGCGGAACCGTCGAGGGTGACACCCGCGTTCAGGCGGGACGGGTTGCCCTGGTCGCGCCAATCCATCCACACGTCACTGCTCTTGCGGTAGGCGAAGTCGCTGCGGTAACTGCCGAAAATGTTTCCGCCGGCGGTCGTCCAGTGGTCGTCGGTCTCCCAGTTGACGAAACGTTTCTGCTCCACATTGTTGTAAACGGCAAGCCGCTCCAACCACTCGGTGTTGCCGCTGAGGTCGGCCCTCTTGAGCACGTCGCGCAGCCAGATGCCGTTCATCTTCTGGTCGTCGCCGCTGCCCCATCTGTACCAACTCCCGAGGGAGTCGGTGTAGAACTGCGTCTCGCTGGTCCAGTTGGCGCCGTTGTTCCATTCCGTGCACCACACGGGCAATCCAGTGGCATCGAAGAGCGACTTGAGCGAACTGACGCACGCCTGTGGTGTCTGTCCGCCGATGTAATAGTGCGTCGCCACGAAATCCACGCGGTAGTTATGGGCTTCGCAGGAGTCGATGTATGCCTTCACCCACCCTACATTGGGGTTGCAAGTGGCAAAAGTGCCGATGCGCTTGCCGCTGCGGAGGTAGTCGGCATGGAGTTTGATGAGGTCAGCCACGGGCATGTACATCTCGCTTCCGCTGGTGTTGTCCGGCTCGTTGACGCCGAGCACATGGGCGGAAGAACAACCGTTGATGGCGTTCCACGACGGCCATGCGTAGGTAGGCGTCCCCGTGTAGGTCGCCCCGTTCTCATGGTGCCGCTGCGGCACGTAGTCGTAGTCGGCATATTGGTAGTTTTCTGCGTTCCATTGGTAGAACCACGTCACCCGCATCAGTCCCATGGGGGTAGTGGAAAGTCCAGCATAGCCTTTCTTGCTGGGCCACTGCCACGGGAAGACGCGCAGGAAACTGACGCTGTTGCGCATGTCGTAGGGCAGGGTGACGGTGATGTCGCCGTCGTTGGCGATAAAACAATGGCTATAGCCGGTGCCGTCGGCATGGTTGGCCATGGTCACCATATAACCCCGCTTGAGGGTGAAACTGTTGATGGCGTTGTCGAAGTCGCCCAGTCGGTCGTAGGCCACGTTGACGTCGTAGGCGCTGTTGGCCTCGCCCGCCGCCCCAGTATTCTTATAGACGGTGAGGGGGTGGCAGTTGTCGGCATAGGGCAGTACGATGGAACCATGGCGGTAGGTCTCCACGCGACAGTTGACGCCATCGGTGGCGGTGGCGCCGTGAATGGTGATGAAGCGCAACCATTCGGCGACGACCTTCGAGGGCCTGATATTGCTGAAAACGACGACGGCCTGGTCGTCGGCGATGTCGAGTCGTGCAGTCATGGCGGCAGTGCCTTCCTCGGCGGTGATGACATAATCGACAGCGAAGTCGATGGTGAGGTCGGCGGTGTGCTGCGCCACGGTGTTTTTGAGGTTGACAACGGTCGAAAGGGTAGAACCATGGTAGGTGAGCGACCGAGTGATGGCCCCTGCTTGGCAGGCAAAGGCACAGAGTGCTGCCACCAAGAAGAGCCGGGCGATGAGGTTTCGTTTCATAAAGTTGGTATTAGAAGAAAAGGGGGGTATGATGGTGGATGTTTGAGAAGACTATTCCAGTGTCGGTCGGTCGTCCTTGATGGCGAGGACAGCCTCACCGCCGTTTTTCAGTCGCCCGAAGAGGATTTCCCTCATCAGCAAGGGCTTCACGTCGTGCGAGATGACACGGTCGAGTTCACGGGCGCCGTATTCGCGGGTGAAGCCCTTGTTGAGCAACCACTCGCGGGCCTCGTCGGTGAGCCGCAATGCCACATGGCGGGCAGAGAGCCGCTCGTGCAGTTCGCGCAGTTTCTTGTCGAGTATCATGCCGGCCATGACACGATCCATGTCGTTGAACACCACCGTGGCGGAGAGGCGATTGATGAACTCTGGTTTGAAAGTGCGCTTCACCTGCCGCATCATGGCCTCGCCTGCCGGCACGCGCGCGCCGAAGCCCACCGACGCCTGTGAGGCATACTGCGCTCCGGCGTTCGACGTCATGATGAGCACCACGTTGCGGAAGTCGGCCTTCCTGCCCTTGTTGTCGGTGAGCCGCGCATAGTCCATCACTTGCAACAGGATATTGTAGATGTCGGCATGCGCCTTCTCTATCTCGTCGAGCAGCAGCACACAGTTTGGCGTCTTGCGGATGGCGTCGGTGAGCAAGCCACCGTCTTCGTAACCCACATAGCCCGCCGGCGAACCAATCAATTTCGCCACGGTGTGCTTCTCGGTATATTCGCTCATGTCGAACCTGACAAGTTGCACGCCCATCTCGCGGGCGAGCACCTTCGCCACCTCGGTCTTGCCCACGCCCGTCGGACCGACGAACAGCAGCGAGGCGAGGGGCTTTTCGTCGTCGAGCAGACCAGCCTTCGACATCTGCACGGCTTCCACCACTTGGCGCACCGCCTCGTCCTGACCGTAGATGCTTGCCGACACACGCTCGTGCAACGTCTCCAGGGCGTCGTTGTCGTCGTCCTTCATCGCCATGGCGTCCACCTTGCACACCTTGGCGAGAATCTCCGAGATGAGAGCCTTGTCCACCACCCTGCTGCCATCATCGGCGGGATGCAGTTCACGGTAGGCGCCCGCCTCGTCGATGAGGTCGATGGCCTTGTCGGGCAGGAAACGGTCGTTGATGTACTTCGCACTCGACCGCACGGCATAGTCGAGGACTTCGTCGGGGTATTCCACCTGGTGAAACGCCTCGTATTTGTCTTTCAGGCCACGGATGATTTCCACCGTCTCTTCCACCGACGGCTCGTCGATGTCTATCTGTTGGAAGCGGCGCACGATGCCCTTGCTGCGCGAGAAATAGCGGTTGTACTCCTCGTAGGTGGTAGAGCCGATGAAGCGCACGTCGCCGCCCTCCAAATAGGGCTTGAGCATGTTGGAGGCGTCCATCGACCCCTCACCCGTGCGACCGGCACCCACTAAGTTGTGAATCTCGTCGATATAGACGATGGCCTTCCCCTCTCGGATGACACCGTCCATGATGCTCTTGATGCGTTTCTCGAAGTCGCCCCTGAACTGCGTGCCGGCCAGCAGCGTGCCGAGGTCGAGTTGATAGATGCGGCTGCCTTTCAACCGCTTGGGCACTTTGCCAGCCACGATGCGGGCGGCCAACCCATAGACGAGGGCAGTCTTGCCCACGCCGGACTCGCCGACGTGCAGCGGGTTGTTCTTCTCCTTGCGGCACAGCACCTGGATGGTGCGTTCCAATTCGGCCTCGCGACCAATGAGGGGGTTGTGGCTGCCGACACTGTCGTTGAGGCACACCACCTGCGTGCGCCACGCGTCTTCCTGTCGGGGCTCGCCGTCGGCATCGACCGAGCGCTCGCCCTCGTATTCGGTGACGAGGATGCTCATAAAGTCCTCCACCTCGCCACCCACGGCATCCTCGAGCATGTAGCGTGCGTTGGACTCATCGAGGTGGAGCATCGCCTGGACGATGTGGGGGACGTCGAGACTTGGGGCGCTTGACGAGACCACCTGGTTGTAGGCGGTTGTCATCAATTCGTTGGTCTGCGCCGAAAGGCCTAACTCATATTGCACTCCATTGGGGACGCTTTCCTGATGGCTGAGATATGCCTTGACGGCATTGCTGAGCCGCTTGCGGTTGCCCTCGCCAAAATAGTCAAGGGCATTGGCGAACCCCAACTGGTCGGTCAGTGCCAGGAGCAGGTGTTCGGGCATGATAAATTCGTGGCGGTAGTTATGGCAAATTGTCGCCGCATCGTTGAAGAGGCGCTGTGCGTTCTCGCTATGTTGTAATGTTGGCATGTTCTTTATTCGGGTTGGTAGGTTAGGCGCAAGGGGAAGCCCTCGTCTCGCGCCATCTGTGTGGCCTTTCTCACTTTCGACACCGCGATGTCGTAACTATAGACGCCCACCAGCGCCTTGTCGCTGCGGTGTACTTTCATCATCAAGGTCTCCGCCTCCTCGGCGCTCTTGAAAAACACCACCATAAGTATCTTCACGACGAAGTTCATGGTGGTGAAGTCGTCGTTGTGGATATACACCTTATAGCGGCGGGGTTCGCGCAGGTTGGTGCGCTCCCTTTCACTGACAGAAGATTGTTGCTTAGCCATACAAATGCAAAATTAGGGCTTTATCTGTCAAAGTGCAAATAGTATTAGTATTTTTTAATAAATTAGGTGTCTGTTCTGCGAATGATGTCAAGGAGTGCCCTGGGCGGAAATCCTACAAATCTATTCAAATCTGTCAAATCTCTATTTTTTTCGCCATAGGAATTTGCTTGATTTGTAATGATTTGAAAGATTTCTCGATGTAGCGACTCAAAAAAATGATTCGCAGAAGAATAACTGGGTAAAATTGAGTATCTTTGCAACATATTAACCAATGTACACATGAAATGAACATCAAGTTGCACACTCCGAAAAGCCTGAAGACGGGCAGTGGAATGTCCACCCTCAAGCAGTTGCTGATGTCGATTGTGGCCACCTCCATCTCCATCATCCTTACATTCGGAACGGCCTACTTCGTGGACAAGAATAAAAAGGAGAAGGAAAAGCGAGAGATGGTGATGATGATTATGTACGACATGCAGGAAACCTTGCGCCAAGTAGAAGAAAACGACTCCTGCCTGATTAACTTCATCAGGCTTCAGACTGACATCCTTGCCAATCCGGAAACTTTCGATGATAAACTTTTTGATTTGGGATTGTTTACACCGTTTTCGCATTTCAACTCCACCCCGGAGAACATCTTTCGCTCAAACATCGAGACTATCAACACCATTAGCAACATCGCGTTTGTTGAAAATGTGTCGTCGTTTTACGATCAGAGAAAACACTACAAAGAGTGGGTTATCGATAGATTCCAGAAAGAGTCAGAGGGGAAGTCGCTTTGTTATGACTCGCTGGCAACATTCAACACCGTTGAATTTTATACATATAACCACATATTACACAATACGATGCTTCGTGAGTTCGAGGTTTGCAAACTGCAAATGAATGTCACGGAAGAGGAGTTGCAAGCCACCACCGAGGAAAACGCTAAGTGGTATAAAGCCATAGATGACATATCTTCCAAAGAAAAGGATGAACAGGATATGCAGGAGTTCTTTAAACTCAGAGACCACATTAACCAGGCCATCAAGGAAGGAAAAGAAAAGCGAAACCAAAAGAAATAAAACAATTACGAAACGTGCAATTCTGAGCATCGTGCCTCGCAACTTCCAGTAAATAGCATCATTTCCCCTTTTTGCCGAACTGGTAGTGGCATGTCGCCCATTCGAGGAGGAAGTAGCAGAGCGCGCCACTGACGAGGCCCGCAAAGGCGTCGATGGCGTAGTGGGCGCGGATATAGACGGTGGAAAAGAAGAGGAGCACGGCGAAGGGCAGCAATGTCCAGAACACCTTGTGCAGGTCCATGCGCCAGGCAATGAACATCAGCACCACGGTGATGCTCACATGACTGCTGGGGAATGCCGCCACGGGGCGCTCGCCCGCCTGGTGGGCCTGCTCCACCAGCGCGTAGAAAATGCCGTCCTTAAAACCCGGGCACTCCATACGCACTTGTTGGAAATTGAAATGGTCGTAGATGTTGGGGAAGACCCCCTGCGCAATCTTGTCCATGCCCACCGCCTCGTAGTAGAACTGCGGTCCCGAGACGGGGAGAAAGATGAAGATGACGTAGTGGATGAAAAAAGAGGCTAAGATGATGAAGATGATGCGCTCGAAATGCTCACGCTTGTAGAAGAGCACGCCCATCGCCACCACCAGCATCATAGGGTAGTAACTGTAGTAGCCCAGACACATCAGTTCGCTGAAGATGCCGTGGCTGAACACCTGCGAGAAGAGCAACGCCGGCTGGCAGTGGAAAACCGCCTGTTCCCACGAGGCGAATAGGTGGTCGAGATTGGGCAGGTGCCGGTTGAGTTCGAAGAGGTCGGGATACCACCAACTGAGCAGCGACATCTGCACGACGGCACGCGCCAGCATCGTCAGTCCGCAAGGCAGCATCCTATAGACGCCCCACATTGCGATTGTGACCGCCGCCACCTTGAAGCGCCCTACCATCATGAGATTGGCATGGGGTATCTTCGTGTAGGTGACAGCGATGAAGACCAGCGTGAAAAGCAGATAGGCCAGCATCGCCCACTCATACGCCAGCAGCCCTCTCCGTGGTTTCTTTTCCAAGGAAAAAAGGTATCTGAGGAAATTTCTCATTGTCAAAAAAAAGTTTGCGGGACTCGGCAGCCCCTACATCCATTTGTTTTCGCGATACCACTTCACCGACCGCCTGACGCCCTCCTCCAGCAGGACGGTGGGACGAAAGCCGAGTTCATCGATGGCGGGGCGGATGTCGCAGCGCCAGTTGCGCTGTTTCAATATGTGGTATTTGTCGTTGTTGAGCGCCGTCACCTTACCCGTCAGGTGGCTCCACCACTCACCGCAAGTAGTCACGATACGCAACAGCCAGAGCGGTGCCTTGACACGCAACAGCCACGGGTCGCCCAATTCGTGCTGCAAGTAATCGCTAAAAGCACGCGACTGATACACCTCGCCGTCGCTGAGGAAATACTTGCCGCCGATGCGCCCCCGATTGAGGGCGAGCATCACCGCCTGCACCACGTCTTCAACGTAGATGAAGGTGATGTCCTGCGGTTGGAAACCCACGGAGAAATCGACATGCTGCTGTATGCTTTTGGCCATCATGAAATAGTCGCGCTCACGCGGGCCGTAAACCCCTGTGGGGCGCAGCACGACATAGGGGAACGGCTGCCCTTTGGAGGCGAGGCCGTCGAGCCACCGCTCCGCCGCGAGTTTGCTGTGCCCGTAGGCCGTGTTGGGCTGCGGGGTGTCGCTGTCGAGGATTTCCGTGTAGGGCTGTTTTTCGCGCACGGGACCGTAGATGCTCAGCGAACTGAGATAGACCATCCGGCGCAGGGGCATCTGCATGTCGATGAGCACCGATACCAAATTTTGCGTTCCCTCGGTGTTCACACGGTGGAAATCCTCTTTGTGGAGACATTTCGTCACGCCAGCAGCATGCACCACATAGTCGAACACATGGCCGGCAAGTTGACTGCGCAGACGGTCGGGCGACGACAGGTCGAGTTCGATGAAATGGATGCGCTTGTCGGTGAGGAACGCACGCGAACTGCTCTTGCGCACCGCCGCCCAGACCTCCATTCCCCGGCGCAACGCCTCCTCGACGATGAAACTGCCAATGAAGCCGCTGGCACCTGTAATCAATATTCTATCCATCATGTCCAAACCGTTTATTTTCGCACATTTTGCGGAAATTGCTTGCAAAGTTAGCAAATATTTTGTTAATTTGCAGCAACTAAATAGCAAATACTATGGGAAAAGGGAAAAAAGGCGGTAAACGCATGAACAAGAAACAGATGACTGAGGCGGTGGAAGCCTTTTTTCAGTCACACCCGGGAGAAGACCTCCCCTTCAGGCAGATTTTCAGGTCGCTGCACCTCGACACCCATCCACTGAAGATGCTCGCCATCGACGTGATGGAGGAACTGGCGTGGGACGACTTCCTGACCAAGACGTCGCAGTCGTCGTACAAACTCAACCAAAAAGGACAGGTGCAAGAAGGCATCTTCAGGCGCAAGGCCAACGGCAAGAACAGTTTCATCCCTAACGACGGTAGCCTGCCCGTCTTCGTCGCCGAGCGCAACTCCATGTTCGCCCTCGACGGCGACCGTGTGCGTGTGGCGTTCAACGCCCGTCGGCGCAACCACATCAAGGAGGCGGTGGTGACCGAAATCCTGTCACGGGCACGCGACTCGTTCGTGGGCAAACTCAACGTGGAGCGCGACTACGCCTTCCTCGTCACCGACAGCAACCTGGCGATGGACATCATGATTCCCAAGAAGAAACTGAAGGGCGGCGTGACCGGCGACAAAGCCGTGGTGAAAATCACGCAATGGCCCAGCAAGGAGTCGAAAAACATCGTCGGCGAGGTCATCGACATTCTGGGCAAGACAGGCGAGAACAATGCCGAGATGCATGCCATCCTCGCACAATATGGCCTGCCCTACAAATATCCCAAGAACGTGGAACAGGCAGCGGAGAAAATCCCCGAGGAAATCACGGCTGCCGACCTGGAGGGCCGCGAGGACTTCCGCGACGTGACCACGTTCACCATCGACCCGAAAGACGCCAAGGACTACGACGACGCCCTCTCCATCCGCTCCATCGACCGCGGACTGTGGCAGGTGGGTGTCCACATCGCCGACGTGTCGCACTACGTGAAGGAAGGGTCGCTCATCGACAAGGAGGCACAGCGGCGTGCCACCAGCGTGTACCTCGTCGATCGCACCATCCCCATGCTCCCCGAACGGCTCTGCAACCTCATCTGCTCGCTACGGCCCGACGAGGACAAACTGTGCTACAGCGTCGTCTTCGACATCGACGACACGGGCAAGGTGATGAAATGGCGACTCGTCCACACCGTCATCCGCAGCAACCGCCGCTTCTCCTATGAGGAGGTGCAGCAAATCCTGGAAGACAACGGCGTGGTGGACGGCACCGGACAACCCGCCCCCAAGGCACCGAAGGGTGGCTATAAGGGAGAGTTCGCCACCGAACTCATCACACTCGACCGGTTCGCCAAAATCTTGCGTGCCGAGCGTTTCAAAAACGGCGCAGTGAAATTCGAGCGCGAGGAACTGCATTTCGACGTCGATGAGACAGGCAAGCCCGTGCGGTGCTATTTCAAGATTTCGAAGGATGCCAACAAACTCATCGAGGAGTTCATGCTGCTGGCCAACAGGACGGTGGCAGAGAGCATCGGCAACGTGCCCAAGGGCGTCAAGGCGAAAACGCTGCCCTACCGCATCCACGACACACCCGACCCCGTGAAGTTAGAGAACCTGCGCGAGGTCATCTCCAAATTTGGTTATAAACTGAAGACGGCAGGCACCAAGGGAGCCATCTCACGGAGCCTCAACGCCCTGTTGGCCGACTGCGAGGGCACGCGCGAGCAAAACCTCATCCAGACGGTGGCCCTGCGGGCGATGATGAAGGCGCACTACAGCGTCCACAACATCGGGCACTACGGACTGGCGTTCGACTTCTACACCCATTTCACCAGTCCCATCCGCCGCTACCCCGACACGATGGTGCACAGGTTGCTCACCCGCTACCAACAGGGCGGGCGGAGCGCCAACAAGGAGCACTACGAGGAATTGTGCGAACATTCGAGCGACATGGAGCAGATTGCCACCAACGCCGAGCGCGACTCCATCAAATACAAGATGGTGGAATTCATGGCCGACAAGATAGGCAACGTCTATGAGGCGCACATCAGCGGCATACAGTCCTACGGCATCTATTGCGAGATTGACGAGAACCACTGCGAGGGCATGGTGCCGATGCACGACCTCGACGACGACTACTACGACTTCGACGAGCGCAACTACTGCCTCGTCGGTCGCCGCCACCACCATAAGTATCAGTTGGGCGACCCCATCACCATCAAGGTGGCAAGGGCCAACATCGAGAAGCGCCAACTCGACTTCACATTAGCCGATTAACGGGGCGCATCCCCTGAATACACATCCATGAGCATCAATTACACCCGTCGCGAGGAAAACATCAACACTTGGTCGCACGCCGCAGGCATCTTGATAGGCGTTGTGGTGGGGGTGATTTTCCTCGTGATGTGTGCCGGCAAGGGCTATGGATGGCTTCGGGCAGGGGTCATCCTCTACCTCTTCGGCATGATGGGGTCGTACATCACATCGACCGTCTATCATGCCTTGCCGCAGCAGAGCAAATGGAAGGAGCGCATGCGGCGATGGGACCATGCCGCCATCTATTGGCACATCGCGGGGTCCTATTCGCCCATCACGCTCGTGGCGCTGCGCGAGGATGGCTTTTGGGGATGGGGCTTGTTCATCTTTGTTTGGACGTGCGCCTTGGCGGGCACCATCACCAGTTTTATCCGCCTCAAGGAGCACAGCAATTTGGAGACGGCTTGTTTCATCGCCATGGGCTTGAGCGTACTGGTGGCGTTCAAGCCGCTCATCGACAACGTGAGTACGGCGGCGGTCATCTGGATTGTCGCCGAGGGAGTATGCTATATCACCGGCGCAGCATTCTACAGCCTCAACAACCGGCGCTACATGCACAGCGTCTTCCACTTCTTTGTCCTGGCTGGCTCCATCTGCCACATCATCGCCGTCTGGGACATGCTGCTCGATGCCATCGGATAGCGACCTTAAAGACCTTAAAGTCCCTAAGGACCTTAAAGACCCTAAAGACCCTAAAGACCCTAAAATCTGCATCTCACTTGCAATTCCAAATCCGTCTTTGAAGAGCGGTCGATGCGCTGGTATCCGTTTGAGATATGGTCGCGGTCGAAATAGTCGGTAGTGGCGAGATGCGCCATCAGCATCCATCGGTTGCCGATGTCGGCACGAGCGCATAGCGACCAGCGGATGCCCTCACCCTCATACGCCCTGAAGCCGAAGGAATGGAGCACCCCCTGTTCGTACCCATAGATGCGACTGTCGTAGTCGTCGGTGTGGAAATACCCCATGGCGGCGTTCACCTTCAGCCACGCGTGCGAATACCCCACATTCCCCGAAAACAACCACCCCTGACTCTGCCGGTCGGCATCCACGCCCGTCCAGTCGGCATTCGCCGCCATGCGCCATCCCCCGACAGCGTATGCGGCACCTATGCGGGCGCGGTGCGTCACCTTGCCGATGAGCGCCGTACCTTCTTCATTGTCCTGTTCGCGCCATTTCAACCGATAGCGGGCGGTGAGGGTGAGGTTGCCCCATTCATACTGCGCTTGCAGCACATTGTCCCATGCCTGCGACGACACCTGTGCCAAATAAGTGGCGAAGGGGAAGTAGGCATAGTCGGTGTAGGCCGTCAACTTCAAGTGACGGAGTGGCCACCAGAGGACACCCGCATAGATGCCGCTCTCGTTCTGCACCCTTCCGCCCTCGCTGAGGCTGTTGGCACGAAGGGCATGGTATTTCTTGCCGTAGAAACGCTGCGACACCAACAGCGAGAGGCGCGACGAAGGGGTGACGCCGACATTGTTGATGGTGGCGATGGCACCACCCTCGCCCGTGGCCGTCTCGCCATGCAGCGTGAGGAGCGCACCGGTATAGGCGTAATCGACACCGACATTCCAAAAATCGCTGCCAGCGGGATAATACGTGCGATAGCGCTCCGTGAGGCGCGGGCGCAGCGGTTTGCCATAGTGCGTAAAAATGCCCGTGGCACCTATCACGAAACCGCCTCGCCGGTATTGCAAACGGGTGCCGGCAGTGGTCTCGGCGGCATTGCCCTTCTTCGCCATCTCCGTTGCCGTGCGGTGATAGCCGTCCGTAACAATAGTGGCGATGGAAGAGTCGCCATCGACGAGGGTGGCGTCTATCTTACGGTAGGAAACGAAGGCGGTACCCTCCACCCCCTTCGACAAACGCACCGTGGCACCCGCCCCTTGCAGATAACCACCCGTCTGTCGCGAGGTGTGTGCCGCCAGTCCCCTACCTTTTCCACCCAAGGAGGTGAGGGCGGTCAACTTCCCCATGCCGAAACCGCTGCCCATCACCAGTCCCATGCCAAACGACGCCTTGTAGCGACCGACGACAAGGGTGGTCAGACACCCCATTCGATGGGCTTCGGCATAGACCGAATAGTAGTCGTAGCCAGCCTTGTTGTGACTGCCGAAAAACGGTTCTCCGGCATCCTGCGCACCGAGGAGGCCCACTTTCAACTTGTCTCCATATTGAAAACGGTATCTCAGCGAGTGCTTGTAGCGATAGCCCAAATAACCCTCCTTGTCGCCTCGCCGCTCGTAGAAGGGGATGTTGGCGGTGGCAATGACATCATGACGACCATAGCGGAAGGCTTTTTGCCAGTCGAGACCGGCAGGCGCGCTCCGCTCGCCACACACGACAAAATGGGTGAGCAACTGGCGCGTGGTATAGTCGATGGAAGGAATCATGGCGAGTTCGGCGGTGCTTTTCATCGCTCCATAGCGGTAGAGGTATTCTTGGATATCCTCCACCTGCCGGTCGTTGAGGAACGGCATCTGCAGCAGTTCCTCGCGCGTGGCGGCATTGATGTCGAGGGGATGCTCCTCGAGTTCGCAAAGCATCTCGTAGGTGTCTTCCCAGTCGCTGCCTTCCATGTCGTCGAATGTCGAGAGGTCGGCAAACAACGCCTCCCAGGGCCTCTCATCCTGCGAGCAGACGACGAGATGTCCCGAAAAGAGAAAAAGGAGCAAGAGAAAAGCGTGCCTCATCATGTTTTTGCAGTTTACGTTGCGAAGATAGGACTTTTTGGTGAAAAAACAGGCAGCCGAAACCGAAAAACGTTCAGGAATTTGGTGTTGAGGCGAAAAAGCCCTATCTTCGCAAAATAATAGCAGATAAAACCCTTGGCATGACCCCCATCCACACCGAAATCTTCCACTCCCCCTGCGGCGACCTGCTCGTCGGGTCATACGAAGGACGGCTGTGCCTCTGCGTGTGGACAGAAGGGAAGAAAGGATGGGAAGGCGCCAAAAAATTAGCGAGAAAACTGAACGCCCGCATAGAGGAAACACCATCGGAAACGACACGGGAGGCGGTCGATCAACTGAAAGAGTATTTCGCAGGGACACGCACCACCTTCACCCTCCCCCTCCTGTTCGTGGGCACTGCATTCCAGCAAGAAGTGTGGCAAGCGCTGCTCGACGTCCCCTACGCCACCACAAAGTCGTACGGATGGATAGCCGCCCGCATACAGCGCCCCAAGGCCGTCAGGGCCGTGGGCATGGCGAATGGCGCCAACCCCATCTCCATCTTCGCCCCCTGCCACCGCATCATCGGAAGCGACGGGTCGCTGACCGGCTACGGCGGCGGACTGGCAGCAAAACAATACCTGCTCCAATTGGAAACCGCCAACCACAACCCTGTTTGACATGAAAATACAAATCATCAACGGTCCCAACCTGAACCTGCTCGGCATCCGAGAGCCGGGCATCTATGGCAGCGACTCCTTCGAGAGTTACCTGCCGAAACTCCGCGCCGCCTATCCCGACGTCGAGATAGCCTACTACCAAAGCAACATCGAAGGCGAACTCATCGACAAGATGCAAGCCGTAGGCTTCACCTACGACGGCATCATCCTCAACGCGGGCGCCTACACCCACACCAGCGTGGCGCTCCACGACTGCATCCGCGCACTGAAATGCCCCGTCGTCGAAGTGCACATCTCCAACGTCCACCAGCGCGAGGAGTTCCGCCACCACTCCATGATCAGCAGTGCCTGCCAAGGCGTCATCTGCGGGTTCGGCCTCAACTCCTACCGCTTGGCACTTGAGGCCCTCACGCGCCCCGAGCCATGACCCCCTCCGAGCAAATAGAGGAATACATCCTCCGCCACATCGAACCAGAAGGCGAATACCTGCACCGCCTGTGGAGAGCCACCAACATCCACCTGTTGCGCGGACGGATGGCCAGCGGCCACCTGCAAGGGCGTGTCCTCAAGATGCTGGTGCAGATGATCCGTCCGCAGCGCATCCTCGAGGTGGGCACCTTCAGCGGCTACAGCGCCATCTGCATGGCAGAAGGACTGGAGGACGGCGGACGGGTGTACACCTTTGAAATCAACGACGAGCAGGAAGACTTCACGCGCCCGTGGATAGAGGGGTCGGCGGTTGCCGACAAGATTACGTTCATCATTGGCGACGCCATCGAAGAGGCGCCCCGCTTGGGCATCCTGTTCGACATGACCTTCATCGACGGCGACAAGCGCACCTACATCCCCACCTACGAGATGGCACTCAAGGTGACACGGCGCGGCGGGTTCATCCTCGCCGACAACACCCTGTGGGACGGCCATGTGGTGGATCCTGCCTACTCCCACGACGCCCAGACACAGGGCATAGAGTCGTTCAACGATTATGTGGCGCACGACGACCGCGTGGAACAGGTGATACTGCCCCTCCGCGACGGACTCACCATCATGCGCGTGCGATGACAAAAACCGCCAAGGCGCCGGAAGCACATACTTCCGGCGCCTTGGCATTCAGGGGCAGGTGAGAATCACCTATATACGTCTTCCTTCTTCAGCACGACCACCTTGCCCAACTTCGCCAACTTGTCCATATCCATCTGCTTGGTGTTGCCCACTAAGAAATAGACACGCTGCTTGCCCGTGACTTCCGTCTTGAAGAAGCGTTTGATGTCGTCGGAGGTGATGGCACGCACATATTTCTCATAGTCTATCACAGGATTCTCCTTGATGCCCACGGCTTTTTGAATAGCCACATACCGCCCCATCCCACGGAAGGAAGGATAACTGTTGTTGAGTTCGTTGATATAGTTCTGCTTGGCCATCGCCACGTTTTGCTCGTTGATTGGCACATTGCCAAGCAGCGAGTCCACGATGGCCAAGGCATTCATCGTCTTGTCGGCCTGTGTGCCCACCACAGCGACGAACGCCGTGGGCGACGTAGGATGGAGGACGCGCGAATTAGCCCGCAGAATCGAATGCGTGCTATACGCCATCGAGCGGAACTCGCGAATCTCCTGGAAGAGGACCGACGACATGCCGCCGCCGAAATATTCGGTACTGATAAGTTGGCGAGCCCTGTCCTTCTTCTCCCCGCTGGGCGGACAGAGGTCGTAGGTGCCAAATAGCGTCTGGCGTGCCGACGGCATGGAATAGACAAAGACCATTGGCTGGTCGTATTTCTCAAAGGCGACATAGCCGTCGTCGGCCTTTATGGTGGAGGCAGACACGGGCAGCACGCCATTCAGCGCCGACATCACACGGTCGGCTGACAGCGTACCACTATAGACGAAACTTGTCTCGCTCTTCATGGCCTCGCGGAAGGCATCTATCAGGTCGCTGTCGCCCATCGCCTTCACCTCCGCCACAGTAGGCTGCGACAGGTACTTGGAGCGGTTGCCATATAGCACCTTGTTGAGGACGGCGGAAAACACCCCTGTGTTGTCCTTGCCAAACGACTTGTAATCTACCTTTACCGACTTCTTGTTCTCCTTCATGGCCTTTGCATCGGGCTTCATCCGATGGAGGAAATGGCAGAGAAGGCGCACCGAAGCATCGAAATTCTTGTCCCATCCGCTCAATTTCACGCTTACCAGCGTCGATGACACATCCATGCTCATCGAGGCACCGAGTTTCATCAGTGCCGCAGACAACTGCTGGCGGGTGAGGGAGTCGGTGCCCAACTTGTCCACGTACTCGCTTGCCAGTTCAAGACGGGGGTCGCCAAGGGTGCCACGATGCAGCAAGATATCCAATTCAAACAACTCGTTGATGGGGTTTTTCACCATGTAGAGCGTGCGATGGTCGGCAATACGATGGATGTCGGCGTCGCGTCCGAGGTCCACCAACTTGGCTTCACGATTGCTCACGGGGATGGCCTTCAACTCGCGGGCGAACGCCGACTCCTTGTCCGCGTTCTCGGGAATCACAGGCTTATAGCCCGGTTGTTTGAGGTTGTCTTTCGGATAGTTGCCCATCTTCTTGACAAGTCTCACGAAATGGTCGTTGAAATAACGGTTGGCCATCTTGACAATGTCGTCCTTGCCCACCTTGCGGGTTTTTTCAAACTGGTCGAGCATCTGCTGCCAGGAAATGCCTTTCGACATGGCGGAGACCATCAAACTCGAACGGTCTTCAATGGTCTCCAGCGACGATAGCGTGGTTTTCAACAACTCCATGCGCACCGTCTCCAAGGTTGATTCGGAGAAGTCACCCTTCTTCAACCGCTCCACCTGTTCCAGCACCATCCTCTCCGCCTTTTTCTTCGATGCGAGGAGGTTGGGGACGATGAGCGAACCTAAAGCACTGGCGTCATTGAAATCCACAGGAAGGGCCATGGCAGCCAACAATTTTTGCTCGTTCATCAACGAGTCGAGCATACCGGCACTGCCGTTCGACAGCAGGCGGAAGGCCATGTCGAGAGCCGGCTTGTCGGGGTGCTGCATGGTGACGCCTTTCCACACCAGTGCCTCGGCGCTGATGATGGGGATGGGCAACAGAATCTTGTAGGTGGGGTTGTCGGTGATGTCGGGCATCGGCGACGGCACGCGCGTCGGCTTCACCCCTTGGGGGATACGGCCAAAAGTGCGCTCAAGCAGCGGCATGATACTGTCGGCGGTAAAGTCGCCGCAGAGCACCAGTCCCATATTCTGCCCCACATAGTATTTCTTGAAAAATTCCTCCATTTCCGACAGTTTGGGGTTTTTCAGGTTCTCCGTGCTGCCGATGATGGGATAGCCGTAGGGCTGGTCCTTGAACAGCACCTCCATCGCCTTTTCCATCACTTGCTTCATCATGTTGTCCGCCGAGCGGTTTTTCTCCTCATAGACAGTCTCCAACTCACCTTGGAACAAGCGAAACACCGGGCACAGGAGGCGCTCCGAGTTCAACCAGCACCATTGTTCGATGAATTGGGGCGAGAAACTGTTGTGGAAGACGGTCTCGTCTTGCGAGGTGTAGGCATTCAGGTCACTGCCGCCATACAGCGAGGTAAGGCGGTTGAATTCATTGGGGATGGCGTATTTTGCCGCCTCACGACTCAACTGGTTGATTTTTTTCTGGATATCCATCCGCTTGGCTTCGTCCTTGGTCTGCGAGAGCAGGTCGTATTGGGCGGAGATGGAGTCGAGCCACACCTTCTCTTTCTCGTAGTCGATGGTGCCGATGCGGTCGGTGCCCTTGAACATGATGTGCTCGAAATAATGGGCGATGCCCGTGTTGGGACTGTCCTTGCCACCTGCCCTCACTACAACGGCACCGAACACCTTGGGTTGTGAGTGGTCTTCGTTGAGCATGACGTCCATACCATTGGACAACTTCATCTCACGCACTCGCAAGGCATCCTGTGCCGAGGTGTCCACCGTGAGGAACAGGGCCAGCATGGCACCCAACACCCATTGCATTTGTTGTCTTTTCATCTGTTATCGGAATGTCTTAATTTGTTACAATTATGCAAAAGTAAAAAAAACCTCAAAATTCCATTGCACTTCCTGTGCTTTTTTTAAATAATTTAACGTGAGTCTGCTTCGGTTTGTTTACCGTATGATTATCCTTGCCAATGCTCGATAAGGCATTCGTGGGTCTTTGCCTCGCGGTCGTAGTTGACGCCCACGAGCAGCAGGTCGGAGGCATGTTGCGCCACCTTGGCGGGGTATTGCCGGCGGTGGATTTGCGCGATGGCGCTGTCGGCGTCGCGGTTGTATTTCAGTTCGAGGACGATGGCGGGCGAATCGACGTTCTTGCGGGGGATGAGCACTAAGTCGGCGAAGCCCTTCCCGCTGGCCAACTCGCGGTGCACGACGTAGTCGTTGCGGGCGTAGAAATAGGCGATAGCGAGCACGCAGGCCAGTGAGTTCTCGTTGTTGTAGGAAAGGATGCTTGTGTGCTCGTCGTGGGCGAGGTCGATGCCACGAGCCACCGCCTCGCAGTCGCCATCGAGGGTGGCGCGGAGCAACTGCTTCGACTGCTTGAGGGCATCCACAACGCGCGTCCAGTTGGCCGCCTTCACCGCATTCGCCATCTCGCCAGCCACCTCGCGGTTGGGGATGAAGCATTCCTCCTCCTGCCAGTCGTAGGAGAGGTAGCCCAAGTGGATGAGGACGGTGAGGACGTCATCACGGCTTCGGATAACCGACATGTCGTTCTGGAAACCCGTGGGGTCAACGGAAGACCTTTCTCCTGCCAGCATCCGGATGATGTCGTCTTTCAGTCCCTCGTAGTTCATCTGTATGTAGTCTGCCACGGCATCGAAGGCACCCGTGCCTGCCCAGTAACTGCGGCAGCGACCTACATCGACGGCCTGCATCACGGAGTTGGGGTTGAACATAGACGGCTCGTCGCCAATCAGGTAACCATCATACCATTTCTCTAATTCGTCGAAGTCCATGCCGTGACGTTCGGCCAATGCTTTCACTTCATCTTTTGTGAAGCCAAAATATTGCCCTATGTTGCCAGGCTCCACCATCGAGCATTCTATGAAGTTGTTCAGTGCCGACTCGGTACGGCATTTTTTGATGGGCAGAATGCCCGTCATATAGACACCGGCGAAGACCCTGACGGC
>CAMKSZ010000027.1 GCA_946415525.1 uncultured Prevotellaceae bacterium | reverse complement strand
TCCGGATATTCCGGCGGGGATATCACTTCTTGAGGATGATATCGACGATATGCATTATATCTGTGACATCGATGAGGCAGTCGTTGTTGAGGTCGGCGTGGTCTTCGTAAAAGTTGATGTTGTGCTTGCCGAGGACTATATCCACGGTTTTCATGACGTCGGTGACGTCTATGGTGCCGTTGTTGTCCACGTCGCCGGGGAAGATGATGGTGTTCTCTTCGATGTAGATGGGGTATTCGTCGCCGATTTGCTGCCATTTCTTGCCGTCTCGGTCGTTGTGGTAGCAGAGGATGGCGTAGTAGTCTTCGTGGCTGTTGAGCCCATCGAAGAGGAAGGAATAAGAGGCCTCTTTGCCGGGGGCGACTTCCTTCGTCACCAACGTTTTCGACAATTTCTGTTCGTCGCCATTCTCCGTATATCGGTAGAGATAGGCGGCGACGGGGTAGTCGTAGTTTTTGTAGGAGTTGTTGCGGAGCCTGACATTGATGCGGACGGCATCGTTGGCGACGTTGAGCACCCTCCCCTCATCAACCAGACTGAAGTCGTAGATGGACTTCATGTCGAGCGTGATGGGAGTGCCCATAAGTGTCTGGTGACTGCCGTCGCGCAGATAGTAGAAAAGAACGTGGTAGTCGGCATCGCTGTTTAGGTTGTTGAGGTCGATGGCAACTCTCTCTTTGGCTTTTGGTGCGATGGCCATTTTTTTGGAAAAGATACTTATCTTGTTGGCATGCAGTCCGTCTTGGCAATCGCAGATATAAGCATATACTTTGTTGTTGTAGGTGCTGTAGGCATGGTTTTTCAGTTGGACGGAGAGTCGTGCGCTGGTGTCGGAGGTATGCTTGATGGAATCGTCGCTGTGGTTGAGGAAGACGGCCCCCATCTTGGAGATGTTGTTTCGAAAGGTGAACCCCATGCTTTTGTTGCTGTTCTCATGAATGTTGGTGATGGGTTTGCCCAAGAGATAACTGTCGTCGATGTTGACATGGTAGAGTTCGGCGGCAGGCGTGCTGGTGTTGGTCAGCGATTTGTTGGTGCCGTAGGGGAAGAGGTCGCCTTGATAGTCCAATGCCTTTTGGGTGGCGTTGCCAGAGGTCACGTTGGTGTTGTTGTCCGCCAGCACGAGGTGGATGCGCTCATGGTCGTTGTCGTAGATGCCGCACTGGTTGATTTTGCTGTGAGTGAAGAGTTTCGGGTCGTAGTCAACATGGGTGATGAGCATGCCGTGGCCCGACAGTTGGGCGTCCCACCCCGTCTTTTGGCGGTTTTCCAATAGGTAGAACTCGTCTTCGTGGGCGTCGTTGGGGATGAGGTAGAAGTCGCCACCCTCGCTGATGGGTTTCATGGCATTGACCACGGTGTCGTTGCGGAGGACGACGGGTGCCTGCCATTGGCAGAACATCTTGTTGTAGGCGGTGTAACCGGCAGGGGTATATCCGTAGTTGTTGTGGCAACCCGTCCCCATCACGTCCCAGATGACGGTGCCGTAGTTGATGCCCGCCGGGTCGTAGGTGTCGGGGAGTCCGAAGCAGTGCGACATCTCATGGCAGAAGGTGCCGATGCTGTTGATTTTGAACACGCTGCCATAGCGGCGCAATTCCGATGCACAGGCATAGTTGCGCACCGTGATGTTGCCGAGCCGAAGGTTGATGGTGCACTTGTGGGGCCAAATGTCATCGACAGTGCCGCCACCCGACTGCGGTTTCCCGGCGAAGATGAAGAACACGGTTTCCACGATGTTGCTTCCCGTCCAGTCGTAGCGGCCGAAGTCCACCTTTCCCTCGATGAGGCTGAGTGCCTCTGTCACCATTTCCACCACCTTGGTGTCTTTGCCCAATTCGGAGTCGGCCCCATAGTAGGCACTGTTGTGCGAGACGGTGACAGGCCCGATGATGTCGGAGCACAGATGCAGTTTTCCGCCACTTTGCGCGAGGAAATAGTCATAGACGCTGCCTTGGTGAGCCGACGGCACCACATAATTGGGTCGGTTGAGGATGTCGTCATACCACTCTTTCTTGTTTTCTGCTTTGAACTTGACATCCTTGAATTGCACGAGGACGACGAGCATGCGCTTTTCGCCGGTCAGGTCGAGATGTGTGTGTGGAAATGCGGATGAGGTGGCGGATGCTTCTTGTCGGAGTTTTCTCGCCCGTTGGCGGACGACAGCAGGGTCGATTGACTCAAAGGCGTCGTCACGGCCATTCTTTTCGATGAAGCACAGCCCGTCGTCGGTCGATTGCCAGTAATGCCCATATTCGTCGCCTACCAACCGAACCTTCCTTGCTTTCCCGTCGTTGGTGCGGATGGTTCTCCTGATGTAGGGGTCTGCAGGGTCTGCCCAACCATGTGCGACGGTCAGGATAAGGACAAGAAATGGCAGGATGCTTCTTTTCATGAAATGGCGAGTAGGAGTAGTTTGTCTGTGTCAATAGAGAAATGGCAAGGGAGATGCCGCAGGTGTGACACTGCCGCATCTCCCTAAGTCTCTTGGGGGAGCGCTGATGCTCCTATGCGCGATGGCTTATTTGCTTTCCTCTTCCTCTGCTGGCGGATTGAGGTAACTGTTGATCTCGTCGGAAGTCAGTTCCATGTAGGTCTCGCTGCCCGACTTGGTGGAATAGCGGAACATGGTGCTGTAGTTGAGTTCGTTGAGCATGGGGAGAAGCAGGGTGAGGTTGATCTTCGAGAGTTTCACTTTCTCCTCGATGTCCTTTTGGGTGAACTTCCCACCGGCTTTCTCGATGCGCCTTGCGATGTTGACGATGTTGTCCCTGACAGTCTCGAACTTGGTCTTTTCCTCGTTGACGTTGATGAAGAAAGTCTCGACACCGTCCACCACTTTCACCTTGGTGAGGGTGAGGCCTTCGTCGATGTCCAAGGGGAGACGTGCGCTCAGTTGTTGGTTGTAGAGCGGGATGAGGATGGGAGCCACTTTGCCACCCGATGCCAGGAATTCGCCGCTGAATTTCTTCAACTCTTCGGGAGCCACGAGGATGTCGCCCTCTTCGCCGTCAATGTTGCACTTCACGCCAAACTCGCCATCCACCATGAGTTTCACCAATTCGGGAGTCTTGCGCTGGAGTTCGAGAGCGAGGTAGCGTGCGATGAGCGACTTGTCCACTTTGTCGTTCTCAACAAGAGCCTGGAGGGGCTTCACGACGAAAGCCACTTCGTTCTCGCCCATGGCGACGGAGGTGGCCTCACCTAAGTTGTCGAGCGTGATGGGGCATGCCTTGGCGGCTTCCTCTACGGCGGCTTTCAGGGCGGCGGTGTCTTTGCATCCTGTCAGCACGAAAGCCGACATGCAAACGAGCAGGGTCAATACAAATCGGAAAGATTTCTTCATAATTATAGTTGCTTTAGGTTGAACATATACGTCCATGACGCGTAATCTTTGGCAAAGATAGTGTTTTTTCTCGTTTTGCTGCCATTTTTTTGTTTTTATTAACGTATGTGGTGCAGGACTAACCCCCGATTTGCATTAACTTTGCCTCATAGAATTAATATTTGCTGCTTATGAAGAGAATGTTGATGGCCATGCTGGCCGCATTTTGCGTGTCGGTAGCCAATGCCCAGTGGAACAACAGAATGAAAGTGGTCGTCTCCAACGACGGCATGTTGGTGGGGAAATATGTCCGCCAAACCGACACGACCTATGTCGCCAACCCCCTCGATTGGGAGGAGGTGGTGCCCAAGAAAGGTTACAGGGTGGAGGTGTGGACTCCTGAGAAAGGCAAGGGTTTTGTTGTCCGCCGCGATGGTGTGAAGGGCAACATCAACGTGCGCAAGGGGCCTTCCACCAAAACGGCCATTGTCGCCACCATCACCGAGGCCGACGGCTTGAAAGACTATCCCGACAATGCTTTTGACTGCCTTGGCAAGTCCAACGACTGGTATAAGATTAAAATCAAGGGAAAGGTGGGCTATGTGCGCCAGGACTTGGTGGAATGGGCCGCCTATTATGCCGACTGACCAGTTCTTGTGCAAAAAAACAGAAGCGCGGGAGAGCACGATGCTCTCCCGCGCTTTTGAATATTAGGGAGCCGGTTATCGGCCTATCACCACCTTGCGGCCGTTCATGATATAGACACCTGGACGAAGACCGTCGGTGCCTGTGCCCATCCGTCTGCCATCGAGGGAATAGACACCTTGGTTGCCATAGGATGCCGGGTGGGCGACAGTTTCGCTGATGCCTGTCTGCACGATGTTGACAAGATGCTTGCCGCCTTCGGTCTGGGCAGAGATTTCGAAGAAGGTGTCGGCGTTGACGTTGTTGACATCAACCGTCTGCGGCGACCCCGAGCCGGTGCTGAACACGAAGTTGACGCAGTCGGTCTCGCTATTGATGGTGTACGTCTTGTAATACCATGTCTTGCCTTCTACGATGGTGGTGGCGCTCACCTTGTCGCCAGGCCATGATGAGTTGGCGGGAGCGTGTGTGCCGTCGCCGCCCCAGGTCCAGTAGTTGATGGCTCCGTTCCACCCTGCAGCGTCGGCGTTGGTGTAAACGGTGATGGTGTAGGGTTGGAAGGCGTTGAACCAGTAGTTGCGCGAGATGGCCTCTCCGACGGTGCTTCCTTTCACCAATGCGGCGCGCAACGTGCATCCCTCACTGATGGCGATGGTCGTGCCGCTGGCCACTGTCGTACTGGCAGCGGTGGGTGCACTGCCGTCGAGGGTGTAGGCGATGCGGGCGTTGTCGTCGGCAGAAATGGCGGTGAGGGTCACGTTGAAGGCATTGTTGTATTCACCCGAGGGCTTGTCTGCCCATACCGTTTCGGCAGAGCGAGAGAGGAAATACTTGTATTTCGGTCCCATGAGTATCTCGCGGTATTCGGCAGATGACGGTGTGAAGGCCGACACATTGCCCACAACGACCACCAACCGGCCCTTGCTGCCTTCCACGGCATCGGCATGACAGTCGCGTGCGTTGTGCATGTTGGTGTATTGGCTCGTGTTGGTGATGCCGGCAGCCTTGCGGGCGTCGATCATTGCCTTGATTTCGGTGGGGCGGGCGATGAAGTGCTTGTAGAACACGCACGGTGTGCCCGGCATGGCAAGCAGGAAGGCGTTGGCGGCCAGCGTGTCGTTCTTGATGGGGTCTTGGGCAGCGTTGGCCCTTTGTTCGGTGTCGTGGTTCTCGACGAAGGTGACGGCATAGCGGCGGTAGTCGGCATTGCTCATCACGCTGTTGTTGGCGAGTTGCGTCCAGTCGCCCTTGCCGATGGCATCGCGCACGGTGTAGCGGAAGGGGA
Organism: uncultured Prevotellaceae bacterium; assembly: GCA_946415525.1. Classification (GTDB taxonomy): domain Bacteria; phylum Bacteroidota; class Bacteroidia; order Bacteroidales; family Bacteroidaceae; genus Prevotella. Next base: position 17,418 of record CAMKSZ010000027.1, on the reverse strand, counting down.
AGTCGAAGGCGGCGCTCTGGATGGCACCGTCGATTTTTGTGCCGTTAATCCAGTTGATGACGGAGACGGGGTTGCCGTCCCAGTATTCGCCAACGGAGTAGGTGGGCGATGCGGCACTGTTGTAGAAACCGGTGAAATAGGCGGAATAGCCTTTCACCATGTCGTAGCGCACGCCGGCGTAGCCAAAGTCTTGCAGCAGCATGCCGAGGTATGCCTTGACGTTCTCCTGCACGTTGGTGCTTAGGTGGTCGAGGTCGCGCATGCCGTCCCATCCCTCGCCCGAGTCGTTGTTGTCGCTCAGACTGTAGCCGTTGGCGGTGGCCCAGTTGCGGGTGGCGCCGTTGTCGTCGTTGCGCACGATGTCGGTCGATTGGAGTTGGTAGGTCACCCCATTGTAGGTCTCGGCGGGGAAGTCCACCCAGTTCGACACGTTGCCTCGGTGGTTGATGACCACGTCGGCGATGGTGCCGATGCCTTTGTTGCGGAAGGTGCCGATCATTGAGCGCAACTCCTGTTCGTTGCCAAACGAACTGTTGTAGTTGCTAAACCAATAGAGAGGGTCGTAACCCATCGAGGTGGAGGCAGCAGCGCGTGCGCTTTGCGGAATCCATACCAAGTCGAAATAGCCCGCGAATTGGTCGGCCTTCGACTCCAGGTAACTCCATCGCGAAAGGTCGTAGGAGTCCCAGTAGAATCCCTGGAGCATCACTCCTCCGTAGTTGGCGGGCCACCCTTGTGCCATCATTGTGACGGTGGCTGTGAGTGCCAGTAGTGTGGTGTAGAATTTTTTCATTTCGGTCGATGTTTGGTTTGATGCTTCAAAATTACGTTTTTTTTGCGATGTGACCATCGGAAAACCGCCTCCATTTGCCCTTTTGTCGTGCAAACGTTTGCACTTTGGCGGTCGAGAGCGTTTTCGGGGTGTCGATTATGCCGAAGAGGGAGTGCGCAATGACGCACTCCCTCTACTCAAAAGATGTTTTTCAGTCTATTCCACGCGGCTGATGCTCCATCTTCCCGTGATGTCGTTGAGATAGAAATCGTAGGTGCCGGCAGGCACGGTGATGTTCTTCTCGCCGATGCCGAGATAGTAGGTATCTCCCACGGGCTTGCCCTCGTCGTCGGGCGAGGTGCCCCAACTGGTGGCCCAGTCGTGGTTGGCGCGGAACTTCAGTCCGCCGTCGCTCGGGATGGTGGCGCGTCCATACCAGTTGTGCGGTGCGTTGCCCTCTTGTGCGAGGTCGATGTCGCCGCCCCATCCGTTGAAGTCGCCGATAAGCGAGACGGCTGTGTACTCGGTGGGCTCTTGGTTGTCGAGGCGCGTCCACTCATAGGTCTGGCTGTTCATGTTGATGGTGAGCGTGTAGTACTCGTTCTTGGTAGGAGACTGGAAGGCGCCGGAACTCTGGTTGGTGAGTTGACCGGTGGGCGAGCCGTCGCCATCGCCGGCACCCCAGGCTACATCCCAATTTCCGATGTCCTTGCCCGACCAGAACTTGAGGTCCCATGCGCCCGGCCACTTGGTGGTGTAACTGTAGGTGTTGCCGCCATGGGCGTAGAACATGATGCGTTTGCAGGCGTCGGCACTCCAGGTGGGGTCGGTGAGGTTGCCCACGATGAAGTATTGTGCCTCGGCGCGCTTCACGGAGTACACGAGGTTGTTCATGTCGAGTGTCACCTCGAAGGTGCCCTGTCCGGAGATGGTGGGTGTCTCTACGCTGCCAAATTCAGGGTCGCCCGTGTAAACGAGGAAGTTCTCCAATTTGTCGTCGCCATTGACTTGGCATCCCATCTGTCCTTGGTTGACGATGTCCCAGTTGGAGTCGCTGTAGAACGACCCGCAGTAGAACTTAAACCAGTTGCTGCCCTCGTTGGGGGTGTTGACGGTGGCGGTGTAGATGCCGTTGCCTTTGCTCTCCATCCAGATGGGGGTGGCGAGGTTCCAGCCGTTGCCTACGAAGTCGCCGAGCATATAGTAGCCTTTAGCGTCGATGGCGGGGGTGGCATAAGGAGTGATGGTGACGTTTGTCGTCCCCGTGGCACCGGTGAGGGCGTCGCCCGAAGCGAGGTTGAGCGCCACTTCCGAGGTCACCTCCAATGTCCGTGCCACTGCGGCGCGCGAGTTGTAGATTTTCTCGGCGGCATTGAGCAGGTCGTTGGCTTTCACGATGATGTTGTTGTCGCTGACGCTTCCGCCCATCTCCACACCGTTGACGGTGAGGTGCTTGAGGGTGTATCCCGTGACATCCGAGGCACTGGCGGTGAGGGTGACGATTTTCAAGTCGCTCTCAGCAACGGGCATGGCGAATGATGCCTGAGGTCCGGCAGCGAAGGTCACGCCGTAGGCGGCACTGGCAGCCTCGGGGGCATACGACTGAGGTGCTTCCCAGTCCTTGTAGTCGCCGTTGCAGCCGGCGAGTGCGAGGCCCGCCGTTGCAACCATGCTATATAATAAATGCTTTTTCATCATTTTTACGGTTTAAATAAAGGTTATTTTACTTCACCAGTGTTATAGTCGAAGTTGACATAGAGTTTCTGTCCGGGAGTGACGTTCACGGAGTAGTCGGCACCCACGTTTTCTGCCCAGTTGCTGGGGATATCGACGAGTCGCCAGTAGAGTGCGCCGTTGTTGAGGGTGAACTCAGTGCGCCACCAGTCGATGCCGGGCACCTTGATGTAGGCGCGGAGTTCTCCTGCGGCGGTGAAGGCAGGCGATGTCCAGAGGCCGGTGGCGTCGGCGGGTGCCGTCATCTTCCATGCCTCGTCGGCGTCGGTCCAACTGCCTCCGGCGGCGTTGCCGATGACGTAGGCTGCACCTGGGAAGACGGAGAGGTCGAACTTGATGCTGCTGCCCACGACGGTGCCGGTGAACTGCAGTACATACCATCCGCCGTTGGCGAAGACGAGGTTGCTGTTGCCGTCGGAACTTTCACTGATGCCGGCGCCAGCCTTGTCGTTGATTTCTCCGAGACGGTCGTAGCCGCGCCAGTCGTTGGCGAAGGTGCCCCATTTGAGCATGCCGCCGGAAGGCACATAGACCATGGTGTAGTATTGACCAGCAAGTCCATAGACCTGCGGCACGAGTTTCCAACTGCTCCAAGCATCTTGTATGGACGAGCCTACGACGAATACCTCGGTGGGCAGTTCTGCCTGCGGTGCCTGGTAGGAGGCCAGCACTTTGGGCAGTGTGATGATGTTGGAGAAGCACTCGCCCATGGTCGTTCCTTCGAGCATGGCGCGCAACCTCAGATAGACGGGACGGGCCACGGCGGGATAGTCGGTGTCGGGGTTGGCCTGTTGGAAGAGTTTCACGATGGAGTCGTTGAGTTCACGGGCATCGACGCCCATCTTGCAAGCGGTGAACGAAGTGGTGAGTTCCTTGTAGGTGCCGAATGCTTGGTCGAGGGCGGCCTGCACATAATAGCGCACGGAGTAGGGGATGCCGCCGAAGTTGGGCTGCGAACAGGTGAGTGTGATGGTCTGTGCGCTTGCCAGGTCGTATGTGTTGTTGGCTGCCAGGGCCGGTGTGTTGAGCGTGAAAAGTTCGCTGGTGTGGCTCAAGTCCAGCGTGGGGTTGCTGTCGCGGTCCTCGTCGCAGGAGGTGAGGAGCAGGGGCAGCGCCATGGCCGGCAGCAGCATCATTTTCAATATCTGTTTCATGATTCGATATGTTTTAAATGTTCTGTTCTGTTGTTTAGTAACCGGCGTTCTGCTTCATGTTGGGGTTGCCGGCGATGTCGTTGTCGGGGATGGGATAGACGTTGTATTTCGAGTCAACGCCGGTGCCGTTGGCCACGCCACCCTTGAAGTCCCAGATATAGCGGCTGGAAGTGAAGAGGCCGAAGCGGACGAGGTCGGAGCGGCGGCGGCCTTCCATATAGAACTCACGGCACCATTCGTCGGCGATGTCGCGCTCGTCGAGTTTGGTGACGGGCGTGGTGTGTGCGCGGTTGCGCAGCACGTTGACGTCGTTGATGGCGGCATCTGTCTGTCCGAGTCGGTATTCGGCCTCTGCGCGGGTGAGGTAAGCCTCAGCCAGGCGGAAGAGCGGGATGTCGGTGTCGGAGAACTGGCGGTTGCTCTCGGTGGAGTTGTCGGAGCGGCGGTTCTGCCATTTCACGATGGAGAAGCCGTTGAGGAAGCCGGTGATCTGGTTGGTGGTGACGGTGCGTGTGCCGCCTCCCACGCCAGCGTAGAAGAGGGCGCGGTCGTCGCCTGCGGCGGCAACGATGTCGGTGGTGGCGCCACCCAACTGCTTGTCGGCTGCGATGACCTCAGCCTCGGTGCCGGTGGGCAGTTTGGAGTCGGACAGTTCCTGGTCAGTGGCCCATGGGCAGTCGTTCTCGGGATTGGCGAAGAATTTCTGTACGAGGGCTTTACGTGCATAGTTGCAACTCCAGTAGTTGTCGGTGAAACTGTAGGGCATTCCTGAGATGCGCATGCTGCTCACGAGGTAGGTCGAACCAGAGTATTCCTGTGTGCGAGTGCCGTCCTGTCGGATGGGGAAGATAATCTCCTTCATGGCCTGCGGGTTCTTGTCGTTGTCGCCCATGAACACCTGCTCGTAGCCGCTGTAACCGTTCTTAGAGGTGGTAGAAAGGGCGTAACTGCCGCTGTTGATGAGTTTGTTGCAGTAGTCGATGGCCTTTTGGTAGTCTTTCACTGCGCCGTTGGTATAGACCTCAGAGTTGAGGGCCAGACGTGCGTGGAGGGCGTAGGCGGCACCGGCATCGGCACGGCCGAAGTTTTGGCTGTTGTTGAAAGAGCCTGCTGCGGGCAGGATGCCCTCGATGGCGGTAAGTTCTTGGTCGAGCCAGTTGTAGAGGTCGGCGCCGGCCTTCTCTGCGGGCAGTTCGGCGATGTCGAACTTGTCCTTGAAGGGAGCCTTGCGGAACAGGTCGAGGTAGTACCAGAAGTGGAGGGCGCGAAGGAAGCGCACCTCGGCGATGAGGCTGGCATCGACCTTTCCTTCCTGTTCGCTGATGAACTGGTTGTAGAGGGTGATGTCGTAACTCAGTCGCTGGTATGCCCAGTAGCAGCGGGTAGAGGCGGAGGTCCACCTCATGCTGGTGATTTGCGGGATGTCGGTGTCGGTCTGCCAGGCCCAGATGCACTCGTCGGTGCACAGTTCCTGCAAGTTGAAGGTGGTGCGGTAGAATCCGATTTCGCCTTCGTCGCCGCTGATGTCGCTATTGCCGGAGGGGCCTACCTGTCCGGTGAGGCCGAGGGTGGCGTATTGCTTGGCAAGCAGTTCCTGCGCGTCATAACTTGGCGAACTCTTCGGGTCAACGGATGAAATGTTGAGTTCGTCGGCGCACGACGTCATTCCGAGGGCGATGATGGCTGCGGCGGCAGTTGTCAATAATATCTTTTTCATGATGTGATGTCCTTTCGTTAGAAGTTAAGATTCAGTCCAAGTTGGAAACTCATGGGGCGCGGATAGGGGTCTCTGTCGATACCTGAAGCCACCTCCGGGTCGAGGCCGTCGTACTTGGTGATCATGAACGGATTCTGGGCGGTGAAGTAGATGCGTCCAGAGAAGTAGTCGCGGTCGGCGTATCTCAACAGCGGGTTGAAGGAGTAGCCGAGGGTGATGTTGGTACATTTCACGTAAGAGGCGTTGCGCACGAAGTAGTCGCTAAGCCAGTATCCGTCGCCGGCGCCAGTCGTTCCGGTGAATCCGAGTGCGACTGCTTCGGGAGTGGTGTTCGAGAACGAACTGTTGGAGTAGAGTCCCGAGGGGCTGAGTGCAGCCTTGCTGGAGAGGAAGTCGTAATAGACGTAGTTGCCGATGCTGGCATGGAAGGCGGCGCTGAGGTCCCACTTCTTCCAGATGAACTTGGTGGTGAGGCCCATGGTGACGTCGGGAGCCGGTGACTTGTAGTAGTAGCGGTCGCCGTCGTCGATGCGTCCGTTGCCGTCGCGGTCAACATAGACACCCTCGATGGGTTTGCCGTTCTGGTCGTACACCTGTTGATAGACGAAGAAGGCGTTGATGGGTTCGCCCACCTTGTTCTTCTGTATGCGTGTGCCGTTACCGCGTGAGATGGTTCCGCCAGCCCATACCCAGTCTTGTGCGCCTGCGTCAAGTTCGGTGATTTCGTTGTGGTTCCAACCTACGTTGTAACTGATGTCCCATGTGAAGTCGTTGGTGACGATGGGTTTCACGTTGAAGGCGAACTCCACACCATAGTTCTTGAGCGAGCCCACGTTCTTGAGCATCGTGTCGCCGAAGTTCATCGTGGCGGGGATGTTGACGGTGGCCAACAGGTCGGTGGTCTTGCGGTAGTAGGCGTCGGCGTTGAACGAGAAGCGTCCGTTGAGTGCGGTGAAGTCGATACCCACGTTGGAGGTGGTGGTCTTCTCCCATGTCAGGTCAGCGTTGTAGGCGCTCGGACGGGTGGTGTAGTTGTAGTTGTCGCCGAAGGGGTACATGGCATACGAGTTGCCGCGGATGAAGAGCGGGCTGTAGTAGAAGTCGGCGATGCCGTTCTGCTGACCTGTCTTACCCCAGCCGAGGCGGAGTTTCAGTTCATCGAGCCAGTGTACGTTGCGCAGGAAGGCTTCCTGGTTGATTTTCCATGCGATGGCTGCGGAGGGGAAGTAGCCCCATTTCTTGCCCTTGGCGAAGCGCGACGAACCGTCGGCACGGAAGGTGGCGGTGATGAGGTAGCGCTCCAAGAGGTTGTAGTTGAGTCGGCCGAAGTAGGAAACGAGCGAGTTGTGAGTTGACCATTCGGTCTCGGTGCGTACGGAGGGGTTGTACACTGCGCCCGTGAAGGGGTCGGTGCCCTGTCCGTAACTGTAGCCTGTGCGATGGTAGTGGCTCTGCTCTGCGCCGCCCATGATGTCGATGCCGTGGGCACCGAAGGTGTGCTGGTATTGTGCGTAGGCGCTTCCCACTACGTTGTACTTCCAATAATAGGTCTTGCCGTCCCATCCATAATAGTTGTTGGAGTAGGAGGTGTTTTTGATGTCGTCGTCCTGTTTTGAGGCGGTGTATTGTGCGCCGAGGCTGCCGTGGATGTGCAGGTCCTCGAAGCCGTGGATTTTGTAGTCAACCTCGACATTGCCGCTGAAGTCGTTCACGTTGGCGATGGTGCGCTGGTTGTTGAGCAGTGCCAACGGGTTCTGGGCGGCGTTCGAGTTGGTGGTCTTCGCCCACTTGGGGTCGCTGAAGGTGGCATTGATTAGGTTCTGCCAGTAACCGCCCACGAATTGGTAGTCGCTGCCCACGCCATAGACGGGGCGTGTCGGGTCGATGGTGACGGCTGCTCCCACTGCGCCTCCGGCAGGTGCGTAGCGGTCTTTCTCATACATGTACTTCGCTGTGATGTTGAAGTTGAGGTGCTTGTCGAGGAACGACGGAGCGAGGTTGACCGAAGCGTTGGTGCGGCGCATCCAAGATGTCTTCACGATACCATTCTCGCTGTCGAAGCCGACGCCCACGCGGTAGGGCATGTTCTTCAGACCGCCCGAGACGCTGATGCTGTGCTTGGTCGAGAAGGAGGTGCGGAAGATTTCGTCTTGCCAGTCGGTGTCGGCATTGCCGAGAAGGGCAGCGTCGATACCGTCGATCTTACCGATGAGGTTCTTGTATTCAGCGGCGTTGAGCAAGTCATACTTCTTGCGGATGGTGGAGATGGTGGCGTCGCCGTTGTACGACACTTGCGGAGCCGTGCCGGCACGTCCCTTCTTGGTGGTGATGATAATCACACCATTGGAAGCACGCGAACCATAGATGGCGGCGGCGGAGGCATCCTTGAGCACGGTGAACGACTCGATGTCCTGCGGGTTGATCATGGCGAGGATGTTACTCATGCCGGTGGCGGTGTTGTTGTCGATCACCAGTCCGTCCACCACATAGAGCGGGTCGTTGCTGGCGGAGAGGGAGGCACCGCCACGGATGCGGATTTGTGCGCCGGCACCAGGTGTACCGCCGGCGGTCTGCACGTCAACACCGGCCACCTTGCCCACGAGCATGTCGCTGGCGCTGTTGGTGATACCTTTGGAGAGGTCATCCGGCTTCATGGCGGTTACCGAGCCGGTGAGGTCGTCTTTCTTGGCACGTCCGTAGCCAATCACCACCACTTGGTCGAGCAATTTGGAGTCGTCTTGCATGGTGATGTTCATGTTGGGGGAGACAGTGGTGTCGATGCTTTGGAATCCGATGTAGGATACCGTCATCTGTGCTCCACTGGGTGCCTTGATGGTGAAGTTACCGTCGAAGTCGGTCACGCCAACGGCCTTGCCTCCCACCGAGATGGTGGCGCCGATGACGGGTTCGCCGGTAGCATCTTTCACGGTGCCGTTCACAGTGATGTCCTGTGAATAGGCGCTTGCCGTCAGGAACAAGCCGAGCAATGCGGACACAATCCTGAGAGGCAACTTGATTTTTACCTGCTTCATCATTGATAGTTATTAAGTTAACGGTTTATTATGTATTTGAAAGTTGCTTATATAATATGTATGCGTAGATGCGGTTTCCCGTTTTCGCACTGCAAATTTAATTGTGTTTTTCATATATTGTTCTTTTTTTTACGAAAAAAATTGATGTAAGTCATGCAATCGTTTGCGCAAATTGATTACTTTTTATTATAGGTTATGAGTGTCAATCAATTTCATTTTTGATTATCTTTGCAATGTCCAAGAATTTCGGCCGCATGGGAGGCCGACAACGGGTGATAACATAATCATATCCAAGATGAATGACCATACCCCCATCACCATGAAGGACATCGCGCGTGCCATGGGCGTTTCCGTGGCCACGGTGTCGAGGGCCTTGAAAGACAGTCCCCGCATCAGTGTGGAGCGCCGCGAGGCCATCAAGGCCTATGCCAAGGAGCACAATTTCTCGCCCAACATCTTGGCAGAGTCGCTTCGCCTGAGCCGTGTGCATCCCACGCGCATCATCGGCGTCATCATCCCGCAAATCAATCACTTTTACTTTTCGTCGATTCTCAGCGGCATAGAGGAAGAAGCGTCCGCCAGGGGCTACCAACTCATGGTGGCCAAGAGCGACGAGCGTTATGAGCGCGAGGTGCGCATCTGCCAGGCCTTCTATGAAAATAAGGTGTGCGGCATCATCGTCTCTCAGGCCAAGGACACGGTGAAATACGACCATTTCCAGCGGCTCATCGACAATGGCGTGCCCTTGGTGTTTTTCGACCGCATCTGCACCGGCATCGAAAGTAGCCGTGTGGTGGTCGATGACTATATGGGTGCCTATACGGCCGTGACGCACTTGATAGAGACCGGTTGCAGCCGCATTGCCTTTTATGGTACGTCGATGCACCTCGAGATTTCCAAGAACCGTTTCAATGGCTATCGCGATGCCCTGTTGCGGCACCATCTCCCTGCCGACGACGGGTTGGTCTTCTTCTGCGACAACCGCACCGACGCCGAGGTCATCACGCCAGGCATCCTCAAAGGCCCCAACCCACCCGATGCCTTTTTCGCCGTCAACGACGACACCGCCATTGGCATTCTCTATACCGCCAAGCGATTGGGACTTCGCGTGCCCGAAGACATCTCCATCTGCGGATTCACCAATGGCGAGCGTGCCATTGCCTGCGACCCCATGCTCACCACCGTGGAGCAGCGGGGCAAGGTGGTGGGCGAGGAGGCCGCCAACATCCTCATCGGGCAGGTGGAGGGTTTTTTGCCCGCCGACAAGGCCGAGAAACGCATCGTGCGCACCCGTCTCATCGTCAGGGGGACGACAAGGTGACGGTGCGGCCAAGAAAAGGATTACTCTAAAAAACGAAAAATATCAAATAAAAAGACATCTATCATGAAGACAAAACCCGATTTAAGTTTTTGGAAACTTTGGAATTTAAGTTTCGGATTCTTCGGCGTACAGATTGCCTACGCGCTGCAGAGCGGCAATGTGTCGCGTATCTTCTCCACCATGGGAGCCGACCCCAAGAGCCTTGGCTATTTCTGGATTCTCCCGCCGCTCATGGGCATGATTGTGCAACCCATCGTGGGCGTGGCGAGCGACAAGACATGGACCCGCTTCGGTCGTCGAATCCCCTATCTCATCGTAGGGGCGCTGTTGGCCGTCATCGTCATGTTCCTGCTCCCCAACGCAGGTAGCCTGAGCGACAGTTTCTTCATTGCCATGGCTTTAGGCGCCGTCATCCTGATGCTGCTCGACACCAGTTTGAACATGGCCATGCAACCCTTCAAGATGATGGTGGGCGACATCGTCAACGAAAAGCAGAAAGGACTTGCCTACGCCCTGCAGAGTTTCCTCTGCAACTCCGGACAGGTGGTGGGCTTTGCCTTGCCTTTTGTCATGACCTATATCGGATTCAGCAACGATGCCACCAATGGCGTGCCCACTTCGCTGAAAATGGCATTCTATGTGGGTGCCCTCATCCTCATCGCCTGCGTGATTTACACGTCGGTGAAGGTGAAGGAGATGCCGCCGAAAGAGTATGCCGAGTACCATGGCATCGCCGAGGGCGAAGGCGAGAAGAAGGCCAACCTGCTCCAGTTGCTCAAAGACGCCCCGTCCAACTACTGGCGGGTGGCACTGGTGCAGTTCTTCTGCTGGGCGGCTTTCCAATACATGTGGATCCATTCCACGGGTGCCATCGCCGACACTTGCTGGAACACCACCGATAGCCATTCCGACGCCTATCAGACCGCAGGCGACTGGGTGGGCATCGTCCTGGCAGTCCAGGCATTGGCGAGCGTGCTTTGGGCGTCCTTGCTCCCTTCCATTGAGCGGAAATATGGTTTGAAAGCCAGTTATTCGGTCAGTTTGCTCATCGGTGCCGTCGGGTTCTTGATGGTGCCCTTCGTCCACAACCAATGGATGATGTTCATCCCCTACGCACTGACGGGTTGCACCTGGGCTGCCATGTTGGCCTTGCCGTTCACCATTGTCACCAATGCGCTGGAGGGCCGTCCACACATGGGCACCTACTTGGGTTTGTTCAACTGCGCCATTTGCCTTCCCCAGATTGTGGCAGGCCTCATCAACTCCTTCGTTGTCCACATGGTGGGCTCGCAGGTCAACATGCTTTTCGTCTGCTGTGTCTGTCTGGTGTGCGGCGCGTTGAGTGTCAAGGTCATCAAGGGCCAGAAAGAGACAGTCTAATCCTATAAAATGATTAACTATGAGTCGGGAATTATTAGTTGAATTATTCGGTTGGGCGGCCAGCATCACCATGGTGCTGGGCTACCTGCCCCAAGCCATTCAGACCATCCGTACCAAGAACACCGATGGCATTGCCCTCCCCACTTTCTTGATGATGGGGATTGGCGGATTTTGTTTCATGATGCAGGGCATTCTCCATCAGCCCGACATCATGTGGGCGCTTTTCATCACCAATCTCATCACCACTACGTGCTGCATCATCATCTTCGGCATCAAGGTGCACAATGATTATTTCAAGAAGAAATAGCAAGTGGGAAGGGGCTGTGAGGGCTTAAAGGTCTTTAGGGTCCTTAGAGTCCTTAAGGTCTTTAAGGTCCTTAGGGTCCTTAAAGTCCTTAGCGCCATGAGGAATGATTTTATGTGTGCAATCGTTTGAGCACTCGATTTGCAAAAAAGACGCGCCAAAGGGCGACACAGAAAGAAAACAACCATTATTTTTGCTGACAAATACTAAAAACCATCTTTTATGAACCTGAAATTTAATATAGACTACCAGACTTCCTTCGGTGAAGAACTTGTGCTCAACCTTGTGGCATCCGACCACGACGGCGAGCGGAAAATCAACCAATATAGGATGTACACCCACGACGGAATGCGGTGGATGTGCACCATCGACAACGTGATTCATTCCACCGGGCACCTCGACTATTACTATAGTTTGATGCGCGGCGAGGAACTGCTCCGCAGGGAATGGACACTCGAAACCCACCGGTTGGAACTCGTCGCTTGCAAAGCCGAGCACTATACCGTCTATGACCATTGGATAGACATCCCCGAAAATGCTTTCCTCTATAGTTCGGCCTTCACCGACTGCATCAACCGCCACGAGCGACTGGCTCCAGCGAAGCAATCCTTCGCCCGTACCGTCCGCTTCAAGGTGCGCGCCCCTCAACTGCGCCGTGACGAGCGATTGGCCGTCCTCGGCAACGAGCCGTCGATGGGCTGTTGGGCAGTAGCCAACGCCGTGCCTATGGTAGAGCACAACTACAACGAGTGGATGGTCGATTTCGACGCTAACCAGTTCACCAACCGGCGGTTTGAGTTTAAATTCGTCCTCCTCGACGAGGATGTCGATGTGACCCCCACCTGGGAACGTGGCGCCAACCGCATAATAGACCTGCCCGAGATGAACGATGGCGACATTGTCGTCTATGAGTTGCCCGAGGCGTATTTTGAGATATATAATATAAGGTGTGCCGGCACGCTCGTCCCCGTCTTCTCGCTCCGCTCCGAAGCCAGTTTCGGCGTCGGCGACTTCGGCGACCTGCGCAAGATGATCGACTGGGTGGCACGCACGGGTCAGCGCGTGCTCCAGATTCTCCCCATCAACGACACCACCATCACCCACACCTGGACCGACTCCTATCCCTATAGTTGCATCAGCATCTTCGCCCTGCATCCACAATACGTTGACCTGACGCTCCTCCCGCCCATTGCCGACGAGCAGAAGCGCGAAGAGATGGAGCGGTTGCGCCAGGAACTCAACGCCCTGTCGCAAATCGACTACGAACGGGTGAACGCCGCCAAGAACGCCTACCTGCGGCTCATCTACGAACAGGAAGGAAAGACCGTCCTTGCTTCCGCTGCCTTCAAGCAATTCTTCTCCGACAACAAGCAGTGGCTCGTTCCCTACGCACAATATTCCATGCTCCGCGACAAGTACGGCACTGCCGACTTCAGTCAATGGCCCGACCACAACACTTGGGACGAGGCCGACCGCCAACCGCTCAGTTCCGTACGCAACAAGGCCTACAAGGAAGTCGCCTTCTTCTACTATGTGCAGTATGTCCTCGACAGTCAGATGGCTGCCGTGCATGAGTACGCCCGTGCCAAGGCCGTCATCCTCAAGGGCGACATCCCCATCGGCGTGAACAGGTACGGATGCGACGTGTGGCAGGAGCCCCGCTACTTCCACCTCAACGGACAGGCAGGCGCCCCGCCCGACGATTTCTCCGTCAATGGACAAAACTGGGGATTCCCCACCTACAACTGGGAAGAGATGCTCGCCGACGGGTGTGCCTGGTGGGTGAGACGCTTCTCCAACATGTCGAAATTCTTCGATGCCTACCGCATCGACCATGTGCTCGGCTTCTTCCGCATCTGGGAGATTCCCATCGAGTCGGTGCATGGCCTGCTCGGACAGTTCTCGCCGGCTCTCCCTATGACAGCCGAAGAAATAGAGGCTTACGGACTGCCGTTCCGCGAAGAGGCCTTCCTCCAGCCCTTCATCAACGACCATGTGCTCGAAAAGGTGTTCGGCGACCATGCCGACGAGGTGCGTGCCACCTATGTAGAAGCCAAGGGCAACGGTTTCTACCGCATGCGCCCCGACTACGACACCCAGCGCAAGGTGGAGAAGGCTTTCGAGGGCCGTACCGACGAGGTGAGCGTGCTGCTCCGCGACGGACTCTATGCCCTCATCAGCGACGTGCTCTTCGTGCGCGACCACCGCGACGCCACCCGTTTCCATCCCCGCATCGCCGTGCAGCACGACTTCGTCTATGAATCCCTGCCCGAACATGAGCGGTATGTTTTCAACCGCCTCTACGACGACTATTACTATCGCCGCAACAACCAGTTCTGGTATCGCGAGGCCATGCGCAAGATGCCGCGCCTCGTCGAGGCCACCCGCATGCTCGTCTGCGCCGAAGACCTCGGCATGGTGCCCGACTGCGTACCCTGGGTGATGAACGAACTGAAAATCCTCAGCCTCGAACTCCAGTCGATGCCCAAGGACCCCTCCGTCACTTTCGGACACCTCTCGCGCAATCCCTACCGCTCGGTATGCACCATCTCCAGCCACGACATGCCCACGCTGCGGCAGTGGTGGGACGAGAACCCCGAGCGCACGCAACTCTACTACAACACCATGCTCTACCGTGGTGGCGAGGCACCTCATCCGCTGCCAGGATGGTTGGCTCGCGACATCATCTCGCGCCACCTCACCAGTCCGTCGATGCTCTGCATCATCTCCATCCAGGATTGGCTCGCCATCGACGAGCGCTTACGCCTCGCCGACCCCAATGCCGAGCGCATCAACATCCCCGCCAACCCCCGCCACTATTGGCGCTACCGCATGCACCTGACCATCGAGCAACTGCTCGCCGACAACAAGTTCAACGACAATCTCTCCGACCTCATCTCACAGAGCGGCCGGTAAACAATCCTACATTCCCAACCAAACCAATTTCGAGAAATGAAACATTTGCTGTATCTCATCGCCGCTCTACTGCCTTGCATGGCGATGGCCCAAACCGTGAAGTCGCCCGACGGGAACGTCGTGCTGACTTTTAAACTCGACCAGGGAAAACCCACTTATTCGATGACCTACAAGGGCAAGGACGTGGTGAAACCCAGCCGACTCGGGTTCGAACTCGCCAAGGACAAACATGCCAGTAGGGGAGGCGACGAGACCGACCTCATGGACGGCTTCGCTTTCGTCAGGGCAAAAGAGTCCACCTTCGACGAGACTTGGAAACCCGTGTGGGGCGAGACGGCCACCATCCGCAACCACTACAACGAATTGGCCGTTGACCTGCTGCAAGAAGCCACCAACAGAAAAATGACCCTCCGCTTCCGCGTCTATGACGACGGCTTGGGATTCAGGTATGAATTCCCGCAGCAGCGCGAACTCAACTACTTCCTCATCAAGGACGAGCATACTGAATTTGCCATGGCTGGCGACCACACCGCCTGGTGGTTGGCTGGCGACTACGACACCCAGGAGACGGAAACCCAACAAACCAAGTTGTCGGAGATTCGCGCAAGAATGAAGGATGCCGTCAATTGGGGCAACTCCTCCGTGGCGGTCTTCTCGGAGACCGGCGTGCAGACCTCGTTGCAGATGAAAAGCGCCGACGGCCTCTACATCAACATCCACGAGGCGGCCTGCGTGGACTACGCCACCATGCACCTCGAACTCGTCGATGCACAGACCCGTCACCTCTCCGAAAAACTCTCTGGAGGCAGCAACGCCTATACGCCCAACCCCAAGCCATCGGCCTATCCGCTGCCGGCACCCCTGACCTTCGTCAGCCACCTCACCCCCGACGCCACCGGACTGAAAGGGTGCATGCAGACCCCCTGCCACACCCCCTGGCGCACCGTGATGGTCAGCGACGACGCCCGCGACATGCTTTCGTCCAACCTCATCCTCAACCTCAACGAACCTTGCAAGATTGAGGACACCTCATGGATCCATCCCGTCAAATACTGTGGCGTGTGGTGGGAGATGATTGTCGGCAAGAGTTCGTGGGCCTACACCTGGGACTATCCCTCCGTGCACCTCGGCACCACCGACTACGCCCGTTGCAAGCCCAACGGAACCCACGCCGCCAATAATGCCAAGGTGCGCCAGTACATCGACTTCGCCGCCAACAACGGACTCGACGAGGTGCTCGTCGAAGGATGGAACATCGGATGGGAAGACTGGGCCAACATGTGGAAGAGAGATGTCTTCGACTTCGTCACCCCCTATCCCGACTTCGACATCAAGGCCCTCAACGAGTATGCCCACTCCAAGGGCGTGAAACTGCTCATGCACCACGAGACTTCCTCATCGACACAAAACTATGAGCGGCACCTCGAAAAGGCCTACGACTTGATGAACCACTATGGCTACGATGCCGTGAAGAGCGGGTATGTGGGCGACATCATCCCCCGTGGCGACCACCACTACTCACAGTCGATGAACAACCACTACCTCTATTGCATCCAAGAGGCAGCCAAGCACCACATCATGGTCAACGCCCACGAGGCCGTGCGACCCACCGGACTCTGCCGCACCTGGCCCAACCTCGTCGGCAACGAGAGTGCCCGTGGCACCGAATATGAGGCTTTCGGTGGCAGTCGCCCCGACCACACCGTCATCCTCCCCTTCACCCGACTGCAAGGCGGACCGATGGACTACACGCCCGGCATCCTTGAGACACAACTCGGCACATGGAGCGAAAACAAGAACTTCGTCCACACCACGCTCGTTGGACAGTTGGCTCTCTATGTCACCATGTACAGTCCCCTCCAAATGGCCGCCGACCTGCCTGAGAACTATGCCAAATACGACGATGCCTTCCAGTTCATCCGCGACGTGGCCGTCGATTGGGACGACTCCCGCTACCTTGAGGCAGAGCCAGCCGACTACATCACCGTGGCCCGAAAAGCCAAGGGCACCGACAACTGGTTTATCGGCGGCAAATGCGACGAGAACGGACACAACAGCGTCATCCGCCTCGACTTCCTCGACAAGGGCCGCAAGTATGACTGCACCATCTATGCCGACGCCCGCGACGCCCACTACGAGCACAACCCCAAGGCTTACACCATCACCCGCAAGACCGTGAAGCAGGGCGACGTGCTGAAACTCCGCGAGGCTCCCGGCGGTGGTTTCGCCATTTCTGTCATTGCACGATAACACACAACAACACCCATCATGAAAAAACTTCTGACCGCCTTGGCAGCAGCACTCCTCATCCACTCGGCGCAGGCCCAGACCTTCGATTTCAACGAATGTGAGGTCACCAGGGAAGCGACCACCTTCAGGCTCATCGCCCCGCCCGATGCCCGCCGTGTTTGCGTGCGCATCTACAAGGACGCAGAGGGAGGCGAACCGCTCCGCACGCTGAAGATGAAATACGTTGACGGCGTGTGGACCGCTTCGCTGCCCAACACTCCCAAACGCTCGCTCAAAGGCAAATACTATACTTTCGACATGTCCGGCGACCGCATCCAATGGCATGAGACACCTGGCGTCTTCGCTAAGGCCGTAGGCGTCAACGGACGCAGGGCAGCCATCATCGACCTTCGCGACACCGACCCCTTCGGATGGGACCGTGACCAAAGGCCGCCGTTGGCATCGCCCGCCGACCTCGTCATCTACGAACTGCACCACCGCGACTTCTCCATCGCCCGCAACGCCGCCCATGAGCAGGCACCCGAATTGCAGGGCACCAATTTCCCGGGGAAGTTCCTCGCCTTAAAGGAAAAATGGGCCATCGACCACCTCAAGGCCTTGGGCGTCAATGCCGTACACATCCTCCCCTCCTTTGACTTCGCTTCCATCGACGAGGCAAACCGTGCCCCACAATACAACTGGGGCTACGACCCGCTCAACTACAACGTGCCTGAGGGTTCCTATTCCACCGACGCCCGCGACCCCGCCACCCGCATCCGCGAGTTCAAGATCATGGTGCACGCCCTCCACGAAGCCGGCATCCGTGTCATCCTCGACGTGGTCTATAACCACACCTTCG
>CAMKSZ010000026.1 GCA_946415525.1 uncultured Prevotellaceae bacterium | reverse complement strand
CAAAAAGCAATACAGAATGTTGAAAACCATCATCGACACGCCTGATTTCAATTGGACCGACACCGAATGCTTAATGAAACTATTGAAGATGATTAGCAATTAGGGGCGATTCGCCCTTTTAGTTATCACGCCTTCTCGTTATCTCGTTATTTCGATATGTCGATATATCGATATGTCGATATATCGCGATATCGGTATTTCTCCATCTCTTCATCAATCTCCAAGTTCAATTATAATTCTTCTTGATGCTACTTCCTGTAATATTTCCTTTTCCTAATTGACAATATGTAAAGATTTGAGGCGATTTTCAACGAAAATGATATTTTTTTTGCCGTTTTTCTAAATTCCATCAAAAATAAAGTGGTTTTTCAGTCTTATTTCGTAATTTTGCACCCGAAATTCAAAAATGCCATGCCGAATCGACGGGGCATGCTTTCAATTGTACTTTTTTATATTATATATTTATGTCTAACAGAACAATTGTAGGTGCTAAAATTAAGGGAATACGCGAATCCAAGAACCTCTCCGTAGAAGAAATCGCAGAGAGAAGCGGACTTTCCCTCGATCAAATCCATTCCATTGAAAACGACGAGTTCCTCCCTTCTCTGGGACCGCTCATCAAAATCGCAAGGGCACTGGGGGTCAGGTTGGGAACCTTCCTCGATGATAACGACGAACTGGGGCCTGTCGTGTGCCGTGCCGAGGAGCATAACAACAGCATCAGTTTCTCCAACGGTACTGCCGATGCGCGAAAGCACATGGAATATCACTCGCTCGCCAAACAAAAGGCTGGCAGGCACATGGAACCGTTCATCATCGATATCCAACCTTCTGAGGAGAAGCATTTCAAACTCTCTGCCCATGAGGGCGAGGAGTTCATCTATGTGATGAATGGTGAGGTGGAAATTGCATACGGCAAGGAGAAATACATCTTGACAGAGGGCGACAGTATATTCTATGACTCCATCGTGGAACACCATGTTCATGGCGCAGAAGGTAAGTCGGCAAGGATTCTTGCTGTCGTTTACATACCTTTCTAATTATAGGTGGTCCTTTTACAAAATAGAATACTACCTTCATAAATATCTGATTTAGTAGAAAAGCCTATATGCAACTTTCCGAAAGAACCCTCGGGCAATGGCTCGAATATTGGGCCGAGCAAACGCCCGACAAGGAATATATCGTCTACTCCGACCGCGACCTCAGATTTACGTGGAAGGTGTTCAACCAGCGTGTGGACAACTTGGCCAAGGGACTCTTGGCCATCGGGGTGAAAAAAGGTAGCAACGTCGGCATTTGGGCCACCAATGTGCCCGATTGGCTGACCTTCCTCTATGCTACCGCCAAAATCGGGGCGGTACTCGTCACTGTCAATACCAATTACAAGCAAAGCGAATTGGAGTATCTCTGCGAGAACTCCGATATGCACACGCTATGCATCACCGACGGTACATGGGAGTGCGACTATGTGGATATGACCTACAAAATGCTGCCAGAACTGAAGACTTGTGAGCGGGGGCACCTCGATAGCAAGCGCTTCCCTTATATGAAAAACGTCGTCTATATCGGTATGGAGAAATACCGGGGTATGTACAATACTGCCGAACTTTTGCTCCTGGGCCGCAATATCGACGACGAACAACTGGATGAGGCTAAGAAGAACGTCAACTGCCACGATGTCGTCAACATGCAGTACACTTCGGGTACGACAGGCTTCCCTAAGGGGGTCATGCTCACGCACTACAATATTTCCAACGATGGCTACATCACAGGAGAGAATATGGAGTTCACGCAGAACGATAAACTCTGTGTCTGCGTGCCTCTCTTCCATTGCTTCGGAGTCGTGCTGGCCACGATGAACTGTCTGACGCATGGATGCACCCAGGTGATGGTCGAGAAATTCGATCCTCTGGTGGTGCTGGCATCGGTGCACAAGGAGCGTTGCACTGCGCTCTATGGCGTGCCTACCATGTTCATCGCGGAACTAACCCATCCGATGTTCGACATGTTCGACATGAGTTCGCTCCGCACTGGCATCATGGCGGGGTCGCTGTGCCCTGTGGAACTGATGAAACAGGTGAGCGACAAGATGTTCATGACCATCACCAGCGTCTATGGCCTGACGGAGTCGTCGCCGGGAATGACGCAGTCAAACGTACACGACACTTTCGAACAGCGTTGCACCACCGTGGGGCGCGACTTCCCGTTTGTAGAGGTGAAGGTGCTCGACCCTGAGACGGGAGAGGAATGTCCCGTGGGTGTGCAGGGCGAAATGTGCTGCCGGGGATTCAACGTGATGAAGGGCTATTATAAAAACCCGGAGGCCACGGCTGAGGTAATCGACAAAAACGGATTCCTACATTCGGGCGACTTGGGCGTGAAGGATGAACTGGGCTATTACCGCATTACGGGGCGCATCAAGGACATGATCATCCGTGGCGGCGAGAACGTCTATCCTCGGGAAATCGAGGAGTTCCTCTATCACATGCCGGGCATCAAGGATGTGCAGGTGGCTGCCGTGCCTTCCAAGAAATACGGCGAACAGGTGGGGGCTTTCATCATCCTTCAGGAGGGGGCGAAGATGGAACCGGAGGACGTACAGGAGTTCTGCCGTGGTAAAATTGCTCGATACAAGACTCCCAAATACGTCTTCTTCGTTGACCACTTCCCACTCACTGGCTCGGGAAAAATTCAGAAATTCAAACTCAAGGAATGGAGCCTCGAACTCTGTAAGGAAATGGGGATTGAGGTGATTTGATTGCCTTGGACATTCAAATGGAAAAAAGTAGAGACGTCACTTTGTGGCGTCTCTTTTGCTTATACGGCAACTAACGTTTTATTCGTATTGCTGGTAAAAGCCGCCCATGTCGTATTTCTGCATCTTGTTGCCTTTCTGCCGCATCAACATGTAGTTCATGGTTTCGTCGGTGGTGGCGTGCATGCAGTAGATGTCGAGCCCGTCGGCGCCTTTTACGACGGCAATGACCACTGGCTCCATGTATTCGTCGGGGTCGAAGGACGACCAATACACGCGACCTTCTTCCTTATCTACTTCGCAGGTGTCGGTCTTGAGGCATAGGTCGTTGCCCTTGGCAAGCACCCAAACGGCGATACCGTATTTGTCGTTGGGCTGGGTGGTCATGATGCCGAAATAGTATTCCTCGTCGCCAATGACGTTGACGATACGGTTTTTCTCTACCTTGGCGCCAAGTTGCTTTTCCACTTGTGCGATGATGTCGGGGGAGAATTGGGGACCATCAGGGTCTTCCGTGGTAGTGGGGTAGAAGTTGAGCAGACTGCGGCCTTCCATGTAGTCGGCGCTCACCAAGATGCCTTCGGCGTATGTCCTGGGAATGACTTCTCCTTCAGCGGTCATGTCGCCATGGGTGGACATGTATTTTTCCACGGCTTTCGCATCGGCGTAGGCGTAAACTTGGCCTTTCATTTTGTCCTTGGATTGGTAGATGTATTGATTGAGATAACTTTCGTCGTTGGCCAACTGTTTGTTCTTCTCTTCTTTGTAGTTCACCTCAAAACTGCTTTCGCCAAGGAGGAACAGGGTGTATTTTTCAGGGGTTTCGCGCAATGCTTGGCCGCTGCCCATGAGGTCGCCTTCGTTGAAAGGGGCAAAGAGGGGAAGTCCGTTGACACTCACGGCCAATACGGGTGGAACCTCGGTGCCTTCAAGAGTTGCGGTCTGAGTGGCTGTGCCTTCTGGGTTGCTGGCCTCGTTGGTGGGGTCACCGGCTGGTTGTTTCTTAGAGGTGCAACCGATGGTGAGAAGGGCCAAAAGGGCGTAAATGAAGATGTTTTTTTTCATGATGATATGTTTTCTCGTAATGGTTTGAACGTAATAAAATGTTTTTTGTTATGGTTTGCAAATATAGCATTTTTTTCGATAACCTCTGCTGCTTATCGCATCAAAATAATCGAAAATCAGGCGATGCACTTGGGTTTTCTTTGCTGATTCGTTTTTTTGGCTTACCTTTGCACGCCTTTTCTCGTCCACATGACGGGAAAAGGGTGGATGGAATGAACAATGATGCTAAATCCCCAACATTCGGTTCGAGGAGCGATATCGTCGAAGGCTTGCGCGATGGAATACCCATAGCGCTGGGCTATTTTGCCGTGTCGTTCTCTTTGGGCATCATTGCAAAGAAGGCGGGACTGACGGCGGCTTTGGGGTTCGTCAGTAGTTTTTTCACAAGGGCTTCTGCGGGCGAGTATGGCGTCTATACCTTGGTGGCTGTCAATGCGGCATACGTCGAGGTGGTGGCGATGAGTTTGGTGGCCAACTTGCGATATATGCTCATGAGTGCGGCACTCTCGCAGAAGATGGCGCCGGGCATTTCATGGTGGCACCGCATTTTGATGGCGTGTTGCATCACCGACGAGGTGTTTGGCATTTCGGTTGCCCATAAAGGGTTTACGCCGCCGGCTTATACTTATGCTGCGGCATTGGTTTCCACGCTCTGTTGGGCTTCGGGATGCGCTGTGGGTATAATGGCTGGGGGCATGTTGCCGGCACCCATCGTCTCGGCGCTTAGCGTGGCTCTCTATGGCATGTTTTTGGCAATTATCATGCCGCCGGCACGCGATGACCGAAATGTGCGCTATGCCGTAGGGGCAAGTTTCGCATTGAGTGGCGTCTGCGCCGTGGCTCCTGTCGTCGGTGATTGGAGTGCTGGAACGCGCACCATCGTGCTGACGGTGCTCATTTCTGCTGTCGCCGCTTGGCTCAAACCAATTAAATTCGACGAGGATGGAGAATCGTGAGGTCGTTATTTGCATCTTGTTGGCAATAGTCACCACCAACCTTATTCGCATATTGCCCGTGACGCTTATCAAAGGGCAGATACGCAACGTCTTCTTGCGTAGTTTCCTCTATTATGTGCCCTATGTCACCTTGGCTGTCATGACGTTTCCAGCCATCGTGAATGCTACTGTCACGCCCTTTTCTGGAGTGATGGCTTTGGTGGTGGGCATTGTCGCTGCGTGGCGGGGGATGGGCTTGTTCCCTGTCGCTGTCATCTGCTGTTCCATCGTCTATCTGATGGATGGCCTGCTGGCATTATAAAGATTTTTCCTTCCCCCCGAAATCTCATCGTGTCGAAATCTCGTCGCGTCGAAATCTATTCGTGTCGATATATCGTTATGTCGATATATCGTTATATCGCAATCACTTCGCCTCGCAATCTCTCGGTCTCAATACTCAAAATCTCAAGCCACGCTATCCGCCCCATCGCCATAACTCCTAATTTATGGATTAATACCCTAAAATTTGACGTTTTTTAGCATTGTTTAGAAATTAATTAGTATATTTGCATCCAAATGCATCTACACTACTTGAAAAGCCTAAGGTAAACCTAATAGGGGACATATTACCTAAGAATCGACTGCAGAAAATAACAAACTATATAACAAACCTATAATGACAAACAAAAAATCACTACGGACTATGGCTTGCATCTTGCTTGCAAGTTCATTTGCCGTGTCTTGTCATGACATCGCCGACGACGACCACTATAAGGCGCCGGACTGGCTGAAGGGCAACGCATGGCAGGTGCTGGAAAGCGAGGGCAACCACGCGACGTTCCTCAAGGCCATCGACTTGGCGGGCTACAAGCCCATTGTCAATGGACAGAGCGTGCTCACGGTCATGGCGCCTGACGATGCCGCTTGGCAGCAGTTCTTGCAGCAAAAGGGCTATTCGTCTGTCGAGGACATGTATGCCAAAGACCCGGCCTATCTCAAAAAGACGGTGGGCTATCATCTCATGTATTACGCTTACGACTGGTCAAAATTGGTGAACTTCCGTCCCAACGAGGGCGACGGGGCCACCGCAGAGCAGAAACAGGTGGACGCTGGACTTTACTACAAGCATCGCACAAGGAGCATGGACGACATGGAGCAGATGCGTGGCAAACTCAATGGGGTTGACACCACCGTCACCGTTTACCACTACGAGCGATACCTGCCTGTTTTAAGTTATATGCTTTTCAATTCGAAGGGTATCGATGCCAAGACCAATTATGAGTATTTCTTCAAGGAGGGGGAGTGGACCGGAGGTTCAAAGGGATTCAATGTCGCAAATGCCAGTGTCACCGACAACGAGGCTGTCATCACCGACAACGGCTACCTCTATCATGTCAACAAGGTGGTCAGTCCGCTGGAGACCATCTACAAAACCTTGAAGGACAACGCCAATTACAGTGACTTCATCAGCCTGTACGATCGTTATGCTGAGTTCACCGAGGCTGACCAGGAGACGAGCACTACGCTGGGAAAGGTGGTTTACACGCTCACCCATGGCGTGCTGCCGCCCATCGCTTGTGAATGGCCGGTCACCAATTTCAGGCAGGTGAGCACGCTGGAGCGTAGGGGGTACACCATCCTCGCGCCTTCCAACCAGGCCATCTCGCATTTCTTCACAACTTATTGGAACCCTGAGAGTGGCTACCGTTCGCTCAACGACCTCGACCCGCTCATCCTACAGTATTTCATCATGCAGTCGTTTGCCGATGAGGTGGACCCTGTATTCCCAGAGGAAATCAACAAGGGCTTGGTGACAACCGCTTATGGGACGCCTGTCAATATCAATACTTCTGCTGTGGACGACAGGCTCTTCTGCGCCAATGGTGTCGTCTATGGCATGAACAACATGAGCGCGCCGGCCATCTTCTCGTCGGTGGTGGGGCCTGCCTTCCGCGACACGACCTACCAGTGTTTCATGTATGCGCTCGACAAGAGCGACCTCGTGCTGTCCCTCGCTTCCGACAAGTCGAATTTCGTCACACTCATGCCTAATAACTTGCAGTTCTATCAGAATGAGCCGCAGATGAGGCTCAACACCACCACTGCAGGGCGTAACCTGGAGGTCTATAGCGATGTCGATGGCAACTTCGCCAATATGGGCTCGGGACAGGCAAGGAGTATCGTCAACATGCATACGGCGGCCAACGTCTCCGAACTGACCACCACGGGAACACAGGTGGTGGAGACCAACACGGCTTTCAACTATTGGTATCTCCACGACGGCAAAATCACCACCAGCGCACTCTTTAACCAGCAACTTAGTCCTGATTACCAGGGCAACCCCTTTGTCGCCTTCCGTGAGGTGACCAACAACGGGGCGCCTTGGAGCAACGGCAGGGCATACAGTTACGATTATCCGCAACTTTTCGCAGAAGCGTCGGGCGATGGACTGACACATAGACTCGCGGTGGGCAACGACCGTAACTACGAATACTATCTCTTCGCACAACTGCTGCAGAAGGCTGGACTTGTCGCTAACGGTGGCATGCCTACCATCACCAGCGACGACACGAGATATATCGTCTTCGTGCCTACCAATCAGGCCATTAAAGAGAACATCGCCAACATCCCGGGGTGTGGGTCGCTGAAAATTGCCGACGACTATACCATCTCGGGCACCGTCTCGGCTTCCAACAAACTGTTGTTGGCGAACTACCTGCGCAACTACTTCGTCTCCTCGCTCATGAACACCATCACCAGTTATCCCTACCCGGGCTCTTCGTGCAAGGGCACCTTCTACACCATGGGCAGCGAGAGCATGGTCATCAGCGAGAACGGGGGCTCGCTCTTTGCCGGATTCAGCGCCGACAATATGGTCGGTGTCGTCCAGAAATACTACGGACTGCCTTTCGCGTTCGCCGACGGATGTATGCAGTTTATCGACGGTATCCTAAAATAAACAGAGCATCATGAAGAATAAAATAGCCATTTTTATAGCAACGCTGTTGTGCTCGGTGAGCATGATGGCGCAGGAAAAGGTTCTTACTGGTACGGTGACGGAACTGCTCGACAATGGAGTTGCCGATCCCATCATCGGTGCCAATGTGGTGCTCGTCAACAACCAGAACCGTTATATCAAGGGTGCCGTCACCGACATCGACGGAAACTACATGCTGCAGGTGCCGGCGGATGCCAAGAACCTCAAGGTGAGGGCTACATACATCGGCATGAAAGCAAAGACTGTCAATTATACCGGACAGACCCAAATCGACTTCCAACTTGAGACGGAGACAGTCTTGCAGGAAGTGGTCGTCACAGGTGCAAGAGGCGGGCGTGATGGCATGGGTATCTCCAGGTTGGAACAGACGTCTGCCGTGCAGAAAGTGGACCTCTCGGCCATCGTCGAGAATTCTCCGGTCACTTCGGTAGAAGAGGCTCTCCAGGGACAGATTGCTGGTCTTGACATCAACCTCGGTGGCGACCCGGGTGCGCGGTCGAGCATCCGCATCCGTGGTACCAGTTCTCTGAGTGCTTCCAACGAACCGCTCATCGTAATCGACGGTGTGCCGCAGGATGTCGATATCACCGACGACTTCAATTTCTCCACGGCCAACGAGGAGGATTTCGGCGCTTTGCTCAACATCGCACCAGCCAACATCGAGAGCATCGAGGTGCTCAAGGATGCCTCTGCTACGGCCATCTATGGTACGAAGGGTGCCAACGGCGTGCTCCTCATCAACACCAAGAGGGGCTCGATGGGTAAGACCAAGTTCTCGTTCTCGTCGAAGTTCACCATCAAAAAGGAACCGGAGAGCATCCCGTTGCTCAATGGTCCGCAATATGTCTCGATGATGCAGGACGCTATCTGGAATGCGGCCAATGCCAAGGGTATCAGCAATGCCAGCAACGAGATGAACATGCTCTTCAACAACCCAGAGATCAACTACGACCCCAACTACCGTTATTACGATGAATACAACGTCGATACCGATTGGCTGGAGGCGGTAAAGCAGGATGCTATCATCACCGACAACAACTTCTCGATGACAGGTGGTGGAGAGAAAGCCGTCTATAAGTTCAATCTCGGTTACTACGACGAACAGGGTACGACTGTCGGAACGGGCGTGCAGCGTCTCTCCACGGGCTTGAAAGTCACCTACAACTTCAGTGACAGGCTTCGCGTGCGTACCGATTTCTCGTTTACCAACACCAATAAGGATGCCAACGCGCTGTCGTCTGTGCGTAGCATCGCCATGCAGAAGATGCCTAACCTCAGTCCTTACTGGATTGACGATGTCACCAAACAGCCTACGGATGTGTATTTCTCGCGCGACGAGGATTTCCAAGGCTCGTTTACAAGTACTGGAAGTTCGAGTGTCAGTTCTGCCAACTACAACCCTGTTGCCATGGTGAAGGAGGGATACAACAAAACGACGCAGCGGGATGAGAAAATGACCATCACCTTGCAGTACGACTTCCCCTTCCACTTGCAGTACCAAGGATGGGTGTCGCTCAACATGCGTACCACCAAAAACCGCCAGTTCCTCCCGCAGGAGGCTACGGGCGTGCTGTGGACAAGCAACCTCGCCAATCTCAGTGTAGATGCTACCACCGATGCCTTTGCCTTGCAGAGCGAAAATAAACTTATCTACAACAACACTTTTGCAGAGAAACATAAGATTATTGCCACCGGACTCATCAAGACGGCGGACAACGAGAGTTTCAGTTATTCCAGCAGCACCTACGGAAATGCTTCGGCTCACCTCAGCGACCCTGTGGTGGGTAGTGTCGTCAAGTCGTCGGGCTCGGGCAACTCGGAGCGCCGCTCCATCTCCATGATTGGACAGGTGGTTTACTCCTTCGACAACAGGTATGTCATCCGTGGTACCATCAACCATGAGGGTAACTCTACCATGGGTAAGGAGAAACGATGGGGCACCTTCCCTGCTTTCGGTGCTTCATGGAACATCGAGCAGGAGCATTTCTGGAGCGAGGGATTCAAGAAATGGTTCAACGAGGGTAAGGTTCGCTTCGGCTACGGATGGTCGGGCACTTCGCCTTCGGGGGCTTCTATCTACCTCGGTGCCTACAAGAGCCTCGGACAGTATATGAACATGGCGGCCATCACACCCGACCGCATGCAACTCGACAACCTGAAGTGGGAGACAACACGGGAGTTCGACTTCGGTCTCGACCTCAGGCTGTTCAACAAACTTTCGTTCACCTTCGACTACTACGACAAGCAGACAAGTGACATGCTCCTCAAGGATACCAAACTGCCTGCTTCCACGGGTTACAACTCGGTGAAGTACATCAACTCGGGCAAGATGACCAACAAGGGTGTGGAGTTGAGGCTTGAATACCAGATTTTCAGGAACAAGGATTGGACTGTCTCTGTCAACGCCAACGTGAGCCGTAATATAAATAAGGTGAAGGAACTGCCAAGTACCTGGGTGATGGACAACTACTCCTTCGGAAATGGAAATTATGCGCTACGCATCGTCGAGAACGCTCCTGTTGGCTCGTTCTATGGCTACCGATACCTCGGGGTTTATCAGAATGTGGAACAGACCTATGCGCACGATGCTGCTGGAAATGTCATGTACGACTGGCAGGGAAATGTCATCACCATGAAAAACGGTACCGTGCAGACATATCCGGGTGATGCCATGTACGAGGATGTCAACCACGATGGTGTAATCAACGAGAACGATATCGTCTATCTCGGCAACGCCAACCCGAAATTCTTCGGTGGCGGTGGATTCCAAATTAGGTGGAAAGACCTCACGCTCACTACCTTCTTCTATGGACGATACGGACAAAAAGTCATCAATGGCGCTCGTCTTTCTCTGGAGAATATGTATGGTAAGAACAACCAAAGCACCGCTGTGCTGCATCGCTGGCGTGCTGAGGGCGACCAAACGGATATTCCAAGGGCACTCTACGGCATGGGATACAACTATCTCGGCAGCGACCGCTTCGTGGAGGATGCTTCCTTCCTCAGATTGAAGACGCTCTCGCTGAGTTACAACTTCCCCAAAAAGTGGCTGAAGAAGGCGGGAATCAACAAACTCAACGTCTTCGTCACGGGCTACGACCTCTTCACTTGGACCAGTTACAAGGGACAGGACCCCGAGGTTTCCATGCCTTCGGCTACAAGTTTGGTGAAGGACAATTCCACCACGCCTGTCTCCAAGCGTTTCGCTATCGGTTTAAACATCGACTTTTAATCCACCACGACAATGAAGAAGAATATTATTATATTGATGACTGCGGCCCTCACACTCACGACGGCCACATCATGCAACGACTGGCTCGATGTGCTGCCCAACAATGAGCAGGTGACCGACGACTACTGGAAATCCAAGGAGGATGTCGAGGCCGTGATCGCCTCGGGATACTATTACATGCGCCAGTGCGTGCCCACCTTCATCAAGTGGGGCGAACTCAGAGGGGGGGCCTTATACAGCATCAACACTACGGATGCCAAGTTGCAGGACTTCAACATGACACCTACCGTCTCTATCTGCGACTGGTCGAACATCTATAAGGTGATTGGCATGGCCAATTCGGTCATCCTCTATGCACCCGATGTCAAGGACGATACTTATTACGATGCCATACGCAACTCGCACTTGGCTGAGGCTTATTTCCTAAGGGCTTATTGCTACCTCTTGCTCGTGAAGAATTTCAAGGAGGTGCCGCTCGTATTGCAGGCTTATGTCAACGATGAGGCGAGTTTCGACCTCGCCAAGTCCTCGGAGGCGCAAATCATCGCACAAGTCAAGGACGACGTGAAGAATGCGCTCGCCACAGGGGCGGCCAAGGGTACCTTCGAGGAGGATTGGGCCACCAAGGGTAGGGCGACCAAGTGGGCGCTATATGCTCTGATGGCGGATGCTTGCCTCTGGAGCGAAGATTACGACCAGTGCATCGAGTATTGCAACCTCATCCTCAATGCCACCGACGCTTTCCGCCCAGTGTTCATGACCAACACCAACGATTGGTACACCATGTTCTATCCAGGAAATAGCAATGAGTCGATATTCGAACTTAATTGGGACTATTCGCAGAACCAGACCAATAACTTCAGTTCGCTCTTCACACTTACCACTGCTTCCACCTTGCGGCCCACCACTCGTGCAACGGAGATGATGAAGCAGGAGACACAGGTGCTCAAGAATAGCGGATTGACCGAGGATGGAAGGATGGGGCGCATGCTCATGGCTACATACGTGCCGGACAATGGCCAGGCCATCGCTTGGGCGACGTCCAACCAGTATTATATCTGGAAGTATTACGGCACCGACGTGCCAGACATCACCGGTGGCGCAAGGGCACACCAGGATGCCAATTTCATCATCTACCGAGTGGCGGAAATCATGATGATGAAGGCGCAGGCCCTGACCATGAAGGGACAGGGTTCGTGGAACGAGGCCGTCTCGCTCATCAACAGGTTGCGGCATCGTGCCGGTCTTGGCAACTTCAAGGACATCGACACGCAACAGGCCGATGCTGCCGCACAAATCGCTCAACTCGACGAATTTACACTGCTTGACGAAATCCTCGGCCAGAAGGAAATGGAATTCATGGCGGAGGGGAAGCGGTGGTATGACTTGCTGTGGCTCGGACGAATCGCTCAGGGCAAATACCGCACGCAGTTCATGACAAAGGTGGTGGAGGGTAACCAAACCACCAACCAACAGTGGATTATGTCGGTGCTGCAGGACCAGAATGCTTGGTACATGCCTATCCCACAGGCCGACATCGAGCACAACAAACTTCTGGAGCAGAATCCGTATTATTCATCATCCAAGTAATGAAAGGAGACGACGCATGAATATCTACAATCATTTTAAAACCAGCATCCTTAGCATCGCGGTTGCAGCCACCATGCTCACGGCCTGCGACAAGGATGTTTTCGACATCAATACCGACCCATTCAAGGACGAGACCTACACCACGACGCTTACTTCGCCCATCGCTTCCTTCCTCGAGGAGGCGGGGGGATATGGCGAGTATGTGAAACTGTTGCGGTATTCCAATATGTTCAACGCGCTCAACCAGTCGTCGTCGGGCACCAGTTTCACGGCTTTTGTCCCCAACGACGATGCCATGCGCGAGTTCTACCGCCGCAGGGGTGTCGACAGCCTTTACCAGTTCTCCAAGGAGTATGCACGGCAGTTCGTGCTCTACCACACGGTGAAGGACTCCATCCTTCCAGAGTCGTTCGTACAGAAGAAATCGGTGCAGAACCTTAGTGGCGATGCCATCTCCATCCGTATCGACTCGACTCATGCCGGACAGGCAGTCCTCAATGAGGAGGGGCGGGTCGTCGAGATGGGACTGAGCGCCTACAACGGAAAGGTGTATGTGCTCTCGTCGGCGATGACGCCGCTCGTCGAGACGGTGTACGACCGCGTGGCGCAAGGGGGAGCCTCCAATATCATGGTGCAGGCTCTACAGGCCACGGGCTGGGACAAGAAACTCAACGTGGTGGTCGACACCGTCGTCAATGCCAACCGTGAGAAGGTCATCACTCATTATTATTATACCTTGTTCAATGTCTCCGACGCTACGTTTGCCAAGGCGGGCATCGGGTCGCTGGAACAGTTGAGGACGAGCCTCCGCAACGCTGACCAAGGTGGACTCTCCGACGACTCTCTCCTGAGGGAGTATGTAGGCTACCATATTCTCGCCAATCAGTACAAAACGAGTGAACTGGGGGCGATGATGGGGTCGGATGTCACGCGCATTTGGAGTTCGTCGGCCAACAACCAGGTGTTCACTGTCACATACGACAGCCTCGCTACTGAGGAGGCTGACAAATATGTGGTCAACGCCATGGGGGTGCCGGCGAAATTCATACCCAATAAGTCAAATGTCTTGGCTAAGAATGGCTATGTCCATGAGGTTGATGGATGGATGCCGGTATGGGAGCCGAAACAAACGGCGGTGCTTTGGGACCTCGCTGACTATACTGAGGTGAAGAACCTTGTGGATGCGGAGTTTTACCAACCGTCTGAACCGACAGCGTCGGAACAACGATTCCGTATCGCAACGGCGGCTTGCTATGAATACGAGATGGGAGAGTCGGGCACGAAAAACCGCAACTACTCCGACATCGACTATGTCACTTGCCGAAGCAATATGAAGGGGGCGAACAACTACGACCGCGTGGTGTTCAACCTGGGCTATATGGGCAAGGTGAGCATGCGCACACCGACCATCGTCAGGGGAAAATACAAGGTGGAACTCACCATCGTCTTCATGACGGGCAACAACTTCATGAGACAGCAGTCCGACGGCAACGGTGGCTTGCTTAAGATGACTTTCGACGATAGCGATAAAAATACCATCTTCACGGCTCCTTACACCAAGGTGCCAAGTGCTCTTCCTGGCGTTTACACCAGCACGCTATATGAAGAGATTGAATTCGAGGAGACGGCTTCTCACTCTTTCAGTTTTGTAGTGCTCGACCCCGCGGCCAGCACCAACAGCAATTTCAGTTTGCAGTTCGACTGCATCAAGTTCACACCCATCGAATAAATCCGAAAAGACATGAAATACCTATCTAAATCATACGTCTTGTTCATGGCACTTTGCATCACGGCATCGTGCTCCGAACTGAAGGATGACGACCATTATGGAAAGTCTGACTCGCAGATTTCCAACAACGAACTGAAAATCGTCGATGTCTCGTCGAAAGATTATATCAGCGGCAGAAGCGACCTCTCTGCCATGAACGACCTCTTCGCCAAGCAGGGCATCTACGACGAACTCGCCAAGAAGGGGCAGTTGAGCACCATGCTTGTCGTCACCAACGACCATTTCCGGCAACCGGAAGACAAGGTGGATTTTGTCACTCGCTCGCATGTCAGCGACATCTCTATCTCGCCAGCCAACCTCGATGACGGCACCCGACTGATGATGTGGCATGGAAAGTATGTGAATGTGAGTATCGACGAACTGGGAAAGAAAGGAAACATCGTTGACCATATCCTCTTCAACAATGGAGCCGTCAAGGAGGTCGTCAAGACCACCACGGGATATATATATGTCATCTCCGACATGATTCAGACGCCCACGTCGCTCTACGACTATATCAACGAATTGCCTGACGAGTATTCCATCTTCCGCGAAATGGTGCTTGCATCGGGAGGAAAGGAATTCGACCGCACCAATAGCAAGGCTGTCGGGGTCAACGAACAGGGCAACACCGTCTATGACTCGTTGTTCATCTATCGCAACACGTTCTTCGAAGCAGTCAATTTCGACATGAACTCGGAGTCGCTAACTGCTACGATGCTCCTGCCTTCCAACGACGTTATCAATGCTGCGCTCGACAATGCCCACCAGCGGCTCGCGGCTTGGGAGATGGAGCGTAGCGACAGCATCATGAAGGATTGGATTCTCAAGTCGTCGTTCTTCAATAAGCGATATACCGCAGAACAGATGCAAACTGAGGAATTGCAAGACCTCAAGAGCATCTTCAGCACTCAGTGGCGTACTAACGTGCAGAAAGTCAACGTTCAGGAGCCGATAGAACTCTCCAATGGCATCGTCTATAAGGTGACGCAACTGCACATACCCAACAATGTGCTCATGTACCGCCTCAAGGATTATTTCTACTATTTCGAGAATTGTACCGACGAACAGAAGGAGTCTTACTACAAGCGGGTCAACCTCAATTTCAAGGAGTGTGCAACGGAGGTGACGGCTTGGTCGCCCCTGCCGGGTGTGTGGCCCTACATCGAAAACCGTGTCGTGCGCTTCGACAAACCTTCGGAGATTGCTGATGCCGACGGATTCCAACTTGATTTCACACCGATAAAACTCAATGACGACGGGTCGGTGAGACCGTGGCTCTTCCCTCCAGGAAGTTATCGTTTTGCCATGGGCTCGGTGCAAAACCAGGGACTGGGCATCGTTGTGGCTGTCCTAATCGACGGTCAGGAGGTGGCGCGCTCGCGCACCATCACATGGGGCTCGTCCACGGAGTTCCACTACGACCGTGGCACCACACTTTCCAATACACACCCCGAGGGCTATAACGCCACCTATGTGAGGGAAGTGAGCGGCAACAGCAAGGCGGCAAACTACGACACCGATGGCGGACAAATGATGGAAGAACTGGTCATCCCGGACGTCAAGGGCGACGGTTCGCCTGTCCAGGTAGTCATGCGCATTATGTGTGCCAGTTGGGAGGGAAAAACCAACGTGAAATTTCATCACTGGTGCCTCCGACCCACAACCAACAATTATTAATCCTTTGAAAATGATTTCAATATGAGCAATAATATCAACAGATTGATAGGGTGCCTGACGTTGATGATGGCGTTCGCAACCGGTACCTATGCGCAGCAACTGAAAGGGCATGTCTATGCCTCCGACAACGAGCCGGTGGCTGATGCCGTCATCACCAGCCCGGGGTGCAAGACGGTGCGCTCCGCTGAGGACGGGACGTTCGTCATGGAGGGGGTGGCTAAGGGCAATCCGCTCACTGTTTGGCATGATGGGTTCTTCCAAAAGGTGGTCTATGTCAACGAACCGGCTGCAGCAGACCTAAAGATATACATGGTCGAGGAGAACAAGAGCCGTTACAATGAGACAATGCTGACGCCCTTCGACACGAAGCAGGGCGCACAGGATGTCAGTGGCATGGCCAATGTCAACCGCAAGGACTTTGCCAAGGGCTCTCTTTCCATCGACAACGCGTTGAAAGGGGAGGTGGCTGGCTTGCATGTCGTCAACAAGAGCGGCATGACGGGCGAGGGGGCCTACCTTGAACTGAGGGGTGTTCGCTCGCTGATGGCTGAAAACTCGCCACTCATCGTTATCAATGGGGTGCCATATATGCCTGACGCTAACCTCAGCCAGATTATCAGTGGCTACTCCAGGTCGTTCTTCCAGGGACTCAACAACCTCGACATCCGCAATATCACCGTCCTCAAGGGGGCGGAGGCGGCTGCCTATGGTTCGATGGGTTCCAATGGCGTCATCATGATTGAAACCGACCAGGCCAGTTCGTCGGACATGAACACCCGCATTTCATTCTCGGCTATCGCTGGCATGAATTGGAACTCCAAGCGGGTGCCGCTCATGGGGGCGTCGGAATACAAAAACTACCTCAGCGACGTTGGCCTGACTTATTATCCCAACATGGAGGCGTTCTTCAATGACTTCAACTTCCTCAGCGACCCGCAGGCCAACAAGTCGTATCTCTACCAATACGACACGAATTGGCAGGATGAAATCTATCGCAACAGTTCCACGATGGACTATCTCTTCCGGGTGGAGGGTGGTGACAACATCGCCAAGTACAACATCTCGCTGGGCTACATGGGCGACCAGGGAACTCTCAAGAACACCAATAGCGACCGATACAACGCGCAAATCAATGCTTCGGTGCTCGTCAGCAAGAATTTCGAGGTGAGGGCCAACATCAATACTGCCTATCTCAAGGGACAGTATCAGGAGCAGGGCTTGTCGAAAGAGACCAACCCGTTGCTCGCTGCTTACCGTCGTGCTCCGCTGCTTAGTCCTTTCAAGAGCGACATGTATGGCAACCTAATCAGCACTTATGCCAGTTACTGGTTCGGTGCCATCGAGAACGAGGACTTCATCGTCAGCAACCCTGTCTCTCTTGTCAACACCATGACGGGCAAGAACCGGCAGTACGACATGAACATGAAGTTGCACCTTATCTACACGCCGATTCGCAACCTGACGCTCAACGGCATCGTTGGACTCTATTACAACTATAACCAGGAGGAAACATTTATCCCGGGCATCAACAACCAGGACATCGTGCCGCTCTTCGACCAGTTCGGAAAAGCCGACAACACCATCCGCGTGGGTACCAACCACTCCTTCAACATGTACTACAATGCCAATGCTGCCTACAAACTCCATCTCGACGAGACGCATAAGTTCAATTTCAACTTGGGATGGCAGGCGCTCACTACATCGTATGAATATGATGCTGGATTTGGACGCAACTCCAACAACGACTTCTACCAGACTTTGGGCGACGCCCAGGCATTGGGTAAGTATTTCTCGGGTTACAACAACAAGTGGAATTGGATGAATGTCTATGCACATGCCGACTATACCTTCCAAAACTTGGTAAAGGTGGGGGTGACGGCTTCCTTCGACGGGGCTTCGTCGGTGGGAAAGGATGCCACGCGCATGACGCTCTACCCGGCGGCCGACGTGGTCTTCATGGCTCACCGTCTGCCGGCGCTGGCCAACCTCGGATGGATGGACAAACTCAACCTGTATGCCAACTTCTCTATAACGGGCAACAGCCGTTACTCGTCGAAGTATGGCAAGTATTACTATACGTCGAATCCCTACCAGACAATATCGGGCATCGTACGTGCCAACGTGCCGAGCACCAATCTCAAGGCGGAGCGTGACCGGACCTTCAACTTCGGACTGGAGACGGCTTTGCTGCACCACCGTGCCGTGCTCGGCATTGGCTACTACAACACCAAGGCGACGGATGTGCTGATTTCGGGCAACCGTTCGCCCATCCTCGGCTCCAGTGCATACTATAGCAACGAGGCGGAGATGGAGTCGAAGGGCTTGGAACTCTCGTTGATGCTGACTCCTGTAGTTACTCGGGACTTCACATGGACTATCGGTGGCAATCTGACTACGCTGAGCAACAAGGTCAACTCCTTGGGCTCCCTGTCCGAGATTGTTTCTACGCTCTCCGACAACGCTCAGATGATTACTCGCGTCGGAGGCGACCCGTATGCTTTCTATGGACTGCGGTCGCTGGGGGTCTTCGCCACAACGGCGGAGGCGGAGAAGGCCAACCTCATGGCGAACGGACAGAAATTCCAGGCGGGTGACGTCCACTACGACGATATCAATGGGGATGGTGTCATCGACAGCGACGACCGTGTCGTATTGGGTTCGGCAACACCTGATTTCTTTGGCTCAGTGTTCACTCGTTTCGAGTACCGCCATTTCGCTCTCGACCTCACATTTGCCTACTCTGTGGGCAACGATGCATACAATGCTGTCAGAAGGGTAACGGAGTCGTCGAGCGACTTCTCCAACCAGGCTGCTTCGGTCAATCGCCGATGGCTTATGGAGGGACAGCAGACCGACATGCCGCGTGTCAAGTATGGCGACCGTGTGGGCAACAATGCTTTCAGTGACAGATGGATAGAGGATGCCAGTTACATCAAGTTGCGCGATGTCACATTCAGTTATAATTGGGACAAACCGCTTTGGAACTTCATCCAGGGGGGCACCGTCTTCGTCACGGGGCAGAACCTCTTCTGCATCACCAAATACCTGGGGATAGACCCGGAGTTCTCTTATTCCTACAGCACACTCATGCAGGGCGTTGACTATGCCAAGGCTACGGCGCCTCGCTCTGTCAGACTGGGTGTCAACCTCAGATTCTAAGTCGAACATGTAAAACTACAACAGTATAATGACGGATATGAAAAAGATATATCAATTCATCTGCGTTTTTGCTATCCTCACAGGATTGACCATGCTTTCGGCATGCTCTGACTTCTGGGACCCTGATACAGACGACGAGTTCAAGGGGGATGGGGGATTCTCTTCCAATACGGAGATGTACACGGGGTTCCTCGGCATCATGACCAAATTGCAGGATATCGGCGACAAGGAGATATTGCTCACTGAACCGAGGGGCGAACTTATCGAACCTTGTGACGAGTCGAGCAATGAACTGATCGCTCTCTACAACTATGACCAGAATCTACAAAACAACTCCTACGCTAATCCTCAGGGGTATTATGAGGTGATCATCGCTTGCAACGACTACCTCAAGAATATGTCGGAATACAAGTCGAGGCCCAACGTGGACATTGAGGCTTGGAGGGCACTCGTGGCATCGGCTCTTCGCACTAAGGTGTGGACTTACAAGACCTTGGCTGAAATTTACGGTAAGGCGGTGTGGTTCGACGATGCCATCACTGAGGTGACGGAAATCAAACAAGGTGACCGGTTCCAACTCATGGATCTCGGAAGGCTCGTGGACAAGTGCCTGGAGACGCTCGACAAGGGCTACGACGGGGTGGCGGCCAACCTGGATATCGACTGGTATGAGTGGCTCGATCCCACTCACAGCGTGAGTCTTTCCAGCAGCCAATACCGTAAGTGGAACTACATGGTGCCGGCCTATGCGGGGCTTTATGCAGAACTCTGCCTCTGGAAGGGGGCAGTGCTCGATGCGGCTGGACAAAGTGCCACTGCTTACTACAAGACGGCGGCTGATGTGCTGCTGAAAGCGCTGGGGACGAACATCAACGTCACTTCCGACCCGGGCTCCAATGTCTATTGGTTGCCGTCGGCTGCTACGCCGGGACATTATAGCCCAATTTGGAACAATAGCCAACCTTATCCTTATGAGGCGGTGTCGGCTATCATCTACGACTACACCAACAACCAGACGAACACGTTGCTTCAGCACTTCTCCAATGAGTACCCCAACAAGTACTTGTTGCGCCCGTCGGCAAATGGCAAGGCGCGTTTCCTCAGTGCAGAGTTCAACCCTGGTGCCACCACCAACGATACGCGATACAAGTGTGTCTTTGGCACGTCTGGCGGACAGGATTACATCTCTAAGTTCAGACCCGTGGGGAGCACGCAGCGTGTCAACGCCTATCAGGACGACTGCCATATCTATATGTATAGGGCCACGCAGTATCACATGATGCTCTGCGAGGCGCTCAACCACCTCAAGCGCTTCATCGCCATGAATGCTGTATTCAACTCTGGCGTCAAGGCGGGCGAAGGCGACGATTGCTTCCATCCCGAACAGGCGGAATGGGAGGGATTTGCCAGTACCGTAGATCCCACCAAGTGTGATTGGACGGGAACGGCGAACTGGGGCACGCGCCGCTATCCTTCGATGGGCATCAGGGGATGCTTCACTGGACTGGTGGCTCGCACCGTCATGCAAAACACCCACGAACTGGGTGAGTTGGGAACTATCAAGTTCAATGACCTGGCTCTGCTCGACGAGGCGATGCTGGAGTTTGCGGCTGAGGGAAAGGTGTATCCGATGATGAACCGTATGGCTGTTCGCTATGCCGACCCGACCATCGTTGCCAACCGCGTTTGTGAGAAATATGAGAATGAGGGCCTAAAATCCACCGTCAGGCAGAGAATCCTCGACGGGGCATATTGGGTGCCGTTCGACCTGCAGATTCAATAGGGGAGGGGCGGGAGCCGCCTTTCCCTTCTCTCAATGATTCCAATGGGAAATCTCTTCCCAATCATAATACAGGATTCTATTACCTTCAAAAAAATAACTATTATGAAGAAATTTTTTACTTTTGCAATGCTCGTGATGTTGGCACTCTCTGCCAACGCACAGGAGACGTATCGCAAGTCGTGGGACTTCACCAAGTGGAGTGCCAAGACGGTTGAGAATCTCAAGGCCGAGTCGGCCAAGGGCCCCTCTACGGGTGCATGGTCTGACGTGGAGAAAACAAGTGCCACTGAACCGACAGAGAAGTCCAAGGACAACTGCTTCTGGGAGGTGACGGCTCAGGGTGATGCCTCCGTGGGAACTACCATTATGGCAAATGGTGAGGCTATCTCCGAACTCGAAGGTTTGCTCTACACCAACAGGACGTCACGTTCGTTGGCCATCGCTGTCAACTACACTGAACCGGATGCCAGCAGTGGCTTCGGTCCCTATCATGGCGCTTCCTACTTGTGGTTTGGTGGCTCTAAGAAGAACTACTTCGTCATCCCTCACGTGGCGCCTGGAACGACCATCAAGATGGGTGTGGAGTCGCACAAACTCACCGACGCCCGTGGCGTACAACTCTACATTGGTTTCGGCACTTCGGGAACACAACTGATGGGCCCGGATGGAAATGCCGTGGGGGCTCCGACGGAATACCAAGACCAGGAGTGGGTGGTGCCTACGGATGCGGCTGACGAGCCTAATGAGGATGGTACCTACAACATTCAAATTTACAACACCAACGGTTGCCATATCTACTACATCACAGTGGGTGAGGGTGACGAACCGCCGGTG
Source organism: uncultured Prevotellaceae bacterium (assembly GCA_946415525.1). Classification (GTDB taxonomy): domain Bacteria; phylum Bacteroidota; class Bacteroidia; order Bacteroidales; family Bacteroidaceae; genus Prevotella. The sequence goes on along the minus strand of CAMKSZ010000026.1, from coordinate 1,273 downwards.
GAGGAACAGAAGAATGTTGGCTACCTCTTTAATGGAAGCATCGACGATGACCTGGCTTACGCTTTCATCAGTGGTGACAGCAGGTTTGCCATCACCGATATCAATGTGGCGGAATCACAGCCTACTATCGACGAATTGAAGGCATTCGACGCCATCGTCATCAGTTCGACCATCGGGGCTGACAACGCTTATTTGCCTACTATCAAGCAGGCTATCGCCTACGTGCCGGTGCTCAACTTCAACCCGAATATCTATGAGGCATTGGGCTATGGCAAGGCCGTGATCACCGAAACGGGTACTTTGACCGTTGAGGATGCTGCCAATGCTGTCTTTGAGGGATTCGACACCACTGCTGGTATCGAACTGCTGAGCGAAGGGGGCATCACGGGTGTGGAACTGGGCGACTATTTCGCCAACGATGCTATTTTGGCAAAGGCGGGCGAGACTGTGGCCATGCACATCCACAACAAGACGCGCAACGCTTACATGTTGCTCCCCATCACCATCGAGAACATGGCTGCCGTCACCGAGGAGGCCATCGTGAGCCTACCGTGCCAGGCTTTGGCTGCAGTGGCTGCTACAAAGAACAATGTATTGCCGGTCAGCAAGCCAAATATCCAACAGAAGAAAGAGGATGGACAGACCATCGTCACCATCACTGCTGCCAATTCGACGGCTATCTATTACACGACCGATGGCTCTGACCCCACAACGGCGAGCACGCTCTACACCGAGCCGTTTGCTGTCACTCAGCCCACTACGGTGAAGGCATTTGGTGTCGGCGATGGCTATCTCGATAGCGAAATCGCTGAGGCTGCTGTCACTATCATGTCAAAGGCTGCTGCTCCTGTCTTCACCGTGGCACGGGAGGCTGGCAAGTCGCTGGTCACCATTACGGGGGCTACCGAGGGGGCAACCATTTACTATAATTTCAAAAACAGCAACGTCATCACCGAATCGAAGGCTTACACCGAACCGGTGGAAATCACCAATCCTACCACTATCTATGCCTTCGCTGCAAGCGACGATTATCTCTCTTCTGAAATCGCTTCCAAGTTCGTGGGTGTCGATGGTATCGACAACACCAACATCCGCTGGGATGTCATGGCTCACTTCGATGCCAATGCGGATGATTGGAAGGGCAAGGGCCAGCAGACCGATGACTCGGGTGCCATTATCAATGCCAACTATTTCTTCACTTGGGGTAAGAACGCCGGTCAGTATTATGACTATGAGAAGGTGAAGGAGGTCGTGAAGGGCTCCGAGGGACAGG
>CAMKSZ010000025.1 GCA_946415525.1 uncultured Prevotellaceae bacterium | reverse complement strand
TGCTTCTTGTACTACTTCTCTGTCTTCATGAAATCCTTTCAAAGAACGCTTCTTTAAAATTTGCTGCATCTCTTTTCTCAAGCGCAGCGAATGCAAAGGTACGGCATAAATCCATATCTTGCAAATTTTTCGGCAACTTTTTTATCAAATTCCTTAAATTTTTCCGATATATTTACAAAACACCTATAAATTCAAGGCCAAAAGGCTAAAAACCTTTTAAAAGGTTGCGAAATGCCATTCATCCACCCATTCATGTAGGCCAAGATTCTTCAATCACTTGCCGAAGTCAGTATGAGCGGAATGATAATACGCCCCAAGAACTACTGAATGTTTTGTCCCTCGAGGATGACATTAATACCATTCATAAGATGGTCGTAGTTCACCATCAAACTATCAACAGCATCATCCAAATCGAGTGAAGTCATTTCGATGTTGTCATCATTCAAGCCTTTAAAGAAAGAAACCATCCTCTCCCTTCCATCGACATTGCATTTAACCATGTAAGCCAGTCGATTTTTCTTTCCTTTGGGATAAGCCATATTTACAAAGGCGTCTTTCTTGCTTAATGAAGTCTTCAGATTATTAGCAAAAGAGAAGGCCGAGTCAGGATTCACTTCAAGCAGCAGGAGCAAGTTGTTCTGGTGTCCGATTAAGATATTTGAAGCCTTGTCGAGTTGCTCTATCGGGCAGAAGACAGAATCGAGGACAACATCCCCCACAATTTCCATCTCATGGTCTGCTACATTGTTTTCGATATAAGCCACAATTTTTTTCTTGTCGGAACTACAAGCCACGACAATCATTACCAAACAAAAAAGGCTAAAGAATTTTTTCATGTCAACGTACATTATATATATAAATAAGAAAGCGATATTCGTGGCGAAATTACAAAAAAAAAGCGTAACAGCCACCAACATTCACGAAATCCTTTACTTATTGATGCAAATTATTTACTTTTTAGCCAAAATCAGAGGCAAGGCAACGACCAACTCCATGAAATCAGCCTTTGTGAGATGTGCCTTGACATTGAACCCCACAGTCAATTGACTGGCACAAGGCAGTGTATATTGCATTCCTATTTTCTCATAATAAGGTTTTTCTATCAAGTTCGCGTTATATCCCATTTCACGATAAAGATAATAGCCCAATGACATGGTCATTGCCAAACGATGATAATAGGCATGATGCCTCAAGGCAACGCCAACCGACCACGGGCTATGCTTGCAATCCGCCCGCTGTAGTTGGTCCAATTCCTCCACTCTCGAAGCATAGGAACCATAGAATAGATCGAATCCCACTCCAGAAGCCCATTTTCTATGATATCGATACATCAAATCAGCCTGAAGAGAATAGGCAGGATAAAGACGAAAGTGCCCTGTGCGGTAGTCCTCCTCCCCTTTAGGGGTATTGAACTGCGTGCGTAGCCATTCCTCGTTCAAAGTCTTCGCCCCTACCCCCAATGCGAAGAATGCATATAGACTTTTTGGATAAATTTTGCTGTTCCTATGTTCTTTACGCCCCTCCACATATTTATAATAAGGGAAGTAGGTCAGCCCCAAATACGGCCCCAAGAAATTAGCGCCCTTATTGGGCCTGCTGAGAGCAGCATTGCTCAAGTGCCAATAATCCAGTCCAACCTTAACTCCCCAATTATCTGCCACTCTATAGCCAAACGCCACCCCTGCGCCAAAATAGAGGAGCCACCTTGAGCCAATCAATTCATTATCGACCGCATCGTAGGAATTGTATTTGTCATGGCTGTATCCCACTCCAATAGACAAGGCATACTCAGCCGTCCATTTCCTTTTTCTAAAAAAAGGCCTTGCAAAAGTGCCATACACAGCAACAGAATTACCCATAATAGAGGTATAATCCACCTCTTCGGCAAGTCCCCAGTCAGGGTCAGGCGACCGATGCATAGTGACACGATGGTTGAAACTCCACTTAACACCCGCCCTAATGGTCGGGAAATTGTAGTCAGCCGCAAAATCATCACTATCGGCAGGCAGCGTGATGTGAGACACATTGAAATCCAAAGAAAGGTTGTCTTTTCCCTTCTGCCATTTGTCCTGGTATTGATCGACAACCAGCAATCGCCCTGGACTAATCCCAACAGTAGCCCCCCATCGCCGTAGGGAATCCCCTCCGTCGCCCATTGCACCCCCATCAGTAGGCAACAAAAATACGGCCATCGCCAGGACTACCGCCTTCTTCATTGTAAACGAAATAGTCTCAATGCATTTTGAGAAGTCAATTCAGCCACCTCTTCGGCATCGATGCCATAGCATTCCGCCATTTTACTGATAACGTAGGTAATGAACGCGCTTTCATTACGCACGCCCCTTTTGGGCACAGGTGCCATATAAGGTGCATCCGTCTCGACCACCACTCTGTCAATAGGGACAAACGGCAGCACTTCCGGCAAATGGCTTTTCTTAAAAGTAAGCACGCCACCGATGCCCAAGTAAAAGCCATCAAACTCCAACAGTTGCTTGGCTTCCTGCACATTCCCTGTAAAGCAATGGAACACGCCCCCCGGCAACTCGTTGCGGTATCGTTTCAAGATAGCCACCAACTCATTTTGCGCTTTTCTTGAATGAATGGCCAATGGCAAGCCAGTCCGGCAAGCCCACTGCACTTGTATTTCGAAAGCCTCCAACTGCTGCTTTTCGAACTCCCTGCTCCAATAGAAATCAAGCCCCACCTCTCCAATGGCGATAAAATTGCCAGGCAGCATGGCCTCCATCTCATCGAGCACATGGTGAAAACCATCGTTCACCTCTTCTGGATGAAGTCCTATCATTGGGTAGGCAAATCCAGGGAAATCAGCACAAACATTGAGGATTCGTCCTACTGAAGGCATGTCGATGGCAGGAACGAACATGTGGGTGCATCCAGCCTGCCTTGCTCTATCGACAACAAGTTGGCGATCAGAATCGAATTCCTCACCATCGATATGAATATGAGTATCAATGAATCTCATCAGACTATGGGTTTTTCGTGTCTCCTATAATAATAAACCACCCCGAAATCACGGCATTTGTCGAATTTGAGTTCTGGAGGTTCGTTTTCGAAATGCTTTTCCACCATGTTCCAAATATCGAGTATCACCTCGTCCACCTCGGGCCTGATTTTCGAAATGCTGTCCAACGCCCCCTGTGTACGCGACTGATATTGTTTCTGGGCGTTGTACATGCCCTTAAACACATCGAAATGTGTGACCACCTCGCCAATGGAAGGCGACATAATGGGTTTGCCACCGGCCTTCACCCTCTTTTTCTCTCCGTCAATAATACGAGGTGCCCATTCCATGACAGCATCCGCCGTTTTCAAGTATGGAACCACTCTTGCTTGTGGTTTCAGTCCATAATCCCCCAATTCAAGAGGCTTTATCTCCCCTCTTTCAACTGCAAGGAACAACACTTGGATGAAATGGCTGAGATAGACCATCGCTTGATGGTGCAGTCGAGCCATTCTCTTGGAATACCTCACCTGCGTTCTCATAGAGAGTTTATACTTGCACAAGGCATCACTCAACTGGGCATACAATTTCTGAGCCTGTTCGAGACGCCCTCTGTCGATGAAACGTCCATTGACCGTATACACCTCATTGTTGTCGGCCAACGCCTCCAGCGCCTTGAGCCTTGCGGCATCTGTTTTTGGTAATCTTCTATACGGCACTTCTGTCTATTCAATATTCACGTTTCATCATCTCTTTGGTATAAGAGAGCAATTCCTGTTTTCTGTCATCGTCAACCCCGACCTTTTCCAAGAGTTTCAGTCCCTCCTTAAAAAAGAAATTGATTTTGTCGGCAGCCAACTTATCGATACCGATTTCATTGTACAATTCCGTGATGGCAGCGATTTTTTCCTGTGGGTCAGGGTTCTCACATTCCATCCAATTATCCAACAATTTCGCCTGTTGCTCATTGGCAAGGTTGAAAGCGTTGATAAGCATATAAGTCTTCTTGTTGGCAAGGATATCGCCTCCTATGGCCTTTCCGAAGACCTTGGAATCGCCATAGACATCGAGGAAATCATCTTGAAGTTGGAAAGCCAGCCCGATTTTCTCACCAAACTGATAGAGGTATTCCGCATCCTTCTCTGGTGCATCAGCCAAGATAGCCCCCATTTTTACAGAACAAGCCAACAGCACACTTGTCTTGAGCCTAATCATCTCGATATACTCCTCCTCAGTGACATCGTTTCTGTTTTCAAAATCCATGTCATACTGCTGTCCCTCGCCTATTTCAAGAGCAGTAATGGTGAAAAGGTCAAGCACCTGTTTCAGTTTTTCAGGCTTGCATTGCGCGATTTGCTGGAAAGCCAGCACCAACATGGAATCGCCCGAGAGGATGGCCGTATTGGCATTCCATTTTCTATGAACGGTCATGTGCCCCCTTCTCAGGTCCGCATTGTCCATAAGGTCATCATGAAGCAGGGTGTAGTTGTGATAGGTCTCAATGGCGCAAGCCGTAGGCAAGATGCTTTGAGGGTCATCCTTGAATAGATTGTAGGCAAGGAGTGTGAGCATGGGACGAATTCTCTTCCCCCCCAACGAAAGAACATACTTGATAGGCTCATACAATTCTTTTGGTTTCCTATCATAGGGTATATGATCGAGATAATGATTGATAAGTTTTAGGATCTCATTAGAATTTACCATAATGACAACTATTATTTAAATTTACAGATTACAACTTATAAACTACAGGCAAGTGAACGAGTGTCCGACACGGCCGTCCTCCCGCCCTGCCAGGCTGCCATTTAGGCATAATCCTGATTACCCTAAGGGCTTCATTATCAAGTGAAGGATCTGCCCCCTTGACCAATTTTACATCCGATACCGTCCCATCAGCATTGACAATAAAAGCCACAATCACTTTTCCGCTGATTTTCGCAGTCTTGGCACTCTCTGGATATTTCAAGTGTGCCGTGAGCCATTTCAACAATTGCGCCATGCCGCCAGGGTATTGAGGAAGTTCATCAACCGCACCCATGGGCATCACTTTCTCTTCCTCGACAGGCTGTTCTTCGACGGTTTCCTGCACTTTTTCCTCCTCCACCTCACTTTCTGTAACGATATCAGGCTGCTGCTTGGCCTCCTCCACTTCCTCGTTTTCCGAGGCACTCTCCGCCTGTTCCACTACTTCAATTTGGTCGGAAACGACAGGTGCCAATTGTTCCTGCATCGGCAGATTCTCCTCCAAGGGCGGCATATACTCCATATCCTCGGCAATCTCATCGAGGAAATCGCTATCGAAATCGCCATCACTCTCATGGAAAGAAAGTTCCAAAGTCGCGAAAAATACAATGACAGCAACCACCAATCCCAGCAGAAACGTCTTGGGACGCATCCGCTCAAGGTCGGCATTAGAAGTTTTTTTTATCTCCATATCCACTGTCACGGCCTAATCCACCTCATAGATACGCCATCCGCTCAATTAAAAAAGCGAGCGTACCCAATAATCAGTGCAAAACCGCGTTATAATCATGAATGAAGTTGATTAAAATGCATTTCAATCTACAAAAATAACTCAGATATTTGAAAAAAGGTGTATCTTTGCCAAAAATTTGAAGTAAAAAGGATGAAAAAAGGGATTTTTGCGCTATTTGCCATTCTCTTGCCGCCCACACTGTCGGCGCAAGAGAGTCAGACAGCGTATAATTTCCTTCGTCTTCCCGTGAGTGCCCATGCTTCTGCCCTTGGTGGAGAAAACATTTCCATCATCGAAGACGATGCCTCGCTGATTTTCTCCAACCCCGCCCTCCTTTCGTCCGTAAGCGACCGTTCGATAGGCCTGAACTACATGAACTACATGTCAGGGGTGAACACAGCAAGCGCCACTTATAGCACCGTCCTTGCCGATCGCCTGACAGTAGGCGGCAGTGCCCAATACTTTGGTTATGGCTCAATGAAAGAGGTGGATGAAAACAACAATATCACGGGCACTTTTTCAGCCCGTGACATCTCCTTGGGAGCCTATGTGAGTTACAACCTCAGCCAGCGCCTCGTGGGAGGCATCTCCGCCAAATGGGTCACCTCCTACATCGGCAATTACAATTCCATCGCCATGTGTGTGGATCTTGGTCTCAACTATTACGATTCCGACCGCGACCTCTCCATATCCACCGTGGCCAGGAACCTTGGCGGTCAGTTGAAAGCCTACGATGAAGAATACGAAAGTCTTCCCTTCGAGATGCATGCCGGCATCACCAAAAAACTCGCCAGTGCCCCACTACGCCTCTCGCTTACTTTTTTGGACCTTACCCATTGGAACTACAAGTTCATCAACCACCTTGCCGTAGGAGCCGAAGTCACACTATCGGACCAAATTTGGGTAGGCGCAGGCATGAATTTCCGCCGTTCAAACGACATGAAGATTTCTCAAGGGCAAGAAAACAGCAGCCGCCATGGAGCCGGCCTCACCTTGGGCGGCGGCGTCAATTTGGAGCGGTTCAAGATAGGCCTTTCATACGGCAAATACCACGTATCCTCCTCATCCATCATCGCCAACCTATCATTTAACCTATAAGATATGAAAAAAATCACCATTGCCATCGACGGACATTCATCGTGCGGCAAAAGCACCATGGCCAAGGACCTGGCCAAAGCCATCGGCTACATCTATGTTGACACAGGTGCCATGTACCGAGCCGTCACCCTTTTTGCCCTTCAGCAACAACTATGGAACCCCGATGGGGTTTTGGACTCCGACCGCCTTGCCACCCTTTTGCCCAGCATCAGCATCACATTTTCACTCAATCCCGACACCGGGCGCCCCGACACCTACCTTAACGGCGAGTGCGTAGAGCAAGCCATCCGCGGCATGGAAGTGTCGGGCAAAGTGAGTGAAATCGCCGCCCTCCCTTTTGTGCGCGAAGCATTGGTAGCCCAGCAGCAGCGCATGGGCGAGTCGAAAGGGATTGTCATGGACGGTCGTGACATTGGCACCGTTGTCTTCCCCGACGCCGAACTGAAAGTTTTCGTCACCGCCTCAGCCGAAGTCCGCGCCCAGCGCCGTTTCAAGGAATTATGCGACAAAGGCACTCCTGCAGACTTTGAAGAGATATTGCGCAATGTGAAAGAGCGCGACTACATAGACAGCCACCGTGAGGTAAGCCCCCTTCGCCAAGCCGACGACGCCCTTCTGCTCGACAATAGCGACATGACCATCCCCGAACAGAACGCCTGGCTCTTGGAGCAATACCACCGAGTGGCAGGCGAATAGTTTTCACCTTCCCTCTCACCATCCACCAAACACAAGAGGCTCCCCAACGAATTGGAGAGCCTCTTGCTATTAGAGTAAACCAGACAATCAATACTTGACCATCTTCTTTCCTTTGATGACATAGACCCCCTTAGGCAAGCCTTCGATATCGATCTTTCCTGCCACGACCTCGACGCGACCTACTTTCATGCCACGCAAGTCATAGACATCCACCGTCTCGCCCTCAGCAGCAAACGGCATGAAGATGCCATCGGTCTCTTCTTCGAATGTACCGATATTGAGTTCGTTGACATCCACCAAATCCTTATCGGTAGCAATGAAGTAGCAGTGGAAAGGCGTGATGGCGTTGGTACCAGCCACGAACTTAGCCCCAGTTTTGTCAAGCACCCAAGTATTGGCCAGCGTCTGCTGCATATAAGACCCCCTGAAATTGAACACATCCGAACCAGTCATGGTCAGTGGTTTCTCGTAAAGAACAGCATTCTGTCCGGAGAATACAACCGACTTGCCAACGAGGTTATAAGCCTCTCCCCAGTAGTTTCCAGGCACGGCATAGAGATAAGGCCTGTTGGCCTCCATGCTCTGAGCATATCCGAATTTCACTTGGGAAGCCCCCTCTATGGCACAGAAATCCTTCAACCAGAAGTCCTTCTGAGTGTCCTTGGCGAACCTGAACCAATCCAATTCTTTTCCATTGCAAGTCACCTTCGTGGGAGAGAAGGGAATGATAAGCGTCTGCCATCCATTCTTTCCTGAAGTGCCGAGAGTGGACTTTCTGGTGTAGGTGATACTCTTGGCTGTGATATCTTTAGGTGTATAGAAAGAATATCCATCTGTCAATGCGATTTTCTCAGCCACCGTCCCTTTGACAATATTTTTGCCAGAGAGGCCTGAAGCAGCGGTCTCACTTGTGCCAATGAAATATAGTGTGTTGGGATTGCTGTTGGGCACGACCTTCGTGACAGTCCCCGTAAGCCCAGAGAAATCTACAGCGGTGTATTCGCTTCCAACAGTAACTGTTGCCGTCGGCTCAATAGCCTTCATCTCACCAGTTGCCTTATAGCACATCACAGCATTGGTGACCTTGCAACCCTTAAAGGCGGAATTGGTGGTTAGTTGCTTTTTATCCGCATATTTAAATACAATGGCATAGGTGCTGCTTGGGCTGAGGTCATCAAACTCGAAATCAAGATTATAAGTTTTTCCAGCCTGAATAGTCACGGGAACCTCCAACTTGATGTCAGTACTCTTGTACGTTGAACCATTCCAACTGTAGATTTGTGCAATTACATTGTCGTTATAGACAATCGAAGAACTGTTCTTGATGACCGCAGTACCCCTCAACGACCTACCATAGACGACGTAGCCCGACTTGACATTTTGAAGCGAGAACGTGGAAACGCCCAGATTTCTCGTAGCAGACGAAGCAACAATTTTCACAGTAGATTTGCCCAATACAGGCGAACCAGCAGACCCTGCGGCTGCCCAAACATTGTAAGTGCCAGTTTCCCCTGGAGTGAAATACAACCTCAAATCAACCGACTTGCCTGCCGGTATATACAATTGATAATATGACTTAGCCGACCCCATTGTAGTCGTTTTGCTTGCAAAGAGATAGATGGAGCCAAAGAAGTCGCCTCCACCGGTATTGGAGACGGTGACAAAGACCGGCTGCTCAGTTCCCTTGACACAAGAACCAGGGAAGGTGAAATTCGTAGCCGACAGGTCAGCATTCTCCTTGCCAATAGACAAAGTGACAGAACCATTGCATTCAGCATTGAGCAGATAGACAGTAGATTGCTGGTCGCACAGTCTCCAATCATCCTCCCCCTTCAGTTTGCAAATGGGATAAACCTTGAAAGATTTTTTAGTTGTTTTGGCAACGCAAAAATCAGAGATAGACAAATTATAGGTGACAACGGCACTTCCGCCAGAAGCCAAAGCCTTGGCTGTAGCCGAAGACTGTTTTACGAGTTTTATGTTCTCATTGCTGTCGTAATATCCGAGTCCGAAGAAGTAGTTGCCACTATTGCTTGTCTTGTTGCTATAGGTGACGGTAGCCGAAGCCGACGAAGCCGTGTTGAGTGTAGCAGTGAGGTTGGTGTTGGGATCGACATTGTTATACCCCTTCACCGGCTGCAAATCAAAGAAAGCCTTCTGGCTGGAGAGATAACTCGAAGTACTGACATACGAGTTGTTCCCTCCGTAGTCGTAAGGATTGAAAGCCGTGAGCGAGAAATAGCCATCGTATTTGCCACCCCATCCCCAATTAATATGGAACAAGTCGCCACCATCGAATCCGTCAATCAGGAAGACATGCCCTGCTCCTACTTTTGGTATCGCATAGTACAAGACAGGCCTATCCTGTTTCAATTCATTGATTATCTTACTTTTCCATGTATCATAGTTATAAGAACTTCTTGCATGGAAATCGGTGTTACTCGACTTGAAATTGAAATATTTCGTCAAAGCAGTGAAGATATTGCCGATAGGAGCAGATGTACCAGCCCCGCTTCCACCCTTGAACTCGCTATGGATTGAGATGGCACAATAAGACAAGAATTTGGCAACATTGGATATTTGCGTGGAAGTCAACGAACTATTTTCTTCGTCAAACATATTATTCCAGTTAATGGTAGTACCCGCCGCGATAGTGGGAGCCTTGACATAACCTTTATAATCCGACCAATAAGTAGAGCAGGTATAGCCAGGAATGGAAACAGGCAATTTACTTTCCATTCTACTCCTATAATAATATATAAGTTGTCCCATCGCCAAAGCGACACATCCCACATAACACCTTGTAGTGGTAGTTGGCAAGCACGGACACGCATTGTTGAAAGGTTCGGTCTGCGCCCATTTTGAAGTAAGGAGCGGATAGACAGGATTGGTGGTAGGTGTTTTTGTCTTCGCCCTCTCTCCCACGAAGTCAGCCGCTTCCTCTTCTTCAATATCAAGGTCGGCCCTATTGGCAATTTCCTCAGCATACCCGTCGAGAATGCCAGCCACCATTTCCGGCACTTGCCCCTCGTCGAAATGTCCATTGTCGGCGTATGCCAAGACAGTCTTCGCCCTGTCGTCACCAGCGATGATGACGAATCCGTCATTCTCTCCGTTGTTGACAACATAATAGCAAGGTGCCGCCTCTTGATAGGCTTTTGCCTTTCTTGGGCCATCGACCGGCACCAAATTGTCACTCACGTTCTTCCCTCTCTCTCTGAGGAAGGCTGCTGCTTTCTGCACTGCTTCGGACTTCGAAACAGGGTTGGCCCCAACATTCGAAGTCCATGTCAGGAGCATAACCAGCGTCAAAAAAAAGTACTTTTTCATAAGATATCGGTATATTAATTATTATTATTTTTATCTTCTTTGTCTTCACTGTCGGGACTCACTCTCCCCACAATTAATTTCCTGCAATCCTCCATGAGCCACTTGGGTGTACTGGTGGCGCCGCAGATTCCCACCGATTGCGCCGTTTCGAGCCATTTCATGTCGATTTCCTCGGCCGACTCAATTTGGTGGCTGTTGGGGTTAACCCTTTTGCACTCGTCGAAGAGCACCTTTCCATTACTGCTTTTCCCTCCCGAAACGAAGAGAATGAGGTCGTGCCTCTGAGCGAACTCGGCAATATGCGAGATTCTGTTGGCCACCTGCCGACAAATGGTGTCGAAACTTTTGAAAGTGGCTCTCGGCGATATGTGATGCTGAATGTAGTCGATGATATGATGAAACTCGTCGAGCGACTTGGTCGTCTGCGAGTATAGATAGATGTCCTTTTCAAAGTCAAGGAACTGCACGTCGTTGATATTCTCGACGACAACAGCCCTGTTTTGCGTCTGTCCCACAAGTCCGAGCACCTCAGCGTGCCCGTTCTTCCCAAAGATGACGATTTGTGCATCTGGGTTGGCATCAAACTGCTTTTTTATCCTCCTTTGCAGTTGCAACACCACAGGGCAAGTGGTGTCAACGATCTCGATATTCTGCCTTTCGGCGATTTCGTATGTCATGGGCGGCTCGCCATGTGCCCTGAGCATGACCTTGACATCGTGCAGGCTCAAGAGGTCGTCATGGTTGATGGTGACCAGCCCCATTTCCCTGAGCCTGTCACACTCCATGCCGTTGTGTACGATGTCGCCCAAACAGTATAGCGTACCTTCCTCGGCAAGTTTTTCCTCCGCCTTGTTGATGGCAGTGGTCACCCCGAAGCAGAATCCGCTTTTGCTGTCTATTTCTATGTTCACCGTCATTTTCCGCCCAAATGTTTAAAATACATGTCCAGCAGTTGCCCTGCAGCAGCAAACGAGGTTTGCTCACCAGCCAACACGCTGTCCTCAGCCATTTTCAACCGTTGAGCAATCAAGGCATTGTTGTAGAAACTGTTTCTCAACTGCTCATTGATGGTCTCATACATCCAATACTTGCTCTGTTCGTTGCGCCGGTAATCGAAATAACCGTTCTGCTTGACAAAGTCGAAGTATTCGTAGATCATATCCCATACCTCCTTTATTCCCGTTCCGTAGAAGCCACTATAGCAGAGCACCTTGGGCATCCACCCACTGTCCGACTTCGGGAAGAAATGCAGTGCATTTCTGAAATGAGTAGCAGCCATGTGGCATTTGTCCACATTGTTGCCGTCGCATTTGTTGATGACGATACCGTCGGCAATCTCCATGATGCCACGCTTGATGCCCTGCAGTTCGTCACCCGTTCCAGCGAGTTGGATGAGCAAAAAGAAATCCACCATGGAATGGCAGGCGGTCTCGCTCTGTCCTACTCCGACCGTCTCGACAAAGATTTTGTCATATCCAGCCGCCTCGCACAAGATGATGGTCTCTCTTGTCTTTCGAGCCACCCCACCAAGCGAACCAGCAGTTGGGCTTGGGCGTATGAAAGCCTCAGGTCTAAGAGACAGTTTCTCCATTCTGGTCTTGTCGCCGAGGATGCTTCCCTTAGAGCGCTCGCTACTGGGGTCGATGGCCAGCACGGCAAGTTTGCCACCATAGGTGTCGAGCACATGGCATCCGAACATATCGATAGAAGTGCTCTTGCCTGCTCCAGGCACCCCACTGATGCCCACCCTCAATGAATGACCGCTATAGGGAAGGCATTTCTCAATGACCTCCTGTGCCTTCGCCTGATGCTCGGGATTGACGCTCTCGACGAGCGTTACCGCCTGGCTGAGAATAGTGACATCGCCTTTGACGATGCCCTCCACCATTTCAGCGGCAGTGTAAACCCTACGGCGGAACCTATTTCGCTTCAAATAGGGATTGATAATCGACGGCTGCTCCACCCCTGAATTGACGGTCAGCCCCTTATATTCTGCATTGTTTTCTGGATGTTCCATCAAAAATTATTTATTTAACATTAATGTCTATAATCACCTTCGACGCCTTGGGGTCGTTGGTTATGAGCAGCACCCTTGGCTGTTCAACCACCCCTTTGAGGATTTTCCTCTCTGCCACCACCTTAAGTTTGGCCGATTCTCCAGGATGGATGACCGTTTCGCCAAGTTCCAAGGTGACTCCTTCGGTGAACGACTGAATACTGTATATCTCCAAGTCGGTCCGCCCCCTGTTTTCCAAGATGACAGAACCTTTTTTCTTTTTCTTCCCCTCGAAACTGCCAAGTTCGATGGTTTCTTCCGAGAGTCTCAATTTGGGCATGTAAGCCAGTTGCCGTTCCGACACCTCCCCAAACGAAGGAACGAGGATGGCCTCCACCTTGATGGCCTTGTCGTCGGAGTTTTTTTCGGCAGCCGTGGCATTCAAGAAGACCCTCGCCTGTTCCAACCCAGTATGGCCGATTTTATCGGCATCGAGTGTGAAATGCACGACTCCCGATCTGCCCGGCGCTATGGAAGAAGGGGAAATCTCAGCCTTGAGGTACTTAGGCATGTCGCGAAGCACCGGTGTCATCACATCGCCCGTGTTGTTCATCACATGGATGTCCATCGAAGGTGTCTCCCCCTTGGTCACATCATCAAAGAAGAGCCTGTCGGCATCAGCCTTGATTTTCCCCAATGTGAAGGGATACTGTCCGCCGAAATCCTTTATTTCCCCCACCACGACTCCCCTCATGGTGAGCGTGAAGGGCAAAGAGGCTCCATTGGTATAGATATCGATATATTTCTCGAAATGCCCCATTTGCTTGGCGTCGTATGTAGCCGAAACCACAAAGGGCTTGTTTTCGGATATGATACCCACCGGATAAGACACTCCTGTGCATCCACAACTGGTGTCCACCGACTTGATGGTGACATTGCCACTCCCCTCGTTGGTGAGTTCGAAGTGTGCAGTCACTGGATTGCGGAAGAGCACCTGCCCGCAATCGATGGTTTGCGACGGCGTGGTGATGCGCTGCGCCGCCACCGTCATGGCTACGGTCGTCATGGCAAGCATTAGTTGCCATCTCAGCCCTTTCAGGAGAAAACGCCAGCCCATCATTCCACCACCTCCATTCTCAAGGCCTTACCTGTCGCGGAGAATTCAGGTGCATAAGCGCACTGCACCTTACAACTACCCGACGTATAAGTTCCTTTTCTATCGACATAATACTCCGTTTCTATCACATGCGTTCCCTTGAACATCTTGTTGAAATAGTAGGCCGTAGTATAGTCTTTGGGAGCGATGTAATAACCGTAATGATAGCCCGAAAGTTGTTTTACGGGTTCGAGACAAGCGGCCCTGCGGTCGATGACCTCCACAAAGTCAAGGTCGCGTTCGGCCTTGATGGTGATGCGCACCACCACCTTGTCACCCACATGCAACTTACCGGCAGGAGCCAGCAGTTCACGCTTCACCGAAAGGCCTGCCGTCAGATTCTCCACATCGGCAACAGGCTGCATGAATTGAGCATAGAGTGCTCCCCAAGAAGTGCCCTCCGAAGTCTTGTCAACTTCAAGTTTTCGCTGTCCGTCCATCTTCACCGCCTCCTTGACGTAACCCAGTCCGGCAGTAGCCTCTGAAAGGTCCACCCGCTGACCGTCGATTCTGATGTTCGACTGCACCCCTGTCTCCAGCACATTGGCGTTCCCTTCAAGGAAAGCGTAAATGGCATCGACGCTGTTGACTGGAGTATCCCACATCTGCGCCCTCTTCTGCTGTAAGAGCCAGATGCGCATCTCATCGACCACCGTCTTGTTTTCAGGCTGCAAGCGCTTGAATGCCTCAATGGCAGCCACCTCTGTGGGTATGCCGTAACTTCTCCATGAATAATAAGCCTTTCTCGTGTCGTAGTAGCGCCCCATTTCCTGGGTGGCCACAGAGTATTCGTCAAGACTCTTGAGATAGAGCCGAGCACGGTCTTTTTTGCCAAAATGGTCTAAGATGACAGCCGCGCGAGCCTTTCCAAAGATGGTGAACTCCGAAGTCTTTGCAGCAAAGCGACCGACAAGGAAGTCGGCAGCCGCCTGCACAGATTTCGACAACTGGCGTCCGTCGAGCGCCATGTTGTAAAGCACACTCAGTGCAGCCTCCGACGGCAGCAAGTTCTTATGCCCCTTCTTCTCCAACTTCTTCAGTTCCTCCACCTCCTCGATGATGAACTTACCCATGAAATCGAATGCTTTGTCGAGCATTTCTTTCGAGTTGGACTGCTCGCCCACCATCCTGTTGAGTCGGACAAACATCTCCGCCACTTCAGCCGTCATGTAGATGCTGCCATCCATACCCTTCCACCACGACCATGAGCCATCGCCGTTTTGGAGTTCGCGCAATTTGTCAAGTGCCGAAGACAAGCGGATGTCTATCGTCCGCTCGTCGAAGAATTTGCAGAGGCTTCTCTTTTGGCTCCCCTCTTTGTCGGCTTCCGGCACCCACGGCGTCTCAGAGATGAGCAAGTCCTTGAGTTCCTCGTTTTTCTCGAGGTTGCTGGTGAGGCTGTTCACCTCCGTTGTCTCGTTTCTCCAAGCATCCACCGTCTTCCGTGCCAATGGCGAAAGATTCATCAAATATTGCCCCAAAGTGTTGGCGTAATAGGAAGTCGCCTGAGTGATTGCATTCTCCGAATTGCCAGCGGCCATGGTAGGCAGAGCCTGGATCATGAGCCACGCAGGATTGTTGGTGTATTCGATAGTCAGTTTCCCGTCTTTGGCTGTTGCGGGGAAGAGTTTTGTCAAGTCAAATGTCGAAACCTGCGGCTTGTGTTGCGTAAACGGCACAGTACGCGTGACGAGTTCCATGTTGGATAGCACCGGCAGATAGTGTTGCTCGCCATCCGAGAAGCCCTCGCCTGTTGCATAGATGCGGCAGACGAGCAATCCCGGCATTCCCTTCGGCTCATAGTCGAACGTTACCGACGAAGTTTGCCCTGCCTTAGTAGTGAAATTCACCGACTTGGAATACACCACCTTGTCGGTTTCCGGCTCCACGATTTCGATACGAGCCTTGCCAGCCACGTCATGTTCCACCGTGTTCACCAAACGGGCACTCACCTGTGCCTTGTCGCCCAACCGAACAAATCTCGGCATATTGGGCATCACCATGATGTCCTTCTTGGCCACCGCCTCACCAGAGATGCTTCCATGGTTGAGCAACTTGTCGGTAGCCAATCCCATCACTTTCCATGTAGTGACCGACTCGGGCAGTTTGAATTTCAGCGAGATGATTCCGTTGGCATCAGCCACGGCCATCGGTATGAAAGCCGCCGTTTCGTCAAGGTTTTCCCTTATCTGCACGGCACCGCCCTTGTCTGCATCCGGCTTTTCCTCGGATGCCTTTTTCACTTTGACGGGCACTTCTGCGAGCCTGTCGGCACTCATTAATTGCATTCCAGCAACATTACTATTCAGTGCATCTTCCATTGGAGCCATGGCCACCATGGACTCCTCCATGACTTTGGATTCCATTATCCCTTCGGTATCGACACGCGCCAAGTTCCTCCCTCTTAAGCGGTACTCTCTCCTTCGGGAACCCCAGAAAGAGAAAAGGTTGCTGTCGAAAGAGGAGAAACGCAAACTGGGCACCCTGTAAGGTGAAATACGCTGATAAGCGTGAAGAGAATAGTCGTTATACGACCAGTCTTTCCACCCCGTAGAAGGCAAATTGACACCGATTCCTGGCCAGAAGCCCCAACTGTGGGAACTGATTTGGTCGAGCGATTGGTCGTAGATGGTAGCCATCATCTGAGCATCAGCCGGACTACCATCGGGGTAGGTGGCCTTTAGCGTCCACTCTTCCTCTTCGCCCGGTGTCAGTCTGTCGCGGAAGGTTTCCCAAGTCAGCAATATTCGTTTGTCGGGCATCGGGCGCCGGATGGAATGGCGATAGACATAAGCCACACCCTCCTTCACCAAAGCGTAGGTGAGCAATATTCCCGTGCCATATTCTTTCTTGTAAGTCCATTTCCGGTTTTGGTTGGCATTGTTGAGTTTGAAAGAACCTTGTTCCAAGATTTTATCCTCAGAGAAGACGTTATAGAAGACCACCGTATTCGGGTCGGACGATCCCACCTGGACATAAACAGGTTCGCCCTCAGTGAATTGGCTGTCGGAAGCGTAGAACCAAGCGTGCGTCTGCTTGCACGGCCGTTTGTCATCTACCGAGAAGATAACAAACTCCCTCTTTATGGTGTCGCCATTGCAAATCGCCTTTATCGAATGCTCCCCCGACTTGCCAAGAGCCCCATCCATGGGCAAAGTCACCTGCTCATTGGCCTTCGCCGTATAAGCCTGCGGTTCATCATCGACATAGTAGGTCACATTGCCTTCTACCGGTTCGCCCACCACATTACGCAAGATGAAAGTCACGGGTTCCACCTCCCTGCGCTCCATTTGGCTGGGCATGTCGAAACTGAAGAATGTCGTCTTCGCACTAATGGGAAGAGAAATGCTTGCCTCATGCGACTCACCCGCCTGATCGGTGACGATGGCATCCGCCACAATTCGGTAGGCTTTTGCCCGCCATGAATCCAAGTCGTCAGCATCCATATTGGAAGGCAGGACGATGGGCACTCTCATCATGAAGGCACCCTCGGCATCGGTGACGACCGAGTCGGTCACGAGAATATCCTCACCACTGTCATTGGCATATCCCCACCACGACATCAATTGACGGCTGACACTATACGCCACTGTGGCCCCCTGCACGGGAACACCCACATAAGTGCGAGCAATGCCTTTCACCATCAAGGTGTCGCCCTCGCGATAGGTATCCTTCACCGCGGGAATCTCCACCTCAAAAGTAGGTCTCTTATATTCCTCCACCCGGAAGACCGTGTTATCTCTTTCAGAAGAAAGGCGGAACACACCTGTCAATCCCGATTGTGGCAGGATGAAATCAGCCGCAGCCTTGCCGAACGCATCGGTCACCACTTCCTTTTTCTCCACCTCCTTGCCATTGGCATCAAGAAGCGTAAGGGGCAGTTTGCACCCCTCTACGGCCTTCGACTCCAATCCAGCCTTCACATCGAAGCACAACAGGGCCGCATGCACAGTCTGTCCCGGTCGGTAGATGCTGCGGTCGGTGTAAATCCTCACGCGCATCTTGTCTTCTGTCGTAGAGAAACTATAATTTTGCCTCCAAACTGAATTTTTCGGCGAGAACTTGTCATCGTTGGTATAGACATAATAGTCGCGACTGCCATATCTGAAATTCTCGTCACCTTCCAACACCAATTCCCCTTTGGAGTCAAACTTGTAATTCGACTGATTCTTGTAGGAAAAAACTGTAAGACGGGCATTCTTGAGCGGCTGTCCGGTAGTGGCACTCACAGCCACTAACCTCGTCTTTTCCGAAGGCAATGACTGCTGCAACAGGTAAACATCCGAAACATAGAAAATCGCCTTCTCCGTCGCTATGGCCTTGTTATCGGTGACAAACTCCATCAGATAAACTCCAAGCGGCAGCGGCTTTAAGACGATAGAGTCGCGGAAGGACTCATAATCAGGGTGAGCATCGAAATGCTTGGTCGTCTCCCATTCCGTGCCCTTCACGGCAGCACCCTTCACCTTCCGATACACCTTGTCGTCATTGAGATAATAATTCTCTTTGGGGTCTATGTTCACCCTCACCACCTTCATGGTGATTGACTTGAGGTTGCGGGCATACAAATCCACCTTGCGCTCATGCTGCGGGAGCACCACACGGCAACCGAAATCCAAGGAATATTGAGGGCAGATGAGCCCTTGTTTGGCATTGGCCAATTGTTGGATACGAGGCCAATCCTTCCATTGCTCCATCGATTCGTCGATAAAGGCGATTTTTCGCTCGATGGTGGCATCATGCGCCATTGTGAGAAAATCATATTTCACCAATGCCAACTCACCAGCCACATCCAAGTCGCGATATTTTGCAATCAAGGCGTCCAATTCAGCGAGATAATCCGACCCTGCAATCTTGGGAAGTGCATTTCCCATTTTGTCCCTCATCATGTAGGCAGCCACCAAGCAAGCCGCCTTCGGGTTGCCCTTTTCATCATAATGCCGATAAAGCAATTCGTAGTCTTTCGCCTCAAAACCGAGAACACTCAACAAATCGTTGTCAAAATACTTGCTGTCGTCGCCTTGAACGACCAAAGGCACATAGCCCTCCGCTTTCACACCCGCCAGCAATTCGGGTTTTGCCAACGATTGCTTGAAATAAGTCCCGCTTACCTCTCGGGGGGTCTCACCGATGGAATTGTTGGCATACACGTTACCCAACACAGATTGGCAAACAGCAGCCAGCACAGGGTCAGTCGCCTGCGCTTTCTTCTCGGCATCCACCAGTCGTTCGACCTCAATCTCAAGCGAATCAGGCGTGACGGCCGTCACCGCCTGCACCCTACACAATCGCGCTTTCATGAGTTGGCCGTATGCCTTCTCGCGGCCAGCCTTCTCCACCAATTGGTCGAGCACCTCAAGTTGAGTCTTGGGCAGGTCGTCTGCCAGCGCCTTTTCATACTTGCTCCATAACGAGGAGAAACTTTGAGAAAAAACACTCATCGGCAATATGTTGAATAATATAATAGAAATCCAAATTTTCATTTTGCTATTTTGACAGGGTAACCTTTTTTCGTATTCGGCTACAAATTTAATCAAAAAAAACAAAAGAAGCAAATAAAATGTCGAAAAAACACTTAATAATTAACAACAGGCGTGATTTTATATTTTGTTCTCCAAATGGCCACAAAAAGAAAAACTACCAATTTTTATGACATTTGAAATATATTGCAGTCTGCATCATTCCCCTGACAGCCAAATAGGCAACGAATGCCATCCACAAAGCATGATTGCCCATCGAATGCCCCCATCCGACATACAAGACGAAAAACATCACCGTGGCGGCGATGGAAGAAAGCAGCATGCCACGCGTGGCAGTAATGCCGACAAACACCCCGTCCCACACAAAGGCTGCCACCCCCGCCAAAGGAACAGCAATTGCCCAAGGCAAATACTCGGCAGAAGCGGACAGGACTTGCCCGTCATCGGTCAATATTCCCAAAAACGCCTGTCCTCCAAATAAATAAGCCAAAGTAAACAAGATGGCCATTGCCCATCCCCAATGAAAGATGCGTGCCACCACCCGACGGAAAACAAGGTTGTTGTGGGCTCCCAATGCCTTGCCACACAAAGCCTCTCCTGCAAAAGCAAAACCATCAAGGAAATAAGAGAAGAGTATATACAACTGCATCAACAACGTGTTCACCGCCAGGACAACACTCCCTTGCCTCGCCCCCGCAGAGAGGAAAAACAAATTGACAGCCACCAGACAAATCGTGCGAAAGAAAATGTCGGAATTAACATTGAAAAATTTAAACATAACTTTCTTTCCGAAAACTCCGTCCCATTTCAAGTGCCTCCTCAGTTTCCGATAATAATTCCACAATAGCCCCAAGGCCATTGCCGCCCCGGCATATTGTGCGATAAGCGTCCCGCAAGCCACTCCTTCCACCTTCATACCCAAGCCATAGACCAAGAAAAGGCTCACGGCTATGTTCACCACATTCTGCGCAATGGATATAATCATCGGCAATCGTGTGTTTTGCATGCCGACAAACCAACCCGAAAGGCCATAAAGCAACAACACCGCTGGCGCGCCCCACACACAAATGCCAAAATAGACCTCCACGAGTCGCGCTATCTCCGGTTCGGGCGAGACGATGGCCAACGCCATGCGGCAGACCGGCACCTGCAGAACCACGATAGCCAACGCCACCGCAAGGCCTACCGCCATAGACCTAACAAGCATCTGCCCGACGCCACACAAGTCGCGCCGTCCCAATGCCTGGGCCGTCATTCCGCTGGTCCCCATCCTTAGAAACCCGAAGACCCAGTAAATCACATTGAAAATCATCGAACCGACAGATATCGCCCCTATGTAAACCGCACTCCCCATGTGCCCCACGATGGCCACATCGACCAATCCGAGCAGTGGCACGGTGATGTTCGACACAATCGAAGGAATGGCAAGACGCAATATCTGCCGGTCACGCTCCTGCATGAGTCCCATGCAGCCTTTATCTCGCCATCTTGTAGATGGCCACCATGTCGTCGGTCTTCAGCACGCGGATGTTGCCGAGCGTGAGGTTACCGTCATGACTGGCCCTACGCGCCATCTCAGCAATCTCCTCGTCGGTGATGTCGCGGCCAAGAAGTTCGCGGATGCTTGTCGGCATGCCCAACGAGCGGAAGAACTGCTCCGTGGCCTCTATGCCCCGGATGGCCGTCTGTTTTACGTCGGAGAAATCATTGGTCACGCCCATGACGTTGACGGCAAACCTGGCAAAACGCGCCTCATGCCCAGGCAGCACATACCTTGCCCAACTGCCCCAGATAGCCGCCAATCCAGCCCCATGCGTCACGTCGAACATGGCACTTAGTTCGTGCTCCAGTTTATGAGTGGCAAAATCCTTTGCCGTGCCACACTCCATCAAGTCGTTGTGCGACAAACTGCCCGCCCACATGATTTGCGCACGATTGCGATAGTCCTCGGGATGCTGCATCACCACCGCAGCACTATCCTTCACCGTACGGAGCAGCGCCTCAGCCATGGCATCAGTAAGAGTCATGTCCTCATGCACTGTGAAGTAGCGCTCCATGGTGTGCATCATGATGTCGGTGGCACCAGCGGCTGTCTGATAAGGAGGCAAGGTGAACGTGCGCTCAGGATTCATGATGCAGAACTTGCATCGGCACAAGTTGCTGTTGATTCCCCGCTTGTCGTTGTTGTCGTCGTTGGTGATGACGCAACTGTTGCTCATCTCCGAACCAGCAGCGGGAATGGTCAATACGGCTCCGATGGGCAGACAAGAAGCGGGAACGGCCTTCCCCATCCAGAAGTCCCAAGGCTCGCCCTCGTAGCCCACGCCATATCCGATGGCCTTGGCAGAGTCGATGACGCTGCCCCCACCCACTGCGAGGATGAAGTCAACGTTCTGTTCACGGCAGAGCGCAATGCCTTGTTTCACGAGCGACAGCCTGGGGTTGGGCACCACGCCGCCGAGGCACACATAGCCTATGCCGGCAGCGTCGAGGATGCCGAGGAGTTTGTCGAGCAATCCCGATTTTTTGGCACTTTTGCCGCCGAAATGCACGAGCACTTTCTTTCCACCATATTTACTGATGAGTTGAGCCACTTGCTGTTCCGACTCACGTCCGAAAACGATCTCTGTCGGTGCATAGAAATTGAAATCTTTCATATTTTTTTAGGTTATATTTAAGGTGTAGCGATATTTAGTATCCGGTCCGGTGATGCCATTGGCACGATAGTCAACTTTTCTTTTTCACATAATCGGTGACTTTCTGGACAGCGATATGGTAAGAAGCCTTGAGCGCCCCTTCCGAGGTATGCAGCACCTTACTCATCTCGCTATATTTCATATTGTCATAATAGCGCAGGGTAAACACAGTCCGTTGCACATCAGGCAACGTGGCGATGGCCTCCTGCAAGAGCGCTTGGGCAGAGTCGCCGTCGAAGAAATCGTCAGCCATGAGCATGTTGGCCACCCCCGCCGCCTCATCCATGCTGAGGTCTTGCGCGTTTTTCTTCTTTCTGAGGAAGTCGAGCGACTCGTTGACAGCGATGCGGTAGAGCCACGTCGAGAGTTTGGACAGTTGTTGGAAATCCGAGAGGTTCATCCATGCCTTGACGAACGTGTTCTGCAACACATCATCGGCATCGTCATGATTGAGCACGATACGCCTGATTTTCCAGTAGAGGGTCTGCCCATACTGTGAAACCACCTTTTCGAACGCCTTTCGCTGCGTCTTTGGGTCGGCCAGTTGCCTTAGCATGTCTTTTTCATCGTAGCCCATAACGCTTACATGACGGTAATTACAAAAAAAACATGGGTCTCACACCATTCGTCGTATCATGGTGCACGAAACCCATGTCTGTGTCCTGGCCCCTGGCCATAAGAGTCTCAATTACTTGATGTAGATTTTTCTCACCACCTTGCCGATTTTCACGATATAGCATCCTTTCGGCAGGTTGATCTCGATGCGTTTGTCTTGTCCTTCCACCCTGACGCTCATCAGTTTCATTCCAGTCACATTATAGATATGCATCACTTCCCCGTTGGCGCCAGTGACATGGAGCACGGATTCGTTGACGGTGACGGTAATGTTCTGGATTTCAGTGTCGATAATCTCTATCGCCGACGCAGCCTTAGCCGTGTAGGGCACGGCGACAAGCATCATTAGTGACAGGATCATTGCAAATATTTTGTTCGTCATAAGCGCTAATATTATTTCTCAACATGCAAATATAGTCATTTTTTGCCATTTCGGCTTTATTTGATTCACAACTTATTGTATGTTTAACATTATTTAGCAGAAGAAGGCACTTGATTTCAGCAAAGGCTGGCCTTTAGGGTCTTTAAAGTCCTTAGGGTCCTTAGAGACCTTAAAGACCTTAAAGTCCTTAAAGACCTTAAAGTCCTTAAAGTCCTTAGAGACCTTAAAGGCCCCCAAAGCGCCATTAAGGCGATAAAAG
>CAMKSZ010000024.1 GCA_946415525.1 uncultured Prevotellaceae bacterium | reverse complement strand
CAAGTGGATTGCAACAAGAAGTTCAGCCTGAGTGCCGACACCACCTTGAAAATCATCCAAACCCTCTATGAGCGGAAGTTGACCACCTATCCCCGTGTCGATACCCAGTACCTCAGCGACGACATCTACCCCAAATGCCCCCAGATACTCAAGGGCCTCAAGGGTTATGAGTCATTCACAGCCCCATTGGCAGGCAAGCCCTTGAAAAAGAGCAAGAAGGTGTTTGACACCTCGAAGGTGACCGACCACCACGCCATTATCCCCACCGGCGTTGCCGCCAACGGTCTCACCGACTTAGAGCGCCATGTCTATGATTTAGTAACCCGCCGGTTCATCAGTGTATTCTATCCCGACTGCATTTTCACCACGACGACAGCATTGGGCAAGGTAGAAGAAGTGGAGTTCAAGGCGACCGGCAAGCAGATTCTTCAGCCCGGATGGCGAGCCATTTACTCCAAGGACACCGATGCCACCGACGACGATGCCAAGAAAGACAACGAGGAAAAGATACTGCCCGACTTTGTGAAAGGCGAAAGTGGTCCACACACCCCCACCCTTACAGAAAAATGGACGACACCCCCCAAATACTACACCGAGGCCACGCTTCTCCGCGCTATGGAGACAGCAGGAAAATTCGTTGAAGACGAAGAACTTCGCGCCGCATTGAAAGAGAACGGCATCGGACGGCCGTCATCGAGAGCCGGCATCATCGAAACCCTTTTCAAGCGCCGCTACATCAAGCGCGAGCGCAAGAACCTTTTGGCCACCGCCACCGGAATTGAATTGATCGACACCATCCGCGAAGAACTCCTGAAAAGTTGCGAACTGACTGGAATTTGGGAGAAGAAGTTGCGCGACATCGAGCATTTGAAATACGATGCCACACAGTTTATCGAAGAATTGAAGCAACAGATCTACGACATCGTGCTGCAGGTGCTCTCCGACAACAGCAACCGCCAAATCACCCTGCTCACTGACGAAGACCTAAAGAAGAAAACCGCCAAGTCCAAAGCCCCGACCGGTGGAAGCAAAAAGCAGACACCCACCAAGAAGGCAGCACCGCCCGCAACTCCCGCGCCCACATCCACTCCACCAACAATAGCCCCAATCGTCGGCAGTCCCTGTCCCCTCTGTGGCAAAGGCTATATCATCAAGGGGAAAACAGCCTACGGCTGCAGTCGATGGCGAGAAGGCTGCGGCTATAGACAATCATTCTAATCATGAGAGGTATTTCTTTGGGGGATTAAGATGTTGCTGTGATACAGCAACATACAGGACGGATGAGGGGAAGACAATAAGGAGCGAGGGGAAGATTATAGGGAGCAAGGGGAAGAGGGGCGACGGTGAAAACGACGATTCTGGAGAAGGGAATTATCAGCATCACGCCATATCTCTTTTGCTTATTTACAATAAAAGAAGAGAAAAGCCGTTATTAATATGACATGTCATATCGCTATTCCTTTATAACCATTATCCTCACTGCACTGATTTTGGCATCATGTGGTGCGGACAAGAACCTGAAGCGCGGAGAAAAGCACCTCGCTTTGGGTGAATATTTTGACGCAGCCTCCGAATACAAGACCGCCTATTCGAAAACCCCGTCCAAGGAGCGAGCGAAGCGCGGTCAGATAGCGAAAAAGATGGCCTATTGCTACGAGCGCATCAACTCCACTCAGAAAGCCATCGCCGCCTATCGCAACGTCATCCGGTACAAGCAGGACGACGGCCAAACCCATCTCTCTTTTGCCCGTCAACTGATGAAGAACGGTAACTACAAGGAAGCCGTGGCCGAATTTCAGCAAGCCCTCGACTCCCTTCCCGACAACATATTGGCAAAAAACGGGTTGGAGTCCGCCCAGTCAGCACCCAGCATCAAGGAACAAGGTTCTCGCTATACGGTGAAGCGAATGGAGATGTTCAACTCCCGCCGTGCCGACTATTCGCCGATGCTTTTTGGCGAAGACCACGACCAACTCTATTTCACCTCCACCCGCAACGAGGCCGAAGGCAACGAGTTGAACGGCATCACCGGCACAAAGAACGGCGACATTTTCTTCTCGCAAAAAGACGACAAGGGCAAGTGGAGCAAGCCCCAGCGAGTGGAATCCGGTTTGAATAGCGAGTACGACGAGGGAGCCTGCTGTTTCAGCAGCGACGAGCGCGAGATGTATCTCACCCTCTGCTCCTCCGACCCCTCCTATCCCCGCTATGCCAAGATTGTGAAAGCCAGCCGTTCCGACGCCTCCTGGGGCAAGCCCTCGGATGTCCAGTTAACCCGCGACACCCTTTCGAGTTATGCCCATCCCGCCATCTCGCCCGATGGCGAATGGCTCTATTTCTGTTCGGACATGCCCGGCGGAGAAGGCGGCCTTGACATATGGCGCGTGCGTCTCACCTCATCTGGATTGGGCGGTGTGGAAAACATCGGCCGCCCTGTCAACACTGCCGGCGACGAGATGTTCCCCACCTTCCGTCCCAACGGCGATTTCTATTTCTCGTCGAACGGCCATCCTGGCATGGGCGGTCTCGACATTTTCATCGCCACCATCGGTGATGACGGTCGCTACCACCTTGAGCACCCCGGTTATCCCCTCAACTCACAAGGCGACGATTTCGGCATGACCTTCGAGGGTCCACACAACCGAGGATATTTCTGTTCCAACCGAGGCGACGGTCGCGGTTGGGACCATATCTTTAGTTTTGAGAATCCAGAAATCATCCAGACCGTAAAGGGCTGGGTATATGAGATGGACGGTCTGGAACTGACTGCCGCCCAAGTGTACATGGTAGGCAACGACGGCACCAACGAGAAATTGAGCGTCAGGAGCGACGGTTCGTTTGAACAAGTGTTGACCCCCGGTGTCGATTACGTCTTCCTCGCCACATGCAAGGGTTTCCTCAACCACAAGGAAGAGTTGCATGTCGTGCCCACCCAAGATTCCGAAGAGCATGTCTTGCAATTTCCCCTTGCCTCCATCACCGCCCCCGTCATGATTGACAACATTTTCTACGACTATGACAAGGCCACCCTCCGCCCTGAGTCAAAAGAAGCCCTTGACGAATTGGTGAACTTGCTCAACGAGAACCCCAACGTGACCATAGAGTTAAGCGCCCACTGCGACTACCACGGCAGCCAAGCCTACAACATAGGCCTTGCACAGCGTCGTGCCGAATCGGTCGTCGAGTATCTCATAGCCCACGGCATAGCCAACGACCGTCTCACCCCTAAGGGATACGGGAAAGAAAAGCCCAAGGTAGTGCGAAAGAAACTTGCCGCCCAATATGACTGGTTGAAGGAAGGCGACACGCTGACCGAGGAATTCATCAAGCAACTCGACCAAGAGAAGCAAGCCATCTGCGACCAGTTGAACCGTCGCACGGAATTCATCGTCCTCCGTACGACCTACGGGATGTTCGACAAGGACGGCAACCTGAAGAGTACGCCCCAGCCCAAGAAACAATTGGAAGAAGAAGAGGCCAACGATGGATTCTTCATCGATTTCTGATATTGTCATGCAACTTCCAGAAGAATTCATCCGCTATACCCATGCGCTGATGGGCGACCAACGCTACGAGCAGTTGGCTGCCGGCCTTGCCTCAACGCCCCCCACCAGCATCCGGCTCCACCCATTGAAGGCCGATGGTTTCGTCGTCGCCGCAACATGGACGCCAGAAGAAGTGGCATGGTGCCATGGCGGACACTACCTCAACGGCCGTCCCCATTTCACATTTGACCCCTTGTTTCATGCCGGCGCCTATTACGTTCAAGACGCCTCCTCCATGTTCATCGACCAAGTGATTCGCCAACATGTACACGGCCCCTCCATCATGCTCGACCTCTGCGCAGCCCCAGGAGGTAAATCGACGGCAGCCCTCTCCGCCCTGCCCGCCAGCAGCCTGCTCTTTGCCAACGAGCCTATCGGACTAAGGGCACAAGTATTGGCCGAGAACATCGTCAAATACGGGCACCCCGACGTTGTAGTGACCAACAACTACCCCGGCGACTATGAACACACCAAACTATCTTTCGACATCATCCTCGCCGACGTGCCATGCTCAGGCGAGGGAATGTTCCGCAAGGACGAGCAAGCCATTGCCGAATGGTCTGTGCAAAACGTAGAAAAATGCAGTCGCCTACAACGAGAAATCGTCAAGTCGGCGTGGTCCTGCCTACGTGAAGGCGGACTTCTCATCTATTCCACCTGTACCCTGAACACCAAGGAAAACGAAGAAAACATCCTCTGGGCCATCGAGCAATTAGGCGCCACGCCAGTTGAAGTAGATGTGTCCCCCACATGGGGAATAACAGGAGCCCTCGGCCAGTCGCCCACCCTGCCAGTCTATCGTTTTATCCCCGGTTTCACCCGAGGCGAAGGACTATTCATGGCTGTCTTGCAAAAAGGCTCCACCACGAAAAGCCTTTTCTCAGAAGGAGATAAGAAGAAAGACAAAGACAAGCGAAACAGAGGGAAACGCCAAGAAAAAAAATCAGACGACAACGTCGCCCGATGGTTAAAATCCCCCGACGACTACTTTATCGCCGAAGTGGGCAGCCGCCTAATCGCCATCCCCCGAAGGTGGCAAGGAATATATGAAAAAGCCCAGCAGTTGAAAATCGTGCATGCCGGCGTGAACATGGGCCAGATAAAAGGTCGCGACCTCATCCCCTCACACGCGCTGGCCCTCTCCACCCAACTCAGCGACACAGCCTTCCCAAAGGTAGAGTTAGATTATGACAGCGCCATCAACTTCCTCTGCAAGTCCACCATCACACTGCCCGGCGGCGCCCCCAAAGGTTACAACCTCCTCACCTATCTCGGTTTACCCATCGGATTTGTGAAAAACCTTGGCAACAGGAGCAACAACCTCCTCCCCTCCGAATGGAAAATCCGAAGCACCCATCGCCCCCAAGACATGAATGAAATCCTAACACGACTATGAGACAATATTTAGACCTGCTCCAACGAATCATGACAGAAGGCGTGACCAAGACCGACCGTACGGGAACTGGCACGAAAAGCATTTTCGGTCATCAAATGCGCTTCCACCTTGACGACGGCTTCCCGTTGCTCACCACCAAGAAGTTGCATCTCAAATCCATCATTTACGAACTACTGTGGTTTTTGCACGGCGACACCAACGTGCATTGGCTTCAAGAGCATGGAGTGAGAATTTGGAACGAGTGGGCCGACGAAAATGGAGAGTTAGGTCCCGTTTATGGTCATCAATGGCGATCGTGGCCCGACTACCAAGGCGGCACCATCGACCAAATCAGCAAGGTAGTTGACCAGATCAAGCATCATCCCGACTCCCGGCGGATGATTGTCAGTGCCTGGAACGTTGCCGAAGTTGACCAAATGGCCCTCCCCCCCTGCCATACGATGTTTCAGTTTTATGTCGCCGACGGCAGGCTAAGCCTTCAACTCTACCAACGCTCCGCCGACACGTTCCTCGGCGTCCCCTTCAACATCGCCTCCTACGCCCTTTTGCTCCAAATGATGGCCCAAGTGACAGGTTTGAAAGCAGGCGACTTCATCCACACCACAGGCGACACCCACATTTACCTCAACCATTTGGAGCAAGTGCAACTGCAACTCACCCGTGAGCCCCGCCCACTTCCCCACATGCACCTCAATCCCGACGTGAAAGACCTGAACGACTTCACCTACGAAGATTTTGAACTGACGGACTATACACCCTGGCCCCACATTGCAGGCAAGGTATCCGTTTAGGCGAACCATTAGTCCCTCTATCATCATGCACATCAACATCATAGCAGCAGTGGCAGAAAACCTTGCCATCGGAAAAGACAACCGCCTGATATATTGGTTGCCCAACGACATGAAGCGGTTCAAGTCGCTCACCACCCATCACACCATCATCATGGGTCGCCGCACTTTCGAGTCGCTGCCCAAAGGAGCGTTGCCCCATCGGCGCAACATCGTGCTCAGCCGTGGAAACGCCACTTATGAAGGATGTGAGAAATACGGTTCGCTGAAAGAAGCCCTCGCCCATTGCGACGAAGACGAAGAAGTTTACATCATTGGTGGAGAGAGCGTATATCGTCAAGCAATTGGTCTTGCCGACCGGCTTTGCCTAACAGAAATTGCCGACGCCCCCGAGGATGCCGACACCTTTTTCCCGCCGTATGACGATTGGCATGAGGTATGGAGAGAACACCATGACGCAGACGAGCGCCATGCATTCGCTTACGACTTTGTAGATTATGTGAGATAACGCAGTTCCGCACAAGGTAACGACGCCTCACCTACACTGCTTATTATTCGCCCAGCATCTTCACCGGCAACTGCCGGTCGATGGCGGAATGGAAGGAGATGATGGTCTCGCTTCTCGACAGTCCAAGAGGCTGCAACTTGTCATGGATGATTTCCAGCAAGTGGTGGTTGTTATGGGCATATATTTTGATGAACATATCAAAGCCCCCCGTTGTGAAATGACATTCCACCACTTCAGGGATTTTCTTCAATTCGGCCAAAACCGCATCGAAATTGCTGGGATCTTTGAGAAAGAGGCCAATATATGCACATGTCTCATATCCGATCTTCTCAGGGTCGATGATGAACTTTGAGCCCTTCAGCACACCAGTATTCACCAATTTCTGAATACGCTGATGCACCGCCGCTCCACTCACATTGCAAGCCCTTGCCACTTCAAGAAACGGGATTCTTGCGTCAGCAGAGATGAGTTTCAGAATTTTCCTGTCGAGTTCGTCTAAATTTTGATAAGCCATAACAAATTATATTTTTTGCAAAGATAGCCCAAAAAATCTAAATTTGCAAATATTCAAGGCTCAAAAATTACGATTTATATTATTTATCGTCCAAACGATGTGATTTTCGTTTTACGGCAGAATAATGAATCTTCAGTGCCCCCACCTTTCTCAGTTCCATCTTCAAGTCGTTGACGATTCCCATTGGCACATTTGAATCGATTTTCAACGACACCGTCATTTGTTCCAATTCGTCGGGCAGGAGGCTATCCATGAATGCCGAGACACACGGTCCCACCTCATCCATTTTCACGAACCTATCGCCCATTTGAATCACATACCCATCATGGCCGACACCTCGATTGTTTCCAACAGGTTTGCCGATGAAAATATACAGCGTACTGCTTTTCTTCTTGAGTGACGAAAGTGTTTGGCCTTCCGGCGCCTTGTAGTTGACCTTTACAGGTACGCTACGCATGGTAGTGACCAACATGAAGAAAAACAAAACGGTGAAGATCAAGTCAGGCAGCGACTGCGTATTGAGTTCAGGCTGTCGCCTATCCCTTTCTCGCAAGATTCTCATGGCGCACCCCCTTCCTTGGAATAGTTTTCCGACACCCGTTGTGGATAGTAAGTGCGCAACGCATCCCGTTGCCTCGTTGAGCACTTCTCATAGGAAACGCCGAACCTCTTTTGGGCCAATTGTTCACGCAGTTCCCGGTATGCCCCCACGATGGCATCCTGCACCTTGAAATAGAATCCATAGTCTGCATTACGGTCGGCAGAAAGCAAGATGACATGAGTGTCCGTCACTTGGCACTCCCCCAGCAGTTCTATATACGAAGCATGTTTCTCTGGCAGGGAAGGCAAATTTTGCGGGTTGTCGACAAATTCCATCACCCGCGTTTTCAAGGAGTCAATGGGTACCGTCTGGCCACCGATGGTCAGCACATGTCCTTCGTTCACTTCAATCTGCATCACATTCCGCTCAATCATTTCTGGAACATCCTGATTGTCGGGTACGAAAGGCGGCAACTTCCGCGTGTGCCCCTTGTCGTCGTCCATAGACGTGACAACGAGGAAGAGTATCAACAGCGTGAACGAGATGTCGGCAATCGACGCTGTGTTGATACCCGGCACCCTTCGGTGTGAGCGTCGTCTCAGTTTCATTTACTTCGATTTTTGAAATGCGAACGAATGGTGGCGACAGCCACTACCGCAGTAGCCACCACCATCAAACCGATGGAAGAAAACACGAACATGTCGGCAGTTCTCAGCCAAGCATCTTCCTTATATTCAACCCCATTGACCTGCATTGCCGCATTGGACCCAGCGAGGAACGACGCCACCAAGGTGAGCGTTGTCAGCAGCACCACCGACACAGCAATAGCCGTGGCAGGCACCCCATTGGCCGATTGCGAAGTCCCATTTCTTCTTCTCATCGATGAGACAATCGCCCAAATGGCCGCAGCGACAGCCCCCATCACCACAAGCAGCATGAATATCAGCAAGACCGAAGTCAGTTTCGGTTCTATAAAGTCAGGATTCTCTGCGTAAGGGTGGGAATAGCCAATAAGGAAAAACGCCATGAAAACAACCACGGTGAGCGCCAGCAACACGCGAAGCACCCTCTGCGGTATATCGTCTTTAGATAGTCCGAACCACTTCATTCTGCTGCATTTTTATATTTTGCAATCATGTCGATCATCACGATGGAAGCATCTTCCATCTGCGTGGTGAGATTTTCTATCTTGTTGAGGATGTAATTGTAGAACACCTGAAGTATCAAAGCCACGATAATGCCAAAGATGGTAGTTATCAGCGCCACTTTCATGCCCGAAGCGACGACAGTCGGATTGATGTCGCCAGCCATTTGTATTTGGTCGAACGACATCACCATTCCAATCACCGTCCCCAAGAATCCCAAGGAAGGAGCGATGGCGATGAAGAGCGTGATCCACGAACACCCCTTCTCCAAGTTGGCCAACTGCACCTGTCCGTAAGCCCCCATCGACCTGTCGATACTGTCGATGTTCTCGTCGATGCGCATCAGTCCTTGATAACAAATAGAAGCCACCGGCCCCCTGGTATCTCGAGCGATGTCTTTTGCCCCCTCGATGTCGCCCGCACCCACCTTTGCGTCGATGTCCTCCAGCATTTTCCGGGTATTCACCTCAGCCAAAGTAAGGTAGATGATGCGCTCGATGCAAAAGGCAAGACCAAGGATGAGAGCCAGAGCCACCAATGACATGAAACCGACATTTCCCTCGATGAATTTCCTTTTCAAAGCCTTATAGACACCCTCATCCTGCTTTTTTGCCTTCTCCATCTCCTCCAATAGCGCCAAGTCCTCGGCGATGAGCGAATCTTCGTCGAGGGTCTGTTCAGAATAGTCCAAATCACCGTCGGCATCAGCCAACGTGTCCTGGCCTAAGGCCACGAATGTAGAAAGTATCAAAAAGAGAAGTACTGCCTGTAGTCGTGCGAAGCGAATTTTCATTGTTGAAGCGAATTGATTTAGAGTTGCAAAGTTAAGCAATGTCTTTGTTTTCTCCAAAAGTTCGCGATTATTTTCGCCTTTAGGCACCAACAAAGCGTTTCTCCATCAAATGTCGCGGGTGCAAACAGCCAAGATGCTCATGACCTCCCCCTCCGGACAATTACCAATTCCCCATCTTACCTCAAAATCGCAATCACCCAACGCCTCCAAGAAATCATTGATGGCTTCCATCTCATCCATCATCATCGGGCGGTTTGGGTCCATCCTTAGCAACAACAACAGATAGGAACTCATTTTCACCTGTTCCTTCTGAGCCAGTTGACCAAAGAACTCCCTCATGAAAGGGCCATTGCCCATGTTCTCCTCGTCGCCTGCCTCATAGGCCATACCCACCTTCCCCTTGAGAACAGATTCCACGTCAAATCTGTCGAGGCCTATCGATTGCTGTTGATTATCAACCAGCGCCACCATCTCTTCCATCTGAGCCTCAGAAATGTGTTTCTCCGAAATATTCATCATTCTATCCTTTTAAGTGTTAATTTTATAGTTGGTCATTATCTTCGTAGTTCCTCATATAATTCGCTTGCTTTGCGAGAATTCATCATCGAATGTTAGTACCAAACTTGGCAATCGTACTTGATTTCTTTCGTGTCGCACCATTCCATGATGCACTTCGCAGCATCACGCTTTTTTAAATGGAAACGGTCGTAAATGGCCCTCACCAAGTCACTGCCGTTTCGGGTGTTGGTGCGGAACATCAGTTTCTTGGTGTTCTCCTTATCCCAGATGCAACTGTGCTCCACTTCGCCATCACGGCTGTACTCGTAGTCAAGTTTGCTGCCCCAATATAAGTGGGTCAACACACATTTACCATCATCAAAGTCAAAAACGATGCTCTCTCCCGCTTCACCATCGACTTGGTAGAGAGTCACTGAGTAATATTCATACTTGGGTTTATAGCCATAATATTTCTTGTGTGGCATACGCTTAACCTTTTTATAATAATGATGGCAAAAAACAAACCAATCTATCATTCAGGAGACGTGTTTTCTACAAAAGCCCGTCATTCGCCAAACCCAACCAATGGTTATACTTGGCGCGAGCCATAAAAAACGCCACAAACCAAAGTGAGATACTCAGGAATATAATCCCCCGTACTCCACTTGATGTCCAGATTCAACAGTTCCTTCGCCGTCTTCCCCATGTCAAACCCGATGGCCTCAAGTGAGGGACGCACTTTCTCGGGGTGCCTGCAAGGCATGCCCACAATCCTGGCACATTGTTCACCATTGCAATAAGGGCAAGCCCCCACGAAGCCAAAAGCCAATCCACCGAGCGCTCTTTCCATTTCCAACAACTCCTCATTCAGTTGTCTGGTCACAGGCTCCATCAAATTACACGCCAATTCCAAAGGCACTCGCTTGCTGTTTGGGATGATTTTCACGCCCCAAATACGAACTTTGGTGAAATGGCAGATGGAAGAAAGCGGGTCGACCTCGAACGGCGGGCAGCCATAGCGACAGCCGTAATTTCCGCATTGCCGACAAAACTGCAAGAAATAGTCGGCATTGCGGAATCCCTCTATGTATGCCTTGGCATCCATTTCGGCATGATACCTTTCTAATGTGTAAGTCAAGTCATGCTCCATGCTCATTGTTCATTGTTTCTTGATTTATGAATTGCAAATTTAGCCGTTTATAGCGAGAAAAGCAACAAAGAACCGAAATTTTGCAGCAAGATTGGTGACAGTAATTAAGGTGAATAAAAGTAATGCTACGGAA
This sequence comes from uncultured Prevotellaceae bacterium, assembly GCA_946415525.1. Lineage (GTDB taxonomy): Bacteria > Bacteroidota > Bacteroidia > Bacteroidales > Bacteroidaceae > Prevotella. The sequence continues at coordinate 12,314 of CAMKSZ010000024.1, read as the reverse complement.
AAAAGGCATTCAGACAATAAAAAGAGAGTTTGGTAGTTATATATAATAGGGAAAAAAGAGATTTCTTGCAATAGAAAAGGAAAAACAACAAAACGAATTATATGAAGACATATCTTGTGACCGGAGCCGCCGGATTCATCGGCGCCAATTTCATCAAGTACCTGCTCCATCGTAAATACAAAGACGAGGACATCCGCATCATCGTGCTCGATGCACTGACGTATGCCGGCAATTTAGGAACCATCAAAGACGACATCGACGGCAAGCGTTGCGTGTTTGTCAAGGGCGACATCCGCGACCGTGAACTCGCCGACCGGCTTTTTGCCGAGAACGACATCGACTATGTGGTGAACTTCGCCGCCGAAAGTCATGTTGACCGTTCCATCGAAGACCCACAGTTGTTTCTCTCCGTCAATATTCTCGGCACCCAAAACTTGCTCGACGCCGCGCGCAAGGCATGGGTGACCGGCAAGGGCAGCGACGGCTATCCCATCTGGAAGAGCGGCAAGCGCTTCCACCAGGTAGCCACCGACGAAGTGTATGGCTCATTGGGCGCCGAAGGCTTCTTCACGGAACAAACACCGCTCTGTCCACACAGTCCTTATAGTGCCTCGAAAACCGCCGCCGACTTAATCGTGATGGCCTATCACGACACCTACCACGCCCCCGTGACCATCACCCGTTGCTCCAACAACTACGGTCCCTATCACTTCCCCGAGAAACTCATTCCCCTCATTATCAACAACATCCTTGAAGGCAAGTCCCTGCCTGTTTATGGCAAGGGAGAGAACGTGCGCGACTGGTTGTATGTGGAAGACCATTGCAAGGCCATCGACCTTGTGGTGCGCGAGGGCCGCGACGGCGAGGTGTACAACGTAGGCGGTCACAACGAAATGAAGAATATCGACATTGTGCGGCTGACCATCAAGACCATCCACGACATGATGGCAGAAAGCAAGGAATTGCGCAAAGTTCTGAAAAAGCAAGAGTTGGATGCCAATGGCGAGATTCGCTATGACTGGATCAACGACAGTCTCATCACCTTTGTCGCCGACCGTCTCGGCCATGACCTCCGCTACGCCATCGACCCGACTAAGATCAAGAACGAACTCGGATGGGAGCCCGAGACCCGTTTCGCCGACGGCATTGTGAAAACCATCCGTTGGAACTTGGAGCATCAAGACTGGATTAAAGAAGTCACCAGCGGCGACTACCAGCACTATTACGAACAAATGTACGGTCAGCGGTGACACATCCCTTCCGCCTCATCAAACTGCCCAAGATTATCGACCCCCGTGGCAATCTCACTGTGGCAGAGCAATCGCACGAAATCCCCTTCGACATCTCACGCGTTTACTGGACCTACGACGTCCCGTCGGGTGAGAGTCGAGGTGGTCATGCCCATAAATTGTGCGAAGAGGTCATCATCGCCGTCAGCGGTTCGTTTGACGTGACGCTCGACGACGGTCGTCAAAAATCCACGTTCCACCTCAACCATCCCTACCAAGGGCTATATGTGGGAACAGGCATCTGGCGCACGTTGGACGACTTCTCCTCCGGTGCCGTCTGCTTAGTGGTGGCATCACATCCTTTCGAAGAAGAAGACTATATCCGGGAATATGAAGAATTCCTAAAATACGCGGCATGTACGAAATCGTAAGATACAGCGGCGAACAAGCCGAAGCGTGGAACGCCTTCGTAGCACGGTCCGTCAACGGCACATTCCTTTTCGACCGCCGCTACATGGACTACCACTCCGACCGTTTCGTCGATGCCTCGCTGATGATTTACCAGAAAGGCCATCTTCGTGCCCTTCTCCCCGCCAATATTGTCGGCACCACCCTTTACAGTCACCAAGGACTCACCTACGGCGGCCTGCTCACCACCTCCGACTCCACCACCTCCGCCATTTGCAGCATGATGGTTGAACTCAACCACCATCTCCGAGCCAATGGCATCCAACATGTTGTCTATAAATCCATCCCCTGGATTTATCACCGCTATCCCTGCGAAGAAACACTCTATGCCCTCCACAATGTATGTGGTGCGAGTATCACTGTTCGCCATATCTCCTCCACCATTGATTTAAGCCTGCGACCACGCCTCTCCGAATCACGCAGGTCAGGCATTCGCAAAGCCATCGCCGCCGGTTTGTCAGTAGAAGAAGCAGGAGTGGAAAGCCTATCCACCTTTTGGCCCATCTTGTCCACCAACCTCCTTTTGAAATACGGCGCACACCCCGTGCACACCCAAGAAGAAATGGCATTGCTGATGCAACGTTTTCCCCAATCCATCCGCCTGTTTATCGTGTACGGAGGGCAAGAAGCATTAGGCGGCACCGTCGTTTACCACACCGACCGTGTAGTCCATACCCAATATATCTCCGCCTCAGTGGCAGGCAAGCAAAGCGGCGCCCTCGACCTGCTATTCGACCACCTGTTGCGCCAAGACTGGGGGACCTCACGCTATTTTGACTTCGGCAAATCGAGTGACGGCGACGGGCACGACCTCAACGCCCCCCTCATTTTCCAGAAAGAAGGATTTGGCGGACGCGGCATCTGCTATGACTGGTACGAATGGGATACCAATAAAGAATGACAAAGAAAGATTTGGTTGATTGGGAATAAAATTGTAAATTTGCAAGTTGAAACAACAAATCACACTTTGTCACCAATGACCCAGAAAATCAGAATCAAGGACATCGCCGCCCGAGCAGGTGTCTCCGTAGGGACAGTAGATCGAGTACTTCACAATCGTCCCAACGTTTCTCCCCCCGCCCGTGAGAAAGTGGAACGAGCCTTGAAAGAGATGAACTACCAACCCAACATGTATGCCAGTGCTCTGGCCTACAACCGTTCCTATACCTTCTACCTCATCATGCCCAAGCACGCCTCCGAAGCCTATTGGGAAGAGATAGAAGAAGGCGCAGAGAAAGCCTGCGAGACCCGCCGAGATTTCCACATCGACGTAAAGTTGCTCTACTATCACCGGTTCCTTGACGAGACTTTCATCGAAGCCTGCAACGAGTGTCTTGCCCAGCATCCCGACGGCGTCATCGTTGTCCCCTCGTCGCTCGACAGCACCCGTCAGTTCACCGACCAACTTCATGAGCAAGAAATCCCCTTTGTGATGCTCGACTCCTACATGCCCGACCTCAAGCCCCTTTCCTTTTATGGTCAAGACTCCTTCTGCAGCGGTTATTTTGCCGCCAAAATGCTGATGCTCATCGCCGCAGGCAGTACAGAAGTGATGCTGATGAAACAGATGAAAGACGGTCGTGTGGCCAGTAAACAGCAAGACAACCGCGAGGTGGGATTCCGCCATTACATGCACGACCATTTCCCCAATGTAAAGATAGAGGAAGTGAATCTCCCTTTGGAGGAAGAAAAAGGCACCTACGACGACATTTTGGAAGAATATTTTCTCACCCACCCCAAGACCCACCACTGCATTACATTCTGCTCCAAAGCCCATATTGTAGGAGAATTCCTGTTGCGCACCAACCGCCGCGACATCCAAATCATGGGCTATGACATGGTCCAAAAGAATGCCAAATGCCTGCGCGAAGGGAGCATCTCCTTCCTCATCGCCCAGCACGCCTACATGCAAGGATACTATTGTGTTGAAGCCCTTTTCCGCGCCATTGTGCTGAAAAAGAAAGTGAAGCCCGTAAACTACATGCCCATTGAGATTCTCAACAAAGAGAACGTCGATTTCTATCAACGAACAATGATTTAAAACTATACCTACTATTATGAATCCATCAACATTTATCAAAATCAATCCCGCCGACACTGTAGTGGTGTGCCTCAAAGCCTTCACAGCAGGAGAAACCATCACCGTTGACGGCCAAGTCATCACCATTGCCCAAGACACCCCCATGGGCCATAAAATACTGGTTAAAGACACCCCCTCCGGCGTCGATATCATCAAGTACGGCTACCCCATCGGCCATGCCCGCGAAGACCTGAAAGCCGGTGCCTGGGTGAACGAAACCAACCTGAAGACCAATCTCTCGGGCACCCTCGAATACGAGTATCACCCAGTGGGAGAGCAACTCAAGATCAAGAAAGAAAACCGCACCTTCAACGGTTACAAGCGAGCCAACGGCGAAGTGGGCATCCGCAACGAGATATGGATAGTCCCCACCGTGGGCTGCGTGAACGGCATCGCCGAGAAACTCGCCTCCCAACTGGAGCGCGAAACAGGTTGCAAGAACATCGACGCTATCCACTCCTGGCACCACAACTACGGTTGCTCACAGTTGAGCGAAGACCACGAGAACACCCGCAAGGTGCTGCGCGACATCGTGCTACACCCCAATGCCGGCGGCGTGCTCGTGCTGAGCCTTGGTTGCGAGAACAACCAGCCCGACGACTTCATGAAGATGCTCGGCGACTATGACAAGAGCCGCATCCGCCTGCTCGTGACCCAGAAGGTGGAAGGCGACGAGGTGGAAGCCGGCATGGCCATCCTTCGCGAACTCTATGCTATCGCCTCTACCGACCGTCGGGAGCCCTGCGACCTCAGCCACCTTCGTGTAGGATTGAAATGCGGCGGCAGCGACGGTTTCAGCGGCATCACCGCCAATCCCCTCGTTGGCGAGTTTTCCGACTATCTTGTTGCCCAAGGCGGCACCTCCATTCTGACCGAGGTACCTGAGATGTTCGGTGCCGAGACCATCCTGATGAACCGCTGCGAGACCCCCGAACTGTTTGAGCAAACCGTCCATCTGGTCAACGATTTCAAGGAATATTTTCTCAGCCACGGCGAGCCTGTAGGCGAGAACCCCTCCCCCGGCAACAAAGCCGGCGGCATCTCTACCCTTGAAGACAAGGCATTGGGATGCACCCAGAAATGCGGCCGTGCCCCTGTCAGCGGTGTGCTGTCCTACGGCGACCGCTTAAAGACCAACGGTTTGAACCTGCTTTCCGCCCCTGGCAACGACCTTGTAGCCTCCACCGCCCTTGCCTCCGCCGGTTGCCAGATAGTACTCTTCACCACCGGCCGTGGCACCCCCTTCGGCACGTTCATCCCTACGATGAAAGTATCTACCAACAGCGACCTCTTCGCCCGCAAGCCCAACTGGATAGACTTCAATGCCGGCAAGTTGGTGGAAGGCACCTCCATGGCCGACCTACTCAGTGAGTTCATCGACAAAATCATAGCAGTGGCCAACGGCGAGCGCACCCGCAACGAAGAGAACGGCTACCGCGAGATATCCATCTTCAAGAACGGCGTGACCCTTTAACGGTCACGCCCTCAAAGGTCCAGCCATCACGTAGCATCCACAACTCCCCAGCCCACCATGAGCAACAAAAGAGGCTTGTTTGCACTCAGTCCACTATTTGTGTTCATCGCAGTTTACCTTTGCGGTTCGCTGCTGGCAGGCGACTTTTACAAGATTCCGCTGACCGTCGCCTTCATGGCAGCGAGCATCTATGCCATCGCCATCTCAGGCGGAATGTCGCTCAACAAGCGCATCGACTTCTACAGCAAGGGAGCAAGCAGCAGCAATTTGATGCTCATGCTATGGATTTTCGTGATGGCCGGAGCCTTTGCTCACTCCGCCAAGGCGATGGGCAGCATCGACGCCACCGTCGCCCTCACCCTCTCGCTATTGCCCGGCAACATGATTCTTGCCGGACTTTTTATCGCCTCCTGTTTTATCTCCCTCTCCATCGGCACCAGCGTAGGCACCATCGTCGCCCTCACCCCCATCGCGACAGGTTTGGCCGCCTCTACCGACGCCAACACAGCGCTGCTGACCGCTGTCGTTGTGGGAGGTGCGTTCTTCGGCGACAACCTCTCTTTTATCTCCGACACCACCATTGTAGCCACCACAACGCAACATTGTCGTCTGAGCGACAAGTTTCGCGTCAACCTCTACATCACCATCCCCCCTGCCCTGCTCATCCTGCTACTCTACATCTTCATTGGAGCCAACATCCATTCACCCTCCGAGATAGCCCAAGTGGAATACATCAAGGTGACCCCCTATCTCATGGTGTTGCTGACAGCCATTTTCGGCATGAACGTCATGGCTGTGCTGACCATTGGCTTGTTGCTCACCGGCCTTATCGGTATGCTTTGCGGCTCTTACGACCTCTTCGGCTGGCTCGGTTCAATGGGAACCGGCATCACCAACATGGGCGAGTTGATCATCATCACGATGATGGCAGGCGGTCTGTTGGAAATCATCAAGGTGAACGGAGGCATCGACTTTATCATAGAGAAGATGACCGCCCACGTGTCGAGCAAGCGCGGTGCCGAACTGTCGATTGCCGCATTAGTTAGTCTTGTGAACGCCTGCACCGCCAACAACACGGTAGCCATTCTCACCGTGGGGCACATCTCCAAGAACATCGGCGACCGTTTCGGACTTGACAACCGCAAGTGCGCCAGCATCCTCGACACCTTCTCGTGCTGCATGCAAGGACTTCTCCCCTACGGAGCCCAGGTGTTGATGGCCGCCGGCCTTGCCCAACTCAACCCCATCCAAATCATTCCCTACCTTTACTATCCCATGACCCTCGGCATTGTGGCCCTCTGCGCCATCCTGCTAAGGTATCCCAAGAAATACTCATAGAAAGGCAACGACATGCAAACCGACAACATTCTCTTCAAGAATTTCCTCTACATCATCCGCAGTGGCGCCTTCGACGACAGTCGCCCCATCAGCATGATGTCGCCTTTCAAATGGGGCAAGATGGTGCAACTCGCCCAACTCCACGGCCTAATCCCCATTCTCGCCAAAGGATTGGAGCACTATTTTTACGATGTCAACTTCAACATTCCCCCCTCCCAAATCGAGGACATCAGGGAACGACTGAAGTCGAATCCCATCAAAGGGTTTAACGAACTGTATGATTTCGACCATCTACACCTTCAAAACAAGACCCTCAACCAGCGTCTCCAACAAATCATCAAGGCTGAATACGCCGACGCCGAGCGTTCGTTTGAGACGATGCAGACACTTGCCATCCTCTTAGTCAACGTAGAACATATCCTTACGGGAAAGAGTTATCTGAAAGGCATTATCGACCTGGGCCGCTACCTCCGTGTGGAAGGCAGCAAGGTGGACTTTGTGAAACTTGAGAACTGGCTGAAGTCAACGGAAATGACCAAGATGGGCGACTACCAATGCCGTTTGCTCATCTCCGGTTTCGGATTCAGCAAAGAAGAATTTCCCTTCATGCAGAAGAATTCAGGCGATGACCTTGAAGCCGTCCTTCTCGCCGTAAGCCCTGACAGCCTCAAGCAATTCAAGCCCTGGGACTTTCACGAGAGCAAAGGCGGTTTTGTGATTGGCAGTCCCCTCCGCACGCTGCGCTCCATCCGTCATACGCTTACCTATCGCCGTTACGCCCCACGCGAAGCCTTCTCCACCATATATCAAGGTTTTCTGAAAGGCCTCTCCGAAATTGAAGAATAAAACAACAACAACCCTTATCCAACAAACTGCTTATGAAAAGAAATCTGATTTTGACCTGCTGCCTTGCTTTGCTCTGCCAATGCCTTGCCGCACAGACCAACCCCTACAAGAAGTACACGGAAAACCTCCCGTTCAAGATGCCGGAAGTGAAAGCCCCCGTCTTTCCCAATCGCAAAGTCAACCTCTCAGACTACGGAGCCAAGGGCGACGGGTCGTCGCTCTGCACCACCGCCTTTGCCAAAGCCATCAAAGAATTGAGTGCCAAAGGTGGCGGGCACCTCATTGTCCCCCAAGGCATTTGGTTTACCGGTCCTATTGAGTTGAAGAGCAACATAGACCTTCATTTGGAAAAAGGCGCCGTCATTCTCTTCTCAGGCGACGAGACCCTCTATCCCATCATAAAGACTTCATTTGAAGGCCTCGACACTCGTCGCTGTCAATCCCCGCTATCCGCCAACGGCGCCACCAACATCGCCATCACCGGTCATGGTGCCATCGACGGCAATGGCATCTACTGGCGCCCACTGAAACGCAGCAAGGTGACCGACTCCATGTGGAAGAAAATCACCTCACAAGGCGGAGTCCTCAAGCGAGCCGACCTATGGTATCCCGACGCCGGTTATCTGAAAGGCGACTCCGTGGCCCAAATGAATGTACCCCAAGGTCTTCGCACCGATGCCGAATGGGAGAGCATCCGCCGTTTTCTCCGTCCTGTGATGGTGAGTTTGGTGGGTTGCAAGAACGTGTTGCTGCAAGACGTCATCTTCCAAAATTCCCCCGCATGGAACATTCATCCGCTGATGTGCGAAAACATCATCATCGACAACGTGCTTGCCCGTAACCCCTCTTATGCCCAAAACGGCGACGCCCTTGACCTTGAGTCATGCAAGAACGCCCTTATCGTCAACAGCACCTTTGACGCCGGCGACGACGGCATCTGCATCAAGAGCGGCAAGGATGCCGACGGCCGCAAGCGCGGCATTCCCTGCGAGAATGTCGTCGTCGATGGTTGCACCGTATTCCAGGGCCATGGCGGTTTCGTTGTAGGCAGCGAGATGAGTGGCGGTGTGAAGAACATCCTTGTAGATAACTGCCAATTCCTCGGCACCGATGTCGGCCTTCGCTTCAAGAGTTGCCGAGGCCGAGGCGGCGTGGTGAGCAATATTTTCATCCGCAACATCTCCATGTTTGACATTCAGGCCGACGCCATCACCTTCAATCTCTACTACGGAGGCAAATCGGTAGTGGAAGTGATGGAGAGCGGCGAAAAAGCCAACAACATCGACATGCAGCCAGTAGATGAGACAACGCCCGAGTTTCGTGACATCCACATTGAGAACGTAGTATGCCGCAATGCCAACCGCGCCCTCTACTTCAACGGACTCCCCGAAAAACCCATCGAGAACATTTATTTGAAGAACATCCAAATAAGTGCTAAAATGGCCTCCGAATTTCACAACTGCAAGAACATCCAGCGCGAGAATGTCGTGACCGACTAATCGTCTCCACAGCATAAAAAGGCCGGAAGCCCCGCGAACCACTGTCGCATTTGGCTTCCGGCCTTTTCTCAATTATTGTCAAGTAAATCACTCCTTTTTCAATCCATCGACCACCTCTTGAGCCGAATCGTTCAGGTTGATGTTGCGAGTAGTCCGAGCCTCGATGGTTCCAGCCCTCAGAATATCAGCCATGTTGACACCAGTAGCCGACTGCACCACGTCGAAAGCCTGTTTGATGGCCACAGGAACGTTGCCTGACATTGAAGACACCCCACCGCCATCGCTGCTGTAGATGTTGACATCCTTGATGGCACTGATAGGTTTCGCCACATTCTCTACGATTTGCGGCAGCACTTCGATAATCATCTGCACGACAGCGGCATTGTTGTATTTCTTGTAAGCCTCAGCCTTACGGTCCATGGCCTGCGCCTCAGCCTCTCCCTTTTTCAAGATGGCATAAGCCTCAGCCTCGCCCTTCGCCTTGATACCCTGAGCCTCCTGCTCCAACTGATACCTTGCAGCGTCGGAAGCGGCATTTTGTGCAAGAGCCTTTTGCTCAGCCTCATATCTCTGAGCCTCAGCCACACGCTTGCGCTGTTCCAAGTCAGCCTCTGCTTGCTTTTGGATCTGGTATTTGTCAGCATCAGCCTTTTTCTCCACCTCGGCAGCCAATTGGTTGATTCTGATTTCGATTTGCTCTTTTGATAGAATCTGTTGCCGGCGTGTCTTCTCAATTTCAGCCTCAACGGTCTTGACATTAATGGTCTTTTGTTGTTCCTGTTGCTGGATGGAATAAGCAGCATCGGCATCTGCCTGAGCCGTATCAGCCTGCAGTTTGAGTGCAGCCCGCTTTAGAGCGAGTTCATTGTTTTTGACGGCAATCGCCGTGTCGGCATCCACCCTTGCGGCATTAGCCTCCCTATCGGCATGTGCCACCTCGATTTTCACGTCACGCTCAGCGTTGGCGCGGTTGATGGAAGCCTCTTTCTTGATTTTGGCAGTATTGTCGGCACCCAAGTCGTGGATAAGTCCCTCTCTATCAGTGACATTTTGTATGTTGCAACTGATAATCTCGATACCCAGTTTGCTCATGTCAGGCGAAGCCTTCATCATCACCTGGTCGGAGAATCCGTCACGGTCGGTGTTGAGAGACCTCAAATCCAGCGTGCCAATAATTTCACGCATGTTACCCTGCAGTGAGTCCTGGAGTTGCTCCGCGATGTCGGTAGGCGACATGTTGAGGAAGTTCTTTGCAGCCAGCCTTGTACCCTCAGACGTAGGTGTCACCCGTATTTTGGCGACGGCATCCACATCCACGTTGATAAAATCGTTGGTCGGAACGCTCTCCTCAGTTTTGATATCGACAGTCACCTGTCCAAGATAGACCTTGTCGAGCCTTTCCAGGAAAGGAATGCGGAATCCGCCAGACCCGACCAGCACCCTTGGTTCACGGCTGAGACCAGAAATGATAAACGCATACGAAGGAGGAGCCTTCACGTATGAAAGGAAAACGAAAAATGCCAACACGATTAAGATGGCAACAACGATGATAACAGTTGAACTAATAGCCATAATATTGAATTTTACAAGTTAGAAAAATCATTAAATGTCTTTTACTATAAAGAATACCCAGCAGTGACAATCTATCACTTGAAGAGATGTATTTCTTCGTCACCTCGATGAATGGGCGTTTCTTTTAGACAGAGAGGCAAATACCTTATTGTAAATGCAAAATTACATTTTTCTTTTGGAATAGTGATTTTATTTTTAACATTTTTCTCAATCGGGGGGTTAGAGGAGATGGGAGAGATGGGAGAGATGGGAGAGATGGGAGGGAATGGGAAGGAATGGGAGGAGATGGGAGGAATGGGAGGAGATGGGAAGAATGAGAGGAATGGGAAGGAATGGGAGGAGATGGGAGGAATGGGAGGAGATGGGAGGAATGGGAGGAATGGGGAAGATAGAAGGATGTGAAGGCTAAAACTGGGTGGTGAATAGGAATAAAAAATATTTTTAGTATGAGAATGAATAAATAGTTGTTTTTAATTCCTCAAAATCTATTTTTTTTGTATCTTTGCAATCTGATAGAATGATGGAAATGAAAACAATTTTTATAACCTTAGTCGGATTATTTGCGGCTATGACTCTCCATGCCCAGTCGTATAGGGTGGAATGCGAGGACACCTGCAACCACATCCACGGTCTTGACATGAGCCATTACCAAGGTGACGTGTGGTGGGAAACCCTCGGTGAAAACAACCACATGGCCTATGTCTATTTCAAAGCCACGGAAGGTAAGGAAACCCAAGACGCTACATATAAACACAATATCGAACTTGCTCACCGCTATGGACTGAAAGTCGGTTCATACCATTTCTATCATGCCAATGTTCCACAGCATCTTCAGTTGCACAATTTCATGAGTCAATGTCGCCCAGGCGACCAAGACCTCATCCCGATGATCGACATAGAAACCAAACCCCGTTCGATGAGCACCTATCAGTTTTGCGACTCCTTGATGAAGTTTCTTCTTTTAGTGGAAGAAGCCTACCATCAAAAACCGTTGCTTTACACAGGTCGTAATTTCTACAACAACTACCTGTTGGGGCGTGTCGATGATTACAAACTCATGGTGGCGATGTATTCCGATACCGCGCCCCAGTTGGCGGACGATCGCGACTACATCATCTGGCAATACACCGGCAAGGGGCGCATCAACGGCGTAAGGGGCTATGTGGACAAAAGTCGCCTGATGGGTCAGCACAGTCTCCGCGAACTACGCTTCAAGCGTTGGTAACCAATTATCCATACCGATATATAAACAACATTCTAACCTAAGAGCGATCATGGCAATTATCAAATGTCCCGAATGTGGACACCAGACCAGCGATAAAGCGACAACCTGCCCAAGTTGCGGGGTAGAAATTGCCGGTAAAATAGTGAAATGCGCCCATTGTGGTGAGGTGTATTTCAAGAGCGACGGGCTATGCCCTAACTGTTACAGGCCATACGAGGCGCTCCACCACACCGATGCAGAGGAAGGCACCGCCTCCGCCGATGAAACGCCCCAAGAGATAGAAGACCCCAGCACTTTGTCTGCCACAGACGCCCTCCCCGAATCCGGCGACAAGGCCCTCCCCATCGACACCAGCAAAAAGAATTCGGAAGAAATCGCAGAAGACGCGACAACCACTGAATCTGCTGTCGAGGAAGAAGAAGACCCCTTGCCCATCGAAGAGAGCAATACAGTCGAATCAGACATAGACAAGAACGACGAGGTATCTGAGGAATCCACCACAAATGAAGAAGAGGAGAGCGAAGACTCCGAAGAACAAGACATTGACGGCAACTCGTATATCGACACCGATGGAGAAAGCCTT
>CAMKSZ010000023.1 GCA_946415525.1 uncultured Prevotellaceae bacterium | reverse complement strand
ATAGGAAACGGCGACCATCTTTCTCAGACAGTCGCCGCGGCCTTTTACCTGTTAACCTAAAAATAACTAATTAGAAAACCTATCTGGTGTTATTAGTATCCAGGATTTTGCCAGGCTTTCTTCTGCTCGTCGGAGAGGTTGGTGCCATCCTCGTTTTGCAGGATGTCGATGAAAGCCTGCGGGATAGGACGCAACTCATGCTTGTTGGCAGTGATGTTGGGGGCAGCCTCAGGATTGAATGCCTTTGCCCTTCTGATGAGCAATCCAGCACGGCTCAGTTCTTCCCAACGGTTCCACTCGCCCAGCAACTCGCGTGTACGCTCGTTGAACACGAAGTTAAGCATGCGGTCGTAGTCGCCGGAGCATCCGAGAGCAGCCAGTACAGCCTCATCCTCGGGAGGCAGTTGGGTGTAACTGGCAATCTGCAAGTTGGAAGCAGCCGTCGTGCGCTCTATGCCTGTTGACAGATAGTAAGAACTCTTCCAGGGGTTGGAAGCCTCCCACACCTTCTGGTTGGTCATCTTGGTGTTGGTCTCGTTGACGCAAGCACTTGTAGCACCGTTGGTGGAGTTGCCTTCGAAAGCGAGCGAGCCATCGGCGTAGTATTCACGATCCTCATTGTCCTTCCATTGTCCGCGAGCACGCAAGATATTGATGGTATTGATGGCATCCTGGTAGTTACCCAACCTCACCTGAGCCTCCGCCTTGATGAGATAAGTCTCGCCCGAACGAGCCATGATAACGTCGCGGTGGGCGTCGCCCTTCTCAGCGGTTCTCGAACCATCGGTGCACTTATTGATGCCGCAGAACACGTTGCTGGTGGCAGTGTTTCCGCTCACGCCATAGTTGTAAAGAGCATATTTTCCGCCGAGGTAAACAGGGAACACATTGGGCACCCATTTGCCCGTTTCGGGATGGACGAAAGTGTGAGCCTGAGCGCCACGTCCGAAGGTGCCATAAGTAGATTCATCCTTGAAGCGCGGGTCGTCTTTCTTATTGAGGATGAAGACGATGCCATAGTCGCCGATGTTGGGCACAGCCTCAAGGGCGATGCCATTGGTGCTCGCCACCTTGTCGGGATCATACACCGACACCTCCTTGCCATCGGCGTTGGTGACTTTCTTCATCGTGGGGATGTTGTTGAGACCATAGACTGTCTTGAAGGTCTTCCACATACGAGCATCGTTGACATTGTCGAAGATGGCGTAGGTGTATTCTGTGGGACGGCAACGCTGGAAGTCCATTTCGCCGATGAACTGACCACGTTTCACCCAAGAGCCAGAGAAGTTGGAGAACTGCGGGCCAAAGTAGTTGTAGGTACGGTTGCCGAAGCGTCCCTGCGTAGATGTTGCATCGTTGTGCTCAGCACACATGAGAACCTCCTTCGACCCCTCGATGCTGCAATCCACCCCCGTCCAGTTGGCATAGAGATTAGCATAGTCGCTCTCCAGCGGACAAGCAGTGATGACCTCGTTGCAAAGCGTGATGACGCGGTCGAGGTCGGCCTTCTTGTCATACTTGCCGTTCCAACTGGCGCAACGCTCACTTTGACGGAAAAGCAGAGCCTTTGCCAGGAAATGTGCAGCGGTGTATTTGGTCCATGTTCCATTGCCACGCCACTTGTCGGTGCGCAAGTTGTTGTATGCAGTCTCGAAGTCAGAGATGACCTGGTTGAGCGTCTCCTCCTCAGAGGCCCTCGTGTAGTGCTTGTTGACACCAGTAGCCGGTTCTGTTTGCAATACCACGCCTCCATACTGAGCAAAAAGGCGGTAGTAGTTGTATCCGCGCAGGAAGTGCGCCTCACCGAGGGCGCTCTTTCTCGAAGCCTCGTCGCTCACCTGTTCAGCACGAGCAATCACCAAGTTGGCAGTAGAGATGCCATAGTACATTTGGTTCCAAAGTCCCGACACCGGCGGGCAGTTGTTGTTAGCGGCACCAAGAGCCCTTGTGCAGTCAAGCGGTTGCAATCGGTTGTCGTAAGTGTTCCAAGGTTCCGAAGTGAGGTCCGCCCCATTGGTAAACTCATCGCATCCATAGAGTGTGATGCCATACGCCCACTCGTATCCGAAATGCCATCGGATGTTTCCATATAGTCCAGCCGCCATGGAGAGTGCTCCCTCCTCTGTTTTGAGCAAGTCCTCAGAGAGAAGGTGCCCGCCATTCTCCTCCAGGAAACTGTCGGTGCAAGAAGTGGACCCAGCAGCGACGAGCACGGCGACCATACATTTTGTGATTTTATTGAAGTATTTCATGATTTTTTCCTTTCTTGAGTTGTGTTCGACAAAATTTTAGAAATCAAGTTGGAGTCCGAAGGTGAAGCCTCTGTTGAAGTAGGTAGCCCCAGTGTCGAGATCCATGAAATCAACCGACGAATAGAGCATGCCGAGGTTTCTTCCCTGAATATACACCTTGGCGCCATTGATGCCGATACGGTTGCAGAGAGCCTTGTCGAAGCGGTAGCCTAAGGAGAGGTTGCGCACCTTGATGAACGAAGCATCCTTGAATCCGAGCAGCGAGGAATAGGAGTCGCCGCCAGCGGTGCTGTAAACCGGTTTCTGCCATTCAGCCCCAGTGTTGTCGGGTGTCCAGTAGTCGATTTTGCGCTGAGCGTACATGCCATACTGTCCTTCGCCTCCAGTACTGATCATATACTTGAAACGTCCGAAGAGGTCGATGGTGAGTTCAAGTCCCTTCCAAGAGAAGGTGTTGCTCCATCCGAGTGTCCACCTTGGATTGCGGTTGCCGAGAATTACACGGTCTTCCTCATTGATTTTGTAGTCGCCGTTTTGATCAACCGGGCGGATGCTACCAGCGGTAAACTTATTTCCATTTTCATTGAACTTAGCCATTTCTGCAGCATCGCTCTCCTGCCAAAGTCCGTTGTTTTGGTATCCGTAGTAAACAGCGATGCTCTCACCGATGAACCAAGAGTTGTTGATGTCATCCTCCTTGCCATTAGCCAGTTCCACGATTTCGTCTTTCTGATAGGCGGCATTGACGGTGCTGCTCCATTCGAAGTCAGCCACGCGCACCGGGATGACATTGAGAGTGAAGTCAAAACCTTTGTTTTTCGTCTCACCTATGTTGGCCATCATTGAAGGATAGCCAGTGAGCGAAGGCAGCGACTGCTGCAAGAGCAGGTCTTTTGTGCGAGAGGTGTAGATATCGAGCGTACCGTTGATGCGTCCACGGAGGAAACTGAAGTCGATACCGAAGTTGTATTGTGTTGTGCGCTCCCATCCGAGGTCCTTATTAGCCAATCGAGTCTGATTGTTGGTGTAATAAGGTTCGTTGGTGATGAGGATACGCTCATTGCCAGTGCTGAACGGCATATAGAACGACTGAATGGTGCCCAATGTTCCGTATGCCCCTACAGAAGCATTACCTGTGGTACCCACGCCGAAACGCAGTTTGAGTTGGTCGAGCCAACTGACATCCTTGAGGAAGTTTTCCTGTTCCATGCGCCATCCGATAGCCATCGACGGGAAGAAACTCCACTTGTTGCCCTTGGCGAGCACCGATGCGCCGTCGTAACGACCAGAGACGGTGAGCAAGTAGCGATCCTTGAACGAGTAGTTGACGCGAGCCATGTAAGAGAGCAGCGTATTCTGCGAGAACCCAGAACTCATGCCAGCCTGATTGTCGGTATTGGTGACATCGATATCGCCGAAGTTGTTCCAGAGGAAGGAAGGCATGTAGATGCGCTGAGCGCTCATGCCACTACTCTCGGCATTGTACTTGGTGGCACTGTGGAGGAGAGTGACGCCCACGGAGTGGTCGCCAAAGATGCGGTTGTAGAGCAGCATGTTGTCGAGCGTCCAGGTAAAGTGACGGTCGTCATTGCGACGAGCGAAGTTGTTGCCCCCCTTACGAGTTGCCGAACTGGCATCGAGGAAGATGCCCGAGCGAGAGTAACGGAAATCAGGTCCGAACTGCATCTTGTACATGAGTCCCTGTAGCGGTTCGAGGATTTTGCCAAAATCGAGTTGGGCGTAGAAACTACCCATTGCCCTGAAATACTCGCGGTTATCCCTTGACTTCTCCCATTCGTCGATGACGGTATAGGCATTGACCACCGAGCCACCAGGCTGGTTGATAAGGTCGCCCGAGTCACTGTAGGGAACGGTGTAATGCGGCAGTGCCTTGGCAGCGCTGTAGATATCCACAGGTCCCGATGAAGTGCCCACTTGTCCAGTGCGCGAATAGCCATACTTCTGCTTGCTCCACGAAGCATTGATAGAGCCACCGAGTTTGAACCACTTGGTAGTTTGTATGTCGGTAGTGATAGCCACGTTGTAACGCTTGAACTCCTGTCCCTTTTGCGTTCCTTGGTTGTCGAGGTATCCGAAAGAGAAAGAACTTTGCATGTCCTTGGTGCCGCCAGAGCCGCGGAGTGTATGCTCCTGTGTGATGCCCGTCTGTGTGACGAAGCCTTCCCAATCGGTGTCGCTCACGAGCGAGCCATCCCATTTTCCATTTGCCCATCCCTTGTTGACGTTAGCCAAAGCAGCATCGTCGCCAGAGAAGAAGTCCTGGTCAAGTTTCTGGTCAGGTTGGTCACCACGAGGATAAAGTTCAGGATTGGAGTTGTAGTACGCCCACCTACGCCAAGTGATGTAGTCGCTGGCACTGAAAGCGGGACTTTTGTCAACCAATTTCTCAAAGGTAAAACTTCCTGCGTAGGAGAGTTGCAGTTTTCCCTCCTTGCCACGCTTAGTGGTGATAAGCACCACGCCGTTGGCACCTCGGCTACCATAGATGGCAGTAGATGAAGCGTCCTTCAAGATGTCGATAGCCTCGATATCGCGCGGGTTGATGTTGTCGATGCCGTCGCTCACGGGGATGCCGTCCACAACATAAAGAGGTGAGTTGGAGGCATTGATGGAACGACTACCACGGATGAGGATGCTACCCACCGTACCCGGTCGCTCACTGGTGGTAATGTCGACACCCGCAGCCTTGCCCTGAAGTGCCTCAAAGGCATTGCTCACGGGTCGGCTGTTGAGTTGCTCCTCATTGACACGCGTGAGTGCGCCGGTGACGTCGCTCTTGCGCTGGATGCCATAACCCACGACGACCACTTCGTCGAGCAATGCGTTGTCCTCTTTTAGGACGACATTATGAGTGGGTTGTCCTGCCACTTTCACGTTCTGGGTCAAATAGCCCACATAACTAAATGTGAGTGTGGCATTGGCAGGTGCCTCCAGTGTGTACTTGCCATCGAAATCTGTGATGGCTCCTACGTTGGCACCATTCTCGACCACAGTGACACCGATGAGCGGCTCTCCCGACTCATCGGTCACCGTTCCTGTCACTCTCTGCTTCTGCGCACCTTGCGCAAACATCGTCTGTGAGACGCCCAAAAGCATTCCCAGACAGATGCAAAGCATGGATAAAATGTTTTTCTTTGACATAGGTTTTTAATTAGGTGATTGATATTAATTGGATAAATGTATGTTTCGAATGTGTTTTCGCCCCGTGCAATGGAGCCGGATTGGTTTTCTTTGTCGGCAAAATTATTGATTATCGTGCTCCAAGGCTATGTAAAAATGTACGATTTGTTGGCAAAAACGTACAAAAATGCCGATTTTATGCCTGCAAATGGTAGGAAAAGAATCGAAAATCTTCTTTCATTCCCAAAACAGATGCTTCATGTCGTACTTTAATTCAAGGCTCTACAAGTTATAAATGCATGAAGGGGCGGCTTGACAAGCCGCCCCTTCATGATGTAGGTAGATGATGTGTTATTTGACAATCACCTTGCGTGTGGTGACAGAGCCATCGGCATGGGTGCTGCGGACGATGTTGACGCCCTTCGTCATACCAGCCTGGCGAGTGCCATTGATGGAGAACACCTCGGTGCGGACCACCTTGCCAGTGGCGGGAGCCACGGTCACGATGCCGTCGAGAGCCGACTCGGAATACTGCTTCGAGTACTCACCGTTGTTCATCACGTAGATGTCGTAGATTTGGCCGCTCGACTTTGCCTGGGTGTGGAGCAGACGCACAAACACCTCGTCGGCGCCATCGTAACTCAGTTGCGTGCGCTTCCAGTTGCGCTTGATGAGCGAGTAGTCAACGTCGCCGATCTTCGTCCAGTTCTCGCCGTCGGCCGACACCTCGATTTGCATCTTAGGATACTCGCCGTCGTTGCCGTTGCCAGCATATACGATGACATCAAACGGAGCCTGGTATTTAGCCGTTGTCTCGAGGCTGGCGTTGAACGGGCCATCCGACGGCTGCTTGCCGAAGGTGATGGCGTTGGGCGTGATGCCCAGAGTGTCGTTGACACCAATCACGTCGGCAGCCGTGTCGGGATTGCGCATGCTTGTGTCGCCTATGTTGTAGCCCAAGTTGAGGCTCTCCCATGTGAGCACCTGTCCACGTGACTTGAGGATCCAACCGTTGGCCTCATACACCTCCGGAGCCACCACCTCGTAAATGGTGGAGTCCTGTCCCTCGGAGCCCTTCACGACCTCCTTCACCTTCTCATAGTCATAATACTGGCCGGCGTTCTTTCCCCAAGTAAAGAAATAGTTGGCATTGACGATGGCACCCGAGTCATCGGTTTGCTGTCCCTTGCCCTTCCAGTCGTCAGCATTGGCGTCGAAGTGAGCCATGACATCCCAGCGGATGTTGGAATTGTCGATACCATCGACACCCACGAACTTGGAAGCGATTTCGGAAACGAGGTAATCACCGCCCGAAGCGAAAGCATAGATGGTGGTGGGAGTGGTAATCTCCACCGGTTCGGTGTAAGCCACCGACTCTGTGATGACGTTGCTATTGTTGAAATTGTAGTAAATGGTTGCCCCCTCGCTGGCCCCCGAGATGGAGACCACGGACTTGCCAGCCTCACGTGCCACGGTGAAGACAGGAGCAGCCGCCTGCGTCATGATGACAACATCCTTGGAAGCGATGTCGCTCGGCGTATATCCATCTCCAATACCCATTGCCTTGACCGTTGCATTCTGTGTAAGCGTGAACGGTTCGGTATAGACCGTGCTCTCGGTGGTAGGATCAGAGCCATCGGTGGTGTAGAAGATCTTCGTGCTGTAGTTGGCAGAGAGCGCCACGGTGGTGTATCCATTCTCCTGAGTGACGCTGATGACCGGCTTGGCTACCGACTTCACCTCCTGCTTGGTCTCCACCACAGCCTGCAGAGCCTGCGGGATGAGTTGAGCCACCAAGTCCACATTTACATTGGGCATGTCGGCCAGAGGTATGGGGAGCAACATATAGGCATTGCGCTTAGCGTTGTGGATGTGCATGGCCGTTACATCGCCCGCCTTAGCCACGATTTGGTCGTTGGCACAGTAGTCGCCCAAGTTCACGCCCGTGATGGCCCCCTCGAGGAACAACTCTATGCCTTCAGCGACATCCAGTCCTTCGAAAGCCTTGTTTTCCGGGTCGGTGACCGTGAGCACATTCGTCTCAGTAGCGACAGCCGAGCCCAATTCAAGAGCAGGATAAAGAGCAGGATTGAAATTCAGCGTCGGGACGTATGCGATTGCATTCTTGATAGTAGAAAGATAAGGACTTTCGGCACCGATGGTAGGACTTACCACGATGCCATTGAATTTCCAAAGGGAGTCGGCCTTAGCCTCCGTCTCATCGACATTGATTTCGGTGAGTGCGAAGCGGCTGTCGCCCGAAAGGAAGGCGTAAGCATAGTCGTCGTCGAGAGAACCACTGTAGAGATAGCCAATGGGTTGGGCCTCCTCCACGTCGGGAGCGTCGCCCTCGTCAATCATGAAGAGCGTGAAGTCGATGCCAGCATCAGGAGTCAGTTGGAACTTCACGTCAACAGGGTCGGGCGAGTCGGTCTGCACTTGCCACACGAAAGTATAAGTTCCCTCTGAGCCATCGACCTGATTGCCCAAGAAGATACAAGCGCCATTGGTCTGCGTGCCACTGACGAACTTGATGTAGTCATAAGAAGGAGCGATACCTCGGTTTTCTGCGGTGCTATTGGCAGAGCGTCCGACGATGGTGATTTTCTGTCCGTTGACCAATTGGGGGAAGGTGATGGTAGTGCCCTTTCTGGTGAGACGCAGTTTTGTAGTAGCCAGGTGGATACTATTGCTCTTGTTGTTGCCAATATCGAAAAGCAGACCTGCTGTCTCAGGGATAACAACGCCATTGGCCATCAGGGGAGAGTTGGGGTCAGGCTTGGCATTGTTTTTCCAGTTGTTGACATTGCCGTCGGCATCGTTGCCATTTTCCGCCCAGTTGGTGGCGTCGGCATTGAGATTCTCGATGGTCTCATAACTGAGACCCTGCGTGAAATCCCACGTTTTCTTTTCTTGAGCGCTCACACATAGAGCAAACAAAAGAAGTGTTGATAGCGTAAATAGTTTTTTCATAAAAAGTAGTTTGGTGATTGATATAAAATATTGGTGCAAAAATACGAAAAAAATAGAATTATCTCATCAAAAGACATATAAAAATGCCCTTAAAGAAAGAAAAAGATAAAGAAAGATGAATTAGGGGCGGGATTGGGGGGTGGAGGGGATGGAGGAATGGGGGGATAGAGGCTATAGAGGCTATAGTAGCAATAGAGGATATAGAAGCAATAGAGGATATAGAAGCAATAGAGGCAATAGAGGATATAGAAGCAATAGAGGCTATAGAGGCTATGGAGAGGAAAAGACTAAAGACGCCACAATGTGACGTCTTTGCTGAGGAGGATTTGAGAGGATAAGGGCAAGCAGAAGAAGGATTATTTGGTGATGCTCTCGATGCGCAGCCTCATTACTCCTGCTGGGACACGCACTTCCACGGTGTCGCCAACTTTTTTGTTGAGCAAAGCCTGGGCGATGGGCGACTTAACAGAAATTTTACCCTCACGGAGGTTGGCTTCGTGCTGGCTGGCGATGACGTAAGACATCTTGCTGTTGTTGGCCAAGTTGGTAATTTCCACCTTGCTAAGCAGTTGGACGGTGTCACCACCGAGCCTTGACGTATCGATGACCCGTGCATTAGCCAGCACTTTCTGCTTGAAACTAATCCTACTCAGCAACCTTGCCTGTTCGCGCTTTGCTGCATGATATTCAAAATTTTCGCTGAGGTCGCCCTTGTCACGCGCCTCTGCGATGGCTTCCCTTACTTGTGGCAGTTGCACACTTTCCAACTGCCGCAGTTCGGCCACGAGTTTGTCGTAGCCCTCCTGAGACATATATTCCATTATAGTAATGTTGTTTGTAGATTGCAGGTTGCAAAATTACGAATAATTGGTCAAAACGCGTATTTTGTTCAATAGATTTAACATTAGGAATCAAATATCCTGCAAATATGGAAAAACGATTTCTCGAAAGATGTCAGAGTACCGAGGAGGCAGTGACTGAAATAATGCGTACAAAATATGAGGCCAACATTTGCTAAATTCGCTAAATTTCGTAATTTTGTAGCCATCAAAGCCTCAAACGACCAGCCATGTTAAAATACATCATCAAAAAATACTATAAAGTCGCGCTATTCGCCCTTTTGTTTTTCTTCATGGGCTACCAGACAGAGCCTACATTCGACAATGGCATGACCACCGTGGTGTGCTTTGGCATATTTTTCTGGTTGGGTGCGATTATCTACCATGCAGTCAAAGGTCATGGGCAGAAAGTTGTCTCCATGGCCACCGGCCTCACCAACCTGCTGCTCTTGGGCTGGTATCTCATATCCCTCAAACCCCTGCGGATGTTGGTACGCCGCATGCGTTATGGTGCGTTCACAGCCCCCCCCTATCCCTATCTCGCTCTATATGGCAGCATTGTCGATACTTACGCGATGAAAGGGAAATTCAACTATGGTTTGGTCAACAGCAAGTCACCCGTTGCCCGTGCAGCCCTTTGGCGGCTCCTTTCGCGAGGTTGTATAGGATTTGGCAGCGACGGCAACGGACATATTGGACTAAGATTAGGAGAATGGAAGTCAGAGCCCCATGCCGGTCTCGACCAACAATTTGAGCAAAGCGTCTTTGACTTGATGAAGGCAGCCGCCCGCCCCGACGGCACCCTACGTCCCCAAGACGTGATAAAAGCCGTCGGTTCCTCCAGCGGTATTTTCAAACCGCTATTCCAATTTGCCGACCTCCTCAACACCAATATCAGCCTAAAGGCATATAGTAAGGAGGATGTCAGAAACATTTTCGGAATGAAGCGCTTTCTCCAGCAACTGCCATCAAGTTATGAGAATGCCACCTTTGACAAAGGCGCATTGGAACTCCTTAAAATTTGGCCCGAATACATGACCTACGCCTATTTGTTTGGCATAGAGGACAGCACGCTTCAGAAACTCAGCACCCTCCTGCCATCCGACCAGAACACATGGAGCCCGCTCCAATACCTCCTAACGACAAGCCATGCCCACCGCCAAGTGCTCAACAAGATGATGAGTGCCATCGGCGAAGCAGCCCCTGCGGTGGAAGACATCGTGGCAGGCCAGATGGGTCGTTTCACCTTTGCCTGGCATGTTGACGAGATTTACGACATTTAACCTTTATGCAGAAAGAAGCCATGAACCGATTAAGAACAGCATTCCTCATCCTCACTCTCCTGCCGATTCTCCCCGTCTTTGCCACGGGAGAAGACGAAGGGTCATTTCTTCCGTTTTGGCTTGAGATGCCCATCATGCTGCTTGCCATCATCTTCATCCCTGTGGCGCTCATCGTGCTTTTCGTCGGCATGTACAAAAAAGTATTCCGCACCATTTGGTACTTCCTCTCCCTCCAGCCTTTGCGCCGTCTTCTTTTGCGCCAACGGTTGTCGCGAGGCTTGGAATATTATCGCGACGCACCCGCCGGAGGCGACTTGAAAGTCGCCAACGTGGTGAAGAACTCCCTTTCCTCCTCCCTTCTCTCCGACTACAAAGGCCTCTTTGGCGCACTTATCTTGCGGTTGGTTGATTCAGGCGCCTTGAAGATGGAATACAAGTCGAATGTCTATGGCTCTGAGCCGCATGTCGTGCTAAGTATCGGCACTTGGCCCACAGGCAACGACCCAACGAAAGACATGACTTTAGAGAGACGCTTCCATCATCTTCTTACCCTTGCCGCCGGCAGCGACAAGGTATTACAACCCCGTGAACTTCAGCATTACTTCCGCTACAGCAAAGACAACTTCCTGCGCGACCTCACCACCCTGACCGAGTCGCAACGCAAGGTCGCAGAAGACCCCGAGACCGCCAAACAGTTGCTTGCACTGAAGAAATACCTATTAGACTTTTCGCTCATCAAGGAGCGCGACATCAGCGAATTGAAGTTATGGAAAGAATACCTCGTCTATGCCCTCTTTTTCGGCATTGCCGACAAGGTGTGCAACAATTTTGAGGAAGTCTATCCCGACTATTTCAAAGGCAACCTACTTGCGAGCATGCAACTCAACATCGTGGGCAACAACGCCCTTGTCACCTATATCGACGCTGCGGACAAAGGCGCGAGGGAATCGCTCACGGAAACAGCCAAGAAGGACAAATAATTCATTCTTTTGAAAAGCGATTTCCTGTCATCTAATTTTCTTAAGTCCATTCCCCCACCTAATCAATTAGCAATATGAAGCCCTATCCCATTATTAGCAACTATCTGAGCAGTGTGTTACTCGTCTTGTTGACGATATTGAATGGACAGACGGCAGCAGGTCAAAACCGAAGAAAGCCCGAAGTGAAGACTCGCCATTTGAGCGAGATACGGTTAAGCGACCCAGCCATCCTCGCCGATTCAGTTTCAAAGACATATTACATGACGGGAACGGGAGGCATGCTCTATACCAGCAAAGACCTTGAATACTGGACAGGTCCATATTTCGTAGCCATGACCGATTCCACGTCATGGATGGGCCCCCACCCCATGATATGGGCAGCAGAACTGCATCAGTACAAGGGAAGATACTACTACTTTGCCACATTCACCAACCGCGACGTGAAAATCGGCGTCGTCAGGGGCAACGTAATAGAGCGGAGAGCCAGCCATGTGCTGGTCAGTGACAAGCCAGAAGGCCCCTATTTGCCTATGAAAGACAAGACCTATCTGCCAGCCGACCGTCCTACTCTCGACGGCACTTTCTGGGTTGATAACGACGGCCTTCCCTACATGGTCTTTTGCGGCGAGTGGCTCAGCAACTGGAATGGGACAATGGAGAAAATCCAACTCAAGGACGACTTGAGCGGCAGTGTAGGAAGCCCCAAGGTGCTTTTTCGCGCCAGCGACAGTCCTTGGAGTCGTGAGAAAGAAGACGGCGTTGTCAAGCCCAACAAGGTGACCGACGGTCCTTTCCTATTCAGAACGCGGACAGGTCGCCTCGGCATGATATGGACAAGTTGGGTGTATAGCACCTACACACAGGGTGTGGCCTATTCCGAATCGGGAACGCTCGACGGGCCGTGGGTTCAGGAACAGCAGCCCATCACCCCACCCGACTTCGGGCATGGCATGTTGTTCAAGACACTCGAAGGACGGTGGATGATGTCGGTACACAGCCACAAGAACGACAATGGGCATTACATTCGCATCCCCCATCTTTTCGAAGTCGATCTCAGCGGCGACAAACTTGTCGTAGGGAAGATGGTCAGATAGAAGATACTTCAAATCCTATACAACTATGCACAAGATCACTTTACCATTATTCATTTTCATCCTGATGTTCACCTCGTGTGGGCATCCCACTCCCCAAGAATCAGACATGGATATTATAGACAACGTAAAAGAAGCACTGTCCCACGACGGTCATGTGGACATTAGCAGTCTCCAGTGGACAAGAGAGCCAGGAGGATTTGAGGTCAAGGGCGACACGATAGAGATAACCACCGCCCCCCACACCGACTTGTGGCAGCGGACCTATTATCACTTTCAAAACGACAATGCCCCCGTGTTGCAGATGTCAACCCGCGAGAAGTTCTTCAGTTTTGTCGTCAAGACCGACTTCACCCAAAGCCATCACCGTTTCGACCAATGTGGCATCGTGATGTATTTGGACAGCGAAAATTGGTTGAAAGGTTCTGTAGAATATGAGAATGACGAATTCCAACACCTTGGCAGTGTGGTGACCAACAAGGGCTATTCCGACTGGGCGACGACAGCCATTCCCGCCGATGTCAAGACAATGTGGTATCGCTTTTCGCGCAGGGAAGACGACTACTGCATCGAATGTTCGACCAACGGCGTAGATTTCAGTCAGATGCGAATATGCCATGTATATGCCGGTGCCGACGCCATCAGTTTTGGCATCTATGCGTGCTCGCCCGAAGAATCCACTTTCAAAGCAGTATTTTCCGACATGAAAATCACAGAGTGCATGTGGAAGGCCCACGACGGTCAACAGCCAGACGAATAGTGCACCGCCTCAGATTAAATTACCCGAAAAAGACGATCATGAAACGCAGGAAACGAAACACTTTACTATTTATCCTATGCCTTGCCAACATGGCGATGAACGCACAAGTAGTGGCCCCATTGCCAGACAAGGCGTGGAACGAAGCAGAATGGATTTGCGTATCCGACGCACCTGTTGTGAAGGGGCGTGTGAACGACGACACCCGAGCAGCAGACGGAGCCAACTGGTTTGCGACCACCATCAAGAACCCCCAACGCGTAAAGAAAGCCCTTTGGATGACAACCAGTTTGGGCGTGAACGAGTTATATGTGAACGGCCAGCGCATCGGCAAGGAAGTGCTACGCCCTGGTTTCTCCCACCACAGCCGCACGAAATATTCATTCACCTATGACGTGACCCCGGCGTTTCACAAGAAAAAGAATGCCATGAACCAACTTGCCGTTCAAGTGACCCCTGGATGGTGGGCAGACAAGATTATCACGCCCAGCGGAACCGACGGGATGTATGGTCAGAAATGCGCCTTCCGAGGTGTTCTTGAACTAACATTCGCCGACGGCAGCACCCACCTCTACGG
Source organism: uncultured Prevotellaceae bacterium (assembly GCA_946415525.1). Taxonomy (GTDB): domain Bacteria; phylum Bacteroidota; class Bacteroidia; order Bacteroidales; family Bacteroidaceae; genus Prevotella. The sequence goes on along the minus strand of CAMKSZ010000023.1, from coordinate 9,563 downwards.
AACGAACGCCACCGACTGGAAAGCAGGCATTGCGGGTCCGGTGACCCACGCCGCCATCTTCGACGGAGAGACGTACGACGCCCGCATTCCTTTGGGCTTCATGACCCCCGAACGCCTCAGCGAGCCCTCCATTAGCAAGGAGTATGTGGGCGAAATCGTGCCAGAAAACGGTGCAGAGGTGTACTTTTTGGATGCAATGGTGTTGAACCCCCAGCGCGCCTACGTCTATTCCCAAGTAGAGGGAGCCATGGCAGAATCCTATGGCAAGGTCGTTATCGACCGCGAATATCCTTCCGGCACGACGATGACAGTGCGCCCCGGCGAACATCTTGTCATCGACTTCGGTCAGAATTGCGCCGCTGTCCCCTCCTTCCGGTTCAAGGCCAAGGAAGGCACCCACCTCACCTGTCTGCCCGCCGAAATGCTCAATGACGGCAACGGAGCCAAGAGCCGCGGCATGGACGATGCCGAAGGAAGCATCCACCGGCGCAATCTACGCATCCACGAAAAGAGCATCCGTCTGGACTATATCTTCGCCAACAGCGAAAAGCCAGTCGAATACATCCCCCGCTGCACCTTCTTTGGCTATCGCTACCTCTCCATCACTGCCACCGACGAAGTGTTCATTGAAAAGATACAATCCGTCCCCGTCAGTTCTATCACCCCCGACCTCGAAACAGGCCATATCACCACCGGCAACACGCTCATCAACCAACTCATCTCCAACACCATGTGGGGAATGCGCTCCAACTACCTTAGCGTGCCCACCGACTGTCCGCAACGCAACGAACGATTAGGCTGGACAGCCGACACCCAAGTGTTCTGCGAGACAGGCAGTTTTTTTGCCAACACCAATCGTTTCTTCCACAAATGGCTCCGCGACCTCCGCGACTCCCAAAGTCCCGAAGGCGGTTTCCCCGGCGTGGCCCCCTCGGCACAATATGGATCCTGGAGCAATGAATACATGCGCCTCGGTTGGGCAGACGCCGGCATCATCGTTCCCTGGACCATCTGGAAGCAGTTTGGCGACCCCTCCATTATCGAGGAATCATGGGAATCGATGAAGCGATACATGGCCCATATCGACCAGACGAAATACGACCATGCACTGCTAAGCCAAGAAAACGGCAATTACCAGTGGGCCGACTGGTTAAGTTACGAGCCATTGGAGAGTTGCGGTGGAGGCGCCTTCAAAGACGGACCTCTGCCCGAAGCCATCGAATATTGGAACTACTTAGGTGCTTCCTATTGGGCCATCGACGCCTCGATGATGCGCGACATGGCCGCCGCCACCGGCAGGAACACCTCCGAATTCGACGAGATGCATCAGAGAGCCAAGAACTACCTTCGCGAAAGATTTTTCAATGCCGACGGCACCTTCAAGACCCCCATTCTCAACACCATGCAGACCCCTGCCCTTTTCGCCTTACGCAACCATCTATTTGTCGGCAATGCCAAGGCAAGGATGACAGAACGGTTGCGCGAGAATTTCCGGCAACACGGCGACTGTCTTCAGACCGGTTTCTTAGGCACCTCCATACTAATGCCCACGTTGACCGAAAACGGCATGGCCGACATCGCCTACACCCTGCTTTTCCAGCGCAAGAACCCCAGTTGGCTCTATTCCGTGGACAACGGCGCCACCACCATTTGGGAACGGTGGAACAGTTATACGAAGGACAAGGGCATGGGACCCAACGGCATGAACAGTTTCAACCACTATGCCTACGGTTGCGTTTGTCAATGGATATGGCAGACATGTGCCGGCATAGCCTCCGACCCATCATGCCCCGGTTTCAAACACATCATCATGCGCCCCATTCCCGACCGCAGGCTTGGTTTTGTAGATGCGTCATACGCATCGTCGGCAGGCCTTATCGAAAGCCACTGGCGATACGAAGGCGACGAATGGGTTTGGACATTCACCATTCCAAAAGGTTCCACGGCATCGGTGACTCTGCCTGGAGAGAGTGTAGCGAAAGAATACAAAGACGGGACATACACCCTGCGCAAGCAATATCGATAAGCCTACAACTGCTTCATCAATCGTTCGACACCGCTTTTCGACAACTCCACATCGAGTGTCATTCCATCAGGAGAGAGCAACGTGCATAGTTGACGTTTCACGTTCAACTTATACACCCGTTGTGTGTTGATGATGGTGTGACGGTCCACGCGCATGAAGCCCGCAGCATCCAGCAACTGTTCCATGGTAGCCAGACTCTCGAGGATATCCTCCCGACTGCTGAAAGTGAAGAGATGGGAGTAATTGCCATCCGCAGTGACATAGGCGATATCGGAGGAATCGATGAAAATCTTTCCCATGGCCGTCCGAAGAGAGAGACGTTTGGACGACCCGTTGCCATCGGGGTTGCCGTTTGGTTGCTGGCATGCCTTGGCGATAGCCAATGCCAATTCATTCTTGTCGATAGGCTTGAGCAGGTAGTCAACAGCAGCCAGTTTGATAGCGCTAAGGAGATATTTCCGGTCGGCGTATGCTGTGGTGAAGATGACATGAGGCAGTTGAAAGGACTGCTTCACCTCATTGAGCAATTGTAGAGCATCCCGCCCCTGTAGTTGTATATCGAGGAACAACAAATCCGGCTGATGTCTCAGGATGCTCCTCAAGGCACTATCGTAATTGTCGCAACTATCGACCACCTCCACCTGTTGGCGGAAGTCCTCGAGTTTCTGTAGCAGAGAAAGGCGAGGCAGGCGCTCATCCTCCACGACGATGGCTTTCAATGTCTTCATGACTTATCTTTGTTGTTTTCTCCCTCGTATAGGTAGTTGACGGGAACGCTCATTGCGTAGCACGTACCCGCAGGGTGTCCGCATTCGTCATACATGTCGGTCACTTTCTGTTGGATGGGCCGCTTGTTGGTCTGGTTGCAAAGATCTATCTGCTCTTTTAGCAGCAACAATCCCTGTTTGGTGGAGTTTCTATTCAATCGAGCCGCCTCGGCGCGCCCCACGCCGTTGTCGGTCACCTCCACCACCACGTTGTCGTCCTCCTTATGAATACGAATGTCTATGCGCCCTCCTTCAGGTTTGTTGGCGATGCCATGTTTCACGGCATTCTGGCAATAAGTATAGAGCATCATGGTGGGCAACAAAGTATTCCTGTCCACCTCTTCATCAATAGTGATGCCATACTCCAGTCGTTCGCCCAGCCTAAGTTGTTCCAGCCCCAAGTACAAGCGAATGTAGTCTATTTCTTCTTCGATGCTTCGAGCCGGCCTGTCGATGTCAGACAGCGTTTGGTTGGTGAAGTCACTGTACATCTTCAGGTAGCGACTGGCTTCCTCGCTGCTATTGTTCATCAAGAAATATTCGATGCTTGCCATCACATTGGCATGGAAATGAGGGATGGCTTTCAAGCGAACAGCCTTTATCTGCAACTCTTTCTGCCGTTTTTCCCGCTGTAGTCGTTCCAATGCCTTCCGACTTGCCCTCTGTTCGTAGAGATGGGCGAGCCACCATGATAGCAGCACAGCCACCAAAGCCATTGTCATCCATGCCCACCACCGTTTCCACCATGGCGGCGTCCCCTCGATGATGGTCGTTGAAGGGTCGAAAGCCAGCAACCTAAAGGGCAGGAAAGAAGTGGTTTCCTCAACTCCTGCCAGCCACACTGTGCCATCTTCCTCCTCCACCATCGGCGTGTTCATCGGCTCGATGACAGAGAAGCCATTGGAATGGTCGAACCATTGCGCCCCCTCGATGTGAGCGTTGTCGTCGATGTGAGCCACCAGCAGTCCGTCGATGGCAGCCACCAACAAGAAACCGCGAGGCGAACGGTGTAGCGTTCGAATCTCATGTCCGGCAAGCATGGGAAGTTGAGGAGAGAGTTCCTCCACCCTCCCCTGACGGATGAGATAGAGAGAGTCGGCCGAAGCGAAGAAGATATTGCCCACGCTGTCAGGTTCCATGGTTGAGACGACTTTCGTCAACACCAATTCATCCTTTGCCACCCCCGTTTGCCATCCGGTGATGCGGTAGAGTCCCGCGCTGCTTCCCACCCACAGGCAACCCTGTTTGTCTTCGGCGGCGCACCAAGGGTGCATGAGATTTTGTGTCAGCGTGTCAAGACACATTCGCTGAGGGTTGTAGGCAAGAACCCCTTGTCGGTTTCCGACGATGAGTCTTCCCGAAGCCTGCGCCACGAACTGGTAGCGGTCTTTAGGCAAGTTCAGCCAGCGCAGTGTTCCATTTTCGACAGCCGCCACGTCGCCATTTCCCACCATATAGACAGTATTTGCCATCCTCGTTGCAGTGGGGTTGAAGAATTGTCCCACCTCACTATAACGTTGTTTTCCATTAACCAGCAACTTGCCGTTGAGCGTTCCCATTACGATACTGCCATTGCCATCTATGCATAGAGCGCGAACGATGTCGTTTTCATCGCTGAGCCTATGGTTGGTGAAAGAAGTGTGGAAGAAGAGATAAACACCTTGGTAGGTAGCCATCCACAACCGCCCCCATCTGTCAACGAGCAGGCTCTTGATAAGATTAAAACCCGTAGCCAGTTTACAGATGTCCTGCCCATCAAATTGGTAAAGGTTGTGTGAATCGGCGATAAAGAGCCTGCCTTTCAGCCCCTGTCTGACGAAAAGTCCATAGTCGGGAGCCTCGAAGGAGAACGCCTTGAACAATGCCAACTTTCCCTCATTCAAGATGTATATGCCGTCGCCAGCCAGAGCAAAGAGACGGTCACCCATCCTTGTCAGCGTGAAGAAATCATCCTTTTCCGTCAGCAATCTCGCCTGTTTGTTGCGCACCGCATACAAACCTTTTTCGGTAGGCACATAGATGTCATCTCCATCCATGTATAGTTTGCGGTCAGGCGTCATCAGGTCGAAGATGTCATTATTGAGCATAGGCGTCCATCCGCCCTCCACGAGGCGTACGAGCATGCGGTGCGTCTCTTGTTCATCCTCCAAGAGGATTACTCCTTTTGGCAAGTCGGGAGAATTGAAATTGTTAAGCAACATGTGCTGACTGTTGGCATCTCCATTCGTCAGCCATTTTTGGTCGGGGTCAATGAGGCGCATCGTGACGTTGTCGCCATCGACGAGCCATTGTCTCCGGAACCCCAATGCACTAACGCCCTCCGAAGTCTCCGTCATCGCCACGATATTCTCACGCCTACCTTTCAGGAAGGGAGTGAGTGTACGCCCGTCGTAGCGAGCGAACCCCGAGAGCGTGCCAATCCAAATATAGCCCTCGCTGTCCTGATACACTGTCTCCGCCTGCATCCTTGGCAGTCCGTCGAGAGTAGTGAAACGGCGATGGCTCAGTTGGCTGACAATGGAGTCGTCCGCCCATGCGCAGAAAGCAGTCAGCCAACTGCAAAGCAACGTCACAAATAGTCTTTTCATCCGCCACAAAATTAATGATTTTTCCACGTTTCTCCAACGTTTGAAAAGGATTTGGCAAAAGTTTTTCGCTTCGTCATTCAGAATGGGCAATTCATCACTCACAATGACCATTTCGTCAAAACGTCCGACATCGCCCGTCACCGTTACAACTCTTTTTTGTAAATTTGCTTGCCAATCGTTCAGCCAAAAAACCCAAAACAATACGATATGAAAACAAAGAATTACACCAAAAACTATCTATTGCGGGCAGCCATGACGCTGCTTGTGCTGTTGTTCGCCAACACATCTTCTTGGGCACAATATGTGTTCGTCATCGCCAATCCAGGCAATGGCGGCGAGGTTCGTGTAGGAAAGACTACCGACTTAGGTGCTTACCAAGAAGGAGGCAGTTTTGCAGATGGAGTAGAACCAGGCGAAACCGTTTACTTCGACTTCAGGCCTTTTGAAGGTTACAAGTTTGCAGGTATCACCTATGACGAAAACCTGTCGAGCGATGCCGTCACCCTACTTGACAACGGGCTCTATTCATTCACAATGCCCGATGTTAGTGGCTGGATCAATATCAATATCAATTTCGCGAAAGACATCGTCGTCCCAACAGGAGTCTCTATCAACGAAGAAAACTTCCCCGACGAGCACTTCCGGAACTGGCTTCTCTCACAGTCGTATGGGCGCGATGCCGTCATCGACTCTCGCGAGATGTCAGGCCTCACCAAGATTTCGGCATTGGCCTGTGGCATTGAAGACCTGACCGGCATCCAGTTATTCCCCGAACTAACCGAACTTGATGTCAGCAATTTAGAAGGAAAGCACCCTAAGGAAGAATGGAACAAGATTTCCGCCATAGACCTTAGCGGCAACCCCAAACTGAGGAAACTCTGTATAGACAACAACCTGTTGACTTCGATTGACCTCTCACCTTGTCCCGACCTGCACAATCTACAAGTTGTAGGCAATCAACTTAAAGAACTTGATGTTTCCTCCAACAAGAAGTTGTCGATGCTGTCTTGTATGGACAACCAATTGGCATCTCTTGACGTCTCCCAGAATACAGATTTGGGTGTACTGTCGTGCTATGGCAACGAACTGACATCCCTTGATGTCGCCAACAACCTATCATTAGAACAACTGTATTGTGAAAACAACCAACTTACCTCGATAGATGTAACCAACCACGACAAGTTGACTATCTTCAATTGTAACAACAACCAATTGACCACACTCAGTTTGACAGGTTGCACCGAATTGTACCAACTGTATTGCTACAACAACAAGATCAGTGGCCAGGCTATGACCGACTTGGTCAACTCATTGGAAACTCCCCCACGAGGCGGTTATATGGTGGTCTTGGACTTAGACAGCGAGATAGAACAAAACGACATCACAGCAGAGCAGGCAGCCACAGCAAAAGGGAAAAAGTGGTCGGTCGAAGCCATGGAGAACGAACGCTACATACCCTATCCCCCAAGCAATACCCACGACTATGTTGACCTCGGGCTAACAAGCGGTACGCTATGGGCAACATGCAATGTGGGCGCCACCATTCCCCAAGACATTGGTGATTTCTTCGCATGGGGCGACACAGAAGGGCATGGTACTGATATCTCCGACGGTTACCTGTTCAGTTGGAAGAATTACAAGTGGGGAGAAGTCAATGGCGAAGAAACCTCCTTTACCAAATACTGTTCCGACAGCAGTCGTGGCAAAGACGGCTTCACCGACGGCAAATATGAACTTGACCCAGAAGATGACGCCGCCTACGTGAACTGGGGCAGCCAATGGCGTACACCCACCAAGGAACAGTTCGACGAACTAAGGGACGAATGTACCTGGACACCGATGACCATTGGGGATATCAAAGGCTATGAAATAGAGGGCAAGAACGGAAATACCATTTTCCTTCCAGAAGCAGGTTGGCGTCTTGACGACATGCTACTCGAGGGAGGAGCCTATTGGACACGTTCGTCCAATCCCGAAGATGTGGCTGGTGCCTACTATTTCGGTTGGGACGATTGGGGTTGGTACAGTTATGGAGCCAGGACCGACGGTCAGAGTGTGCGCCCCGTGCTTTGCAAGCAAGATGACGCCAAAATCGGCGACGTGAACGGTGACGGAGAGATTACCGTGGCCGATGTGATGTTGCTGGTCAATTATATCTTGGGCTACGACAATGACATTTTCATCATTGAGAATGCCAACATCGACGGAGAAGAGGGCATCACCGTAACTGACGTGATGTTATTGGTGAAAATGGTGCTTAACGACAACTAAGAAAGATCCAACATCAGGAGACGCCCCTATGCGACGTCTCCACTTCGTCACACCATATTTCAGACAGCAAAGACAACGGGAGACAACAATTCATGGATGTTGTCCCCCGTTATTTTTTTTATGGATAAAAAGTGCGGAACGTAACGTTCTCATTTTTGCGGACGCCTGCCCCCTTTCCTGTGACGGTGTTTCGTCGATATCCGAGTCTGATGGTTGGACATGGTATTATTGAGGCGCACATTCCTATTTTGTGGATTTATTGACGCTTCAGGGTTCTTGGAGGACGCACGGCACACGCGTTTTTTGTCCAACAACATTTTGCGAAATTCAGACTCCAGTGAATGTAGAAGGGCATCGCAGACAAAGAAGTCAAATTCTTTGAGATTGTCTTTCTGCTCAATTAAGTGAAGAGCCTCCTCAATCGTCTGACGGAGATTTTTCGCCCCTATCTTTTCCAAGACCGAAGCAAGTAGAGTGGCGTATCCGCTTGACGAAGGTTCGCGACCGCTTTCATCCTTCTTAAGTGCGGAAAAGATGCCGCAGAGGGTGTCATTGACATTGGCCTGAAGACCTGAGACGATGCCACCGAGAGTTCCATTTGCATTGGTCTGAAGACCAGAAACGATGCCACCGAGGGTGCCATTAAAATTGGTTTGGAGGCCGGAGACGATACCGCCGATGGTGCCATTAAAATTGGTTTGGAGGCCGGAGACGATACCGCCGATGGTGCCATTGGCATTGGCCTGAAGACCGGAAACGAGGGCAGCCAATTTTGCATTGCGGATGTTGCGCTCATTTTCGGGATTCCTGTTCTGGAGAGCATAGATGATGGCACCGAGCGCCACGTTGCGCTTCTTACGGTCACTTTCCGAACGCAAGTTGTCAGGAGTGCCGTTAGGGAACAGAGGAGCGTACTCGTCGCGCCCCAAAGTGATATTGATGTTCTGTCGGCAACGATTTTTGAAACGGATGGTAGCCGCATTGCGATAGCAAAAACGCTCCAAAATCAGGATTTTTCTTTTCCTGTCTAACGTCCAACCAGACCTGTTGTAATAACGAATCTCATGGTTGAGAATCTCCTCACACACGGTATCAGCGATGGTGACATAGTGTGACAGCAGGAATACATGTCGGGCGGCAAGTCCTTTCAACAACCTCAGCGGCTTCTCCGCCTGACGCATCAGCGACACAGCGATGTTGTAGTTATCTATGGGTTGGGAATACTCCGTGGTCCGCGCCACATTCAATGCATGACGAAGTTTTTCAAGGTGGAGATTCGCCTGCGCCTCTGCCCACAGTTGCCCGACGCTGGCATCGTCCAGTCGCCCGACAGCCTTGTCCCACTTGTTCCAGTCGCCTTCGGTGGCCTTCGCCACCTCCGCCATGAAAGTAGGTAACAGTTGTTCTGGGGCGATGGTGCCGAAACCATTGCCCACTGTGAAGATGAATTTGGCACCAAACTTATTGTAAAGGACAGTAGCCAGTTGCAACGCCTTTGCGTAGGAACGGGCATCCATCAGTAAGCAGCACACCAACTGATTTTGAAGCGAAGACATGTCCTGCTCGCCCTGTTCCCATTTTTTACGAGCCGACAACAAGTTGCCATCGCTTGCCAAGGCCGCCAAAATCTTGGCATCAGTTTCTGTGACATTCATAAACCAGAACAAGCCATTGAGTAGGCGTTCTTTAGGAGAACTCAGCGCCGCCATGCATGCCGAGCGGTTGTCCGAGCCGCGGTCGGGACTTTCGCCAAAGACGGGAACCAGGTCCAAAGGGAACACGACATTCTTGCCAATGGCGGCATACACTCTCATGCGGCTGATATTAGACGACAGCACGGCGGCGGCATCGCTCGTGCTGACGCCCATCACACGAAAGGGATTGACTTGGAGATATTTTTTGATGGTCATA
>CAMKSZ010000022.1 GCA_946415525.1 uncultured Prevotellaceae bacterium | reverse complement strand
TCGCCATGATGGCTATGGCACAATTCATAGCGGGCACACCCACTCCCATCGTCGATGACATGCACCACGTGATGGTCGCGGAAAAGCGAAAGAGCCCGGAAGACACTCGACTTGTCGAGGGTGAGAATGCGCTGTTCCAGTTCGGCGAGCGACATCGGCCATGGTGAAGCCGCCAACGTCCTCACCACGATGAGTCGATTGGCAGTGGGCTTCACGCCATGCCCTTGGAGGAAACATTCGAAGTCGCTTGTTTTCATGCCATCATCATATTTTCAAGTTTAAAAGGCGGCTAATGGTTTGCGAAATTACTAAAAAGTCTGCAAAAACATCGATAATACGCTAAAAAAATTCAAAAAATGGCGAAAAGCGATGAGATAGTCATTTTTTTCGTAATTTTGCGCAAAATTTCCGCCATCAAAAAAAGGCGATGATACATATTTAATAAAATAAGAAAGAAATGACCGACATTTGTTGTATAGGACACATCACCCTCGACAAGATTGTCACCCCCGAAAACATAGTCTATATGAACGGAGGCACATCCTATTATTTCGCCCATGGCATCAACCACCTTCCCCGCAGGTTGACATTCAAGTTGGTGACCTCCATGGCCCTGAAAGACCGTCAGGCAGTGGATGACCTTCGCGCCTTGGGCGTGGATGTAGATTTCCACCCCTGTGAAGCCACCGTTTTTTTCGAGAATGAATACAGTGCCGACCAGAACAGTCGCAAGCAGCGTGTCTTAGCCAAGGCAGCGCCCTTCAGCATCGAGCAGATGGAAGGTGTGGAAGCCCGTTACTTCCACTTAGGATCCTTGCTTGACGACGACTTTCCCCCCACATTAATTGCCGAATTGTCACGTCGCGGCATTGTGAGTGCCGACGTCCAAGGATTCCTCCGCGAGGTTCGCGGCCACCGCGTATATGCCACCGACTGGAAGGACAAGGAACAAGTGCTTCCCTATATCGACATATTGAAACTCAACGAGCACGAGATGGAAACCGTCACCGGCAAGAGCGACCCCAAGGAAGCCGCCATCCAGATTGCCTCATGGGGTGTGCGTGAAGTGCTCATCACCCTTGGCGACGAAGGATCACTCATCTACGCCGAAGGCCGCCATCACCATATCCCCGCCTACCCCCCCAAGAAGGTGGTTGACGCCACCGGTTGTGGCGACACCTACTCCACCGGCTACCTCTATTGTCGCGCCTTGGGCATGGGCTACGAGGACAGCGGTCGTTTCGCCGCCGCCATGTGTACGCTCAAGTTGGAGCACAATGGTCCGTTTGACGGCACCTTCGAGGATGTGGAGAACATCCTTCTTCATGCCAAAAAGAAAATAGTCTGAAATGCTAAGGAAATACTTATTGACACTCTTTGTCTTGTTCTCCACCATCAGCATGGCCGCCGACAAGACCGACAATGCGGTACAAGCCCGCAAACTCTTCGACCACACCTACAACATGGTCTATGGTCCCCAAGGCTCCACCCTTCACTACTCCGTCAACATCATCGGCATCATGAAAGTGAGCGGCACGATTTGGCTGAAGGGAAAGAAGAGCCGGTTTGCCGAATCCCGTTACCTCAGTTGGAGCGACGGAGTGAAAGACTACCGAGTAGATCAGAAGAAGAAGACGGTGACATTGTACGACGCCAACTCCGAGAAGCGAGACAAATACGGCAGCAAGTTCACGTTCAACGCCGAAGACTACAACTACTCATGGGAGAACGGCAAGGACGGCTACGTCATCAACCTTAACGCCCGCAAGAATGTAAAAGGCATCAAGCACGCCAAAGCCATCATCGACAAGAAGACCCGTGCGCCGCTCTACCTGAAGATCAAGGTGCTTTGGTTTTGGACGACCGTGAACATCTCCGACTTCAGGAGCGGGGACATCAGCGACGACATATTCAAGTTTCCTGCCGAGAAATTCAAGACCTACAAATTCAAGGACGAGAGGGGAAGTTGAAATTTTTAAGGAGTTAAGGAGTTTGGGAGTTTGGGAGTTTGGGAGTTAAGGAGTTTGGGAGTTTGGGAGTTTGGGAGTTTGGGAGTTTAGACATTACTCTTGCGAACGATTGGCAATTATAACCAAGACGCCTCAATGAGACGTCTCTACTGCCTCTTGGACTGCCTTGTGCTCACGGCTATTCCCATCCGTCAACAAAAAAGGTATGCCTATTTTGGCATACCCTCTTTTGCATTATTGGGGCGAAAAGTCTGCCCCGACAGAAATTACTTGTGCTTCTTGTAATACTCGAGTCCCCGCTTGACGGTCTGCTTGAGGCAGTCGGAGGAATAGGTTGCCCCAGTGACGCCATCTACATCAGCCTTTACAGCCTTGTTGACCGTCATGCCATTCCATTTATCGAGCATCTGTTTCTTGACCTTTAAGAAATACTTAGGCGTCTCCTGGTTGGGCAAGGCCTCGATATGGTCGATTTTATTGTTGACAATATAGATTTTCAGCGGCGTTGTCCCAATATATCCCTTGACATCCTCCGCGATTGTCGTCGTGTTGACAATTGTCTCTTTACCGTTTTTAGTGATAGGTTCGTCGCCCGGCATGGCACTCATCAGAAAAAGCGCCGTCGTCAAGGCAACGAGCGATTTTTGGATGTTATTTTTCTTCATTTTGTTGTATCAAATAATATATAATGTGTGACTATTTCATTCCTTCCACCGTATAGCCAGCGTTGCGAAGGAGTTGCAGCACCCCTTTCTCGCCCACCAGGTGAGCCGCACCGAAGACGAAGAAGGTAGGCGTCTCGCCCATGATTGTCGGCATGGCTTTCACCCATTTCGCATTGCGCCCAAAGATGAGTGCCTCCTCTTCCTCCTCGGTAGAGTCACATTCATCATTGAATTTCTGGTCGGTAATATCTTTGATGCTTTCGATATCCTGGTTGTAATAAGCCTTGACGAGTTGTTCAGCCAACTGCAATTCGAGATCCTGGTGCTTCACCATGCACATCAGCATTTGCAGTTGTCGCTCCAAGGTCTGGCTCTTGAACAAGACGAAGATTTGGTCGTCGACAGTCTCCACGCCCATCACCTTTTTCCCCTTTTCTGCAGCCAGATTTTGCACATGAGTGTCGATGCCCTCCAACGAAGCCTCTGGGTGCACCTTGGAATACATCAACAAAGAGAGTTGAGTAGATAGGGCTGCCGGGCTCAGTTTGCCCAACTCCTCCCCCACCATCGGCGCTGAGAGATCGACCCCCATGAGTTTGCGCAAGAGCGCATTGAGGTCAGCCAGTTGGTCGGGCTTCAACAACGTTTTCAGCGTCTTCCCTTCAGGCAGCAGCATGGCACTCTGCATCTTCACCGCCATCTCGGCATTGTTCATCTCTGCCATCACCAATTCGCCACAAACCTGGGCGGAATTGTCGAGCGCCTCGTAGAAGCCCGGTATGGAATCGACAAAAGACTTGGCAGCCAGATGGTAAGTGCCCATGACGAATGACGGTCGGGCAAGGCCATTGCCAGAAATACGATATAGGAGTTGTGCGCTGGCCGAGGTAGATAGGGCCAGGAGGGCCATGGCAAGGATGAAGATACGGTGTCTCATGCGAATGAATGATTTAAAATGATGAACAAAGGTAGTAATTTTGGAATAGAAGGTGGTGGCAAAGGGCGTTAAAAAAACTCAAATGAACATTTTTTAAGGATGGGAGGGATGAGAGGGATAGATGCTATAGAAGCCATAGATGCTATAGAAACTATAGATGCTATAGAAACTATAGATGCAATGGAGGGGATGGAGGACAAAGACGAGAAGTCATTGCAGAAGAATGTTGGTGATTACGAAAGAAATGATTAATTTTGCGACATAATTGGAAAAGATATGAACAGAACGATTATCACCTTTACATTATTGTGCGCCTTTACTGTCGCAGGGGCACAAGTATCACGGCAGGAAATCAGTAAGAACCACCTTTTGATGGGCAGCAACTACTTGGCCTATCCAGGGCCGGAACAAGAGCAGTTGACTCCCAGCCCGAAGGGCTATGAGCCCTTCTACCTCTCCCACTACGGGCGGCACGGCTCTCGACACCTCATCAACGACAGCGACTACGACAAAGTCTATAAGACCCTGCTGCGCGGCGACACGTTAGGGAAATTGACCCCCCTCGGCAAGGACGTGCTGCGGCGAGTGACACTATTGCGCACCGATGCAGAAAGGCGCCATGGCGAACTCACCCCCCTTGGAGCCTTGCAACATCAAGAAATCGGTGCCCGCATGTACGAACGCTTCCCCGAAGTGTTTGCCGGGAAGGCCCCCATCGATGCCAAGAGCACCGTCGTCATCCGCTGCATCCTCTCGATGGAGAACGCCCTTCACTCTCTTCTCCGCAAGAACCCCGAACTCGACATCCGGCACGACGCCAGCGAGCACGACATGTGGTATATGAACTTTAAGGACAAAGCCCTCGATGAACGCAAGATGCCCGAAGAGTTGAGCAAGATCTACGATGAGTTTTGTCGCCGCCATCAGCACAACGACCGTCTGATGAACACCTTGTTCAACGACAACAACTATTGGAAGAACGAGGTGAATGCCCAGGACCTGTCGTATCACCTTTTCAAACTCGGCAGCAACATACAGAGCACGGAACTGCGCGGCAAAGTAGGGCTTTACGACCTATTCACCGAAGACGAACTCTACGACCATTGGCTTCAGACCAATGCCTGGTGGTATATCCACTACGGTCCGTGTCCCCTCAATGGCGGCATCTCTCCCTACAGTCAGCGCAACCTACTCCGCGTGATGATTGCCGAAGCCGACAGTTGCCTTCGCCTCCCCCACCCCGGCGCCACCCTACGCTATGGCCATGAGGTATGCGTGATGCCCCTTGCCTGCCTTTTGGAATTGGACGACTGGGGCAAACCCATCGCCGACCTTGAGCAACTCGACGACGAAGGTTGGCGCTGCTACAAGATTTTCCCCATGGCCTGCAATGTGCAGATAGTGTTTTATCGACCCACGGACGGGCATGGCGACATCCTGTTGAAAGTGCTGTTCAACGAAAACGAGGCCCGCCTGCCATTACCAGCCGTGACAGGCCCCTATTACAAGTGGAGCGACTTCAAGGCATATTACTTGGAGAAACTGGACAAGTATAGGGGGGAGTGAGGAGCCATGGGAGTGATGGGAGTGATGGGAATGATGGGAATGATGGGAGGCGGGGCGTCAGAGAATGACGGCAGTCCCACTGCACGACACCATGAGCATGGAGTTTCCTTGGCCGATGGTCTCGTAGTCGAGGTCGATGCCAACAATGGCGTTGGCCCCCATGGCTTGTGCCCGCTGCACCATCTCCCGCAAAGAAGTATCCTTTGCTTCGGCTAAAGTACGCTCGTAAGCCGAACTTCTGCCCCCGAAGAAATCAGTGAAAGAAGCCATCAAATCCTTGATGGCGTTGGCTCCGATGATGGTCTCGCCGGTGACCACGCCCAGATAAGTCCTCACGGGCTGGCCCTCAATGGTAGGAGTTGTTGAAAGAATCATATCCAAATCTGTTAAGGTGAGTATAAAAAGTCAATAACTTGTGCGAAGTTAAAATAAAAATGCCAAGAAGGTTATTTTTTTCAGATTTTTTAATTATATTCGCAGCCAAAATTCAAAACATACCATCATGAGAAAGACATTTATGTATTTCATGGCAGCAATGCTTGCCATCGGTTGCGGTCGTGGCAGCAGCCAACCAACACAAGAAAACGCCGACGGCAACGCCACCCCCTCCGCCACCGCCAGTAAGGCCGACACCCCTGTTGTTGACGAATCAGAGCGCAAGACCGACGCTTACATCGTGCAACGCGTGGAAAGCATCTATGCCGACGTGTTCGCCGAATACAATGCCGCCAATGAGGAAGAGAACGAAGCCATCCCCCAAAGTTCTCCCGACGAGAAATACTGCTCCGACAGTTGGAACAAACTTTTGCTTCAAGTGTCCGAGTTCGACCAGCAGCACAATCCCGACGACATCGGTTTCTTCGACGCCGACTATTGGGTGATGGGCCAAGACTTCCAAGACCTTTCGATCAGCAACGTGAAATTGACCAACCATGACGGCGACGAAGCAGAGGTGGAATTCGACCTTCACAACAGCGGTCAGGTGACCCATGTCCGTTTGGAATTGGATTATGAGCGCGGCAACTGGTACATCGACAACTTCATCGACATTGACAACGAACTTGACTGGAAAGACGACATGAAGGACTATCTGAAGCAATAGTCCCAATAGTCCTTTCACCATTCCCTGCTCCGGCCGGTTTATTGTCCGGGACGCTTACCACAACCGTTCCCTGACAATAAACCGCCGGAGTTTATCTTTGCTAATCTTGAAATGCGATATGCCGTCGGTGAAAGCCCCCAACTGATAAGGTTGGAAACTGAACACCACGTCGTCGCCGAAGATGGCCGGTTGTGGCATGTCCATGTCGCCCAACCGAAATCCCTGTCGCTCCATCTCCTCCGCCAAGATGCCCCTGACCTCCTCTTGCACGGCATCACGGAAGAGCGTCTTGGCCTTCACCACCTCCAATCTTTTCATATCGAAAGTGACATACCTTTCCAATGGGAAATCGTGCGCCCCATAGGCAAAGAAATCCGTGGAAATGAAGAAAGTGACATACCTGTCGCTCACAAACCTTGGCGACATAAAGAGTCGTAAATAACTGAGCGGGAAAGAGAAATCGAGGTTTTTCAGATAATAGACCTGCCGCATGTACATGTCCCTGAAATGGTCGACGACCGCCTGTCCGTCAGCCACATTCTCAATTTCGAAAGCCTCCGGGTGCTCCTTTCTTATCATCTCCGTGGGCAGCATCGACTGGTCGATGTTCTTCTCCAAATAGACATCATCGTAATACATCATGTCCATATTGGTGAAACTATCGACATAGTTGATTATCCAAAATCTGAGGTAGTCCCATTCACCCCCCATCGCCTTGGGGTAGTCAATGAGTATTTTATATCCGAAGTTGTTGGTGTCACAAACCTTGAAATTGCATGGCGACACCGACTCACACCTGGTGAAGAGCGCAGGGAATTTGTTTTCGACCAGCATGCTGTCGTTGCGCATCTGTGCGAGAGGCCTTCTCACCTCCTCCACGCCGAGGCGACCGCAAATCCACCCATCCTGATAGAGCGTGTCGCATGGTAGTGCCGGACCGATGAGAGCCACCTTCCTTTCTTCCGAGAGCATCGAGAGGAAATGCACCTTCTCATAGTCAACATACAACATATAATACTCCACTCCGTCGATGTTCATCAAGGAGTCCGTGGTCGCATTTTTCACATCCTCTACGAAACCAGCATATCGCTGCGCGTCGGCACAGACCGCAGCGAAGGCAAGAAGAACAAGAAACAAGAACCGTCTTGACATAAAATTTTAGAATGACAGGATAAATGCCTATCCAGGGAAATCATTGATGGTCCGCGCGACATATAGCACCTCCTCTTTCTTCAGTTCGGGTCCTATCGGCAAACTCAGTTCGGTATCATGAATTCTCTCTGTGACAGGAAGTTGCATTTCCCTCCACCCGGCAAAGCATCGCTGCCGATGCGGCGGGATAGGATAATGCACCTGCGTCTCAACCCCCTGTTTAGCGAGAAAGTCGCGTAGCGCGTCGCGCCTGTCGCAAAATACAGGAAAGATGTGAAACACGTCCCCCTCCTTCGGCATGGCCTTGGGCAGTCTAACCAAAGGATGACAAATAATGGCATTATAACACTCGGCATGCGCACGGCGGATGGCATTCTCCTCCTCCAGATACGCCAAACGGACATTCAACACCGCCGCCTGCACCTCATCCATTCTCGAGTTGCGCCCTTCATAGTCGAAGACATACTTGCGCGACGCCCCATAGTTGCGCAATGCCCTCACCACCTCCGCCAGTTGGTCATCATCGGTAGTAACAGCACCAGCATCGCCCAATGCCCCCAAATTCTTCGTCGGGTAGAAACTATGTCCGGCAGCATCACCCAAAGCCCCAGTCATGCGCCCCTCGAAGCGGCACCCGTGCGCCTGCGCATTGTCCTCCACCAACAACAGCCCATGACGTCGGCACACATCGGCAATCTGATGCGTGTAGGCACACCGACCATAGAGATGGACAATCATCACCGACCGCGTCCGCTCGGTGACATGCCGCTCAATCAAGTTACCATCAATCTGGAGCGTATCGGGGTCAGGTTCCACGAGCACGGGCACAAGTCCGCAAGCCGTCACGGCAAGGATGGAGGCAATATAGGTGTTGGCAGGCACGATGACCTCATCGCCAGGGGCGAGCCGCCCCAACTCGATATACGCCCTATAAATTAAGGTGAGGGCATCGAGACCGTTGCCCACCCCCACGCAATGCCGAGACTGGATGAAATCAGCGTAACTGCTCTCGAAACGAGAGAGTTCCGCCCCCATTAGATACCATCCGGAACAAACGACCCTATCGACCGCCTCTTGGATTTCCCTCCGATGCATTTCCAATCGTCGTAGGAGACTAATATAATCAATCATACTGTCCTATTATGACCTGCAAAATTACGAATTATTAGAGAAAAAAGCACGAGCAAAGAGGAAAAAAGCGATAAAAATTGTTTATTCGGCCCGATTGTATTATCTTTGCACCAAAATTGCGGATAAGAAGCGTTGTGCAAATTGTCCGCCATTGAAACCAAAGAAAATGAAAAGATTATTCCTTAGTGCAATCACACTCATCGCCATGACATGCGCCGTTGAAGCGCAAGAAGTGAAATACAACGAAGACGGGAGGCAAGACCCGTCGACCATCTGGGTGAACAAAGTAGATGACGGTCAGGAATGGCGTGATGAGAACCGTTGGCACGACCCCTTCGACCTCTATGTCGGTCCTGTTGTGGGTGGTGTCGCCTCCACCATGACCCAATACGACGGCACGTTCATGTTTTCCCCATACATAGGCGGCATTCTGCAAGCCTATTTCAACAATCATTTCGGCATGAGCCTTGAATTTGGTTTCATGCGACAAGGTGTTCGTGACGCCTGGGCCAATTTCCTCACCAATGAAGACTTCGTTAAGAATCCAGAATTGCAAGCCGGCCCCTACAAGTATCAACTCGACTATCTCAGCACCATCTATAAGTTGCGCTATTATCCCATCCGTCCTGTCAACGTTTTCGCTGGTTTGATGATGGGCGTACACCTGAGAGCACGATGCACCATCAACGACAGGAATATTAACATCAAGGATTATATCAGTTCGCGTGCCGCCCATATCATAGCCGGTGCAGGTTATGAAATGGAGAACCTCTACTTTGAAGGCTGTTACGGCTTCCCTATCTCAAAACTCGCCGACAGCGACCGTGGTCGTCAGGCATTGCGCAATGCCAAGGAGCATGTCTTCTTGTTGACTGTAGGCTATCGATTTAGACTGTTCTAAAAGGTTGTTACAACAACCTTTTTTGTCATCAAGGAGTTTTCACAACTACCATAAACGCTCCTTATCCTAAGGATTTTTCACAACCACCCCAACCCCTCCTTATCCTAAGGATTTTTCACAACTACCCCAACCCCTCCTTATCCTAAGGAGGGGCTTCAACCCACCCCCCGTCCCCCGCCCTCTCCAGGGCGGGGGCTCAACCGCTCCTCCTCGTCGCTCGTACACTAAGGTACCGCTCCCTTAGAAGCGGTCGCTGTGAATTGCTTACGCAACAAAGTTGCGAGTGTTTGACGCAACAAAGTTGCGATTTTTTATGCGGGCTACGCCCGCGGGGAGCACAAGGGGAGAAAAAGGGGGGAATTATCGACTCGAGATTAAAATCGGAGACGCCCCAATGGGACGTCTCTACTGGAGGGTTTGGTGGGGGAATTCTTATTTTAGGAATTCGCGGATGCTTTCGAGCGGGATGCCGAAATTGAAGTTGTCGCTACCAGCGAGTTTTGCGAAATTGACCGCCACCACATTTCCGTTCTCGTCGATGACCGGGCTTCCGCTGGAGCCTTGCACCGTGGGGATGCTGTAGGTGAGTCGCTCCCCGTCGGGTGTCTGCGTCACCCTTCCGCTGGTCATCTGCACACTGATGCCCTTTTGGGTATTTGCCAGAGCGAGTCCCGCATTATATCCTATCATGTATAGTTGTTGGTCGATTTTGATTTTCGCCTCCGAAGACTTCTGGTTGAAGTAGTCGTCATTTCCATCACCAGCGAACTTGAACACATACGCCCCCTTTGGTGTTTTCTTGCTCTTCAACTGCAAGAGCGCGAGGTCAGCATTCTCCTTATCCGAGACCTTGATGATTTCGCACGGGTTTTTCACCAAGAAATCAGACGGTCCGCTCACCTTCTCGCCATCGTAGGTGACACCGATGTTGCACACCGTGTTGACCCTGATATTTCCAACATTGGCATACTGCAAGCCACGAGCCGAAGCAGAAACCTGTTCATACATCTGCCTCAGTTTTTGTTGTTCCGCCACGATTTGCCTCAACTGCGCCTCATCTCCCGAAATGGTGTTCCCGAAGAAATCATATTCCATGAACTGCGCTTTCTGCGCCTCAAGCATGTTGTATTTCGCCTGAATCTGCCTTGCCATGATGGCACATTGCATCAGCGAAGCCCTGACGATGGACGCAAGGTTAGCCTTCAGTTGCTCGCTATTGAGTTCGGTGACCGCCACATGCCTATTGGTGACGAACTTCCCGTCGTCGCTGACAAAGAACCCCGTCCCATTGAGCATCTGTGCATGGCTTTTCGCCTCCGCCTCATTAGTAGTGAAGCCCAACATGTTGCCGTTTTGGTCGATTCCGTTGAAGAAGAGTTTTTGTCCCCCCGGCATTTCCACCTCATAATAAAACTTGTTGAGTACGAGCACCACGCCGCTTTTCTGTTCCTCGAAAATTTCATCGGCAGATTTCTTCCCGCACGATGCCAGCATCAGTACCGCCAAGAAGAGGGAAAAAATATAAGAATGTCTTTTCATTGCAGATAATAAATTATAATTTTCAAGGTGCAAAAATAGCGTATTTCGCCCAAAAACGAAAGAAAATTACTCAAATTTATAACAGATTGACAAAAAGAAACAAAAATAAAAGAAAAACTTTCTTTTTGTTGTAATAATTAACTAATTTTGCGCGTTATTATACAAAATTCGTTAAATATCAAACAAGAGGAATTACAATTATGTGTGGAATAGTGGGATATATAGGTCATCGCGAGGCCCTGCCCGTGCTCCTTGGAGGCTTGAAGCGCCTGGAGTATCGCGGCTACGACTCCGCCGGTGTTGCCCTAATTAATGAAACGGGAGAAATGAACGTCTATAAAGAGAAAGGCAAAGTGTCGAATTTGGAAGCCCACATCAGCAGCCATGACACGAGCGGCAGCATTGGCATTGCCCACACCCGCTGGGCCACCCACGGCGAGCCCTCGTCGGTGAACGCCCATCCCCACCTCTCCGAGAGCGGTCGTCTCGCCCTTGTCCACAACGGCATCATAGAGAACTACGCCAACATCAAGGAATACCTCACCGGCAAGGGCTATCACTTCAAGAGCAGTACCGACACCGAAGTGCTGGTGCAGTTGATAGAATTTGTCCAACAGCGTTTCCAACTCGACCTTGGTCTTGCCGTTCTCTACGCCCTTCGCCGTGTGGTAGGCGCCTACGCCATCGCCGTACTCGACCGCGAGCACCCCGAAGAGATTATTTGCGCCCGCAAGAGCAGTCCATTGGTTGTCGGCATCGGCGAAGGCAACTCAGAATACTTCCTTGCATCCGACGCCCTCCCCATCGTGGGTTACACGAAACACATCGTCTATCTCAACGACGAAGAAGTTGCCATCATCCGCCGTGGCGAAGAAATCACGGTAAAGAACTTGGCCAACTCCCGCGAACACGTCGCCCCCAACGTCCACGACGTGGACATCGACCTCGACAAGTTGGAGAAAGGCGGTTTCGCCCACTACATGTTGAAAGAAATCTTCGAACAGCCCCGCTGCATCTCCGACTGCCTTCGTGGCAGGCTGCTCCCCCATGAGCACCGCATCGTACTAAGCGCCATTCACTTACATCGTGAGCAACTGCTGAATGCCGGTCGATTCATCATCGTGGCCTGCGGAACCTCATGGCATGCCGGCCTCATTGGCAAGCAAATGCTTGAGCAATTCTGCAAGATACCCGTGGAAGTGGAATACGCCAGTGAGTTCAGATACCGCAACCCAGTCATCAGACCAGACGACATCGTCATCGCCATCTCCCAGAGCGGAGAGACCGCCGACACCCTCGCCGCCTTCACGTTGGCCAAGGAAAAAGGAGCGCTGTGCTTCGGCATCGTCAACTCCGTAGGTTCGAGTATCGCCCGTGCCTCCGACACCGGCATCTACATCCACGTAGGACCCGAGATTGGCGTAGCCTCGACCAAGGCCTTCACAGGTCAGGTGACCGTGCTCACCCTCTTCGCCCTTGCCTTGGGCTACGAGAAAGGCGAAATCGCCCCATCCCTCTACCAGCAGCATATCGACGAATTAGCCCTCATTCCCGAGAAGATAGAGCACATCCTTTCGCACAACGACAGTATCCGCGACATCGCCCGCACCCTGACCTATGCCCGCAACACCCTTTACATGGGACGCGGCATGAACTACCCCGTGGCATTGGAAGGTGCCCTTAAGTTAAAGGAAATCAGTTACATCCACGCCGAAGGCTACCCCGCCGCCGAGATGAAGCACGGTCCCATCGCCCTTGTCGATGAGAACATGCCAGTGATATTCGTCGCCACCCACCACCGTCTCTACAAGAAAGTCATCAGCAATATCCAAGAAGTGATAGCCCGCAACGGCCGCATCATCGCCGTCGTGACTGAAGGCGACCAAGAAGTGAAAGACCTGGCCTCGTTTGTCATCGAGATACCCGAGACATTGGAGACCCTCGTCCCCCTCTTGTCCGTCATCCCCCTGCAGTTGATAGCCTATCACGTAGCCGTGGTGAAGGGCCTCAACGTGGACCAGCCCCGCAACCTTGCCAAGAGCGTCACCGTAGAATGAAAAATCCCTCGCCGACAGCCTTTTGAGGCTTGCAGGCGAGGGAGATTTTTTTTAGGAGTTTGGGAGTTAAGGAGTTTGGGAGTTTAGACAATACTCCTGTTTCTCAAATTCTAATACAAGGATGCGAAACCTGGATTCATTTGGCGTGAATCTTTATTGAGAAAGGTTTTCCGCTATTTTCCGATGCAGTGGTATTCGAATCCATATTCGGCCAGTTCGGCAGCATCGTAGATGTTGCGTCCGTCGATGACCAACGCGTTGCGCATGGTTTTCTTCATGACCCCCCAACTTGGCAGGCGGAACTGCTTCCACTCCGTGAGCATCAGCATGGCATCAGCATCGAGCACAGCATCGTACATATCTTTGGCATACTCCACCTTGTCGCCAATGCGCCGGCGACACTCATCCATCGCCACGGGGTCGAATACCCTGACCTTGCAACCCGCCTTGAGCAGCAAGTCTATGGTTACCAGCGATGTAGCCTCCCTCATGTCGTCGGTCTCCGGTTTGAAAGCCAATCCCCAGACAGCAATCACCTTGCCTTCGAGGTTGTCGCCAAGGTGTTTCTTCAGTTTGGCAAACACCACCGTCTTCTGATATTCGTTCACTTCCTCGACAGCCTTGAGGACATGCATGACATATCCGTTTTTCTCAGCCGTCTTGATGAGCGCCTTCACATCCTTAGGGAAGCAACTGCCGCCATATCCACATCCTGGATAGAGGAATTTGCGCCCGATTCGGGTGTCGGCACCAATGCCACGCCGCACCATCTCGACATCAGCCCCTACAATCTCACAGAGGTTGGCGATGTCGTTCATGAAACTGATACGAGTGGCCAGCATTGAATTGGCCGCATATTTAATCATTTCAGCCGAAGGTATGTCGGTGAAGATGACCCTGAAATTATTGAGCATGAACGGTCTGTAAAGCCTCATCATCAGTGCCTTAGCCCTCTCCGACTCCACGCCTACGACCACACGGTCGGGACTCATGAAATCCTTGATGGCAGCACCCTCCTTGAGGAACTCAGGGTTGGAAGCCACGTCAAACGGGATATCCTCGCCCCTTCGAGCCAATTCCTCCTTGATGACGTTCTTCACCTTGGCAGCCGTACCCACGGGCACTGTCGATTTGGTGACGAGCACGGTATAACGCTTGATATTCTGTCCGAACTCCCTTGCCACATTGAGCACATACTTCAAGTCAGCCGACCCATCCTCGTCGGGCGGTGTGCCCACCGCACTAAAGACCAGTTCCACGTCGTCGATTACCTCCTTGAGTTTGGTGGTGAACTGCAGGCGTCCCTCATTGGCATTACGCTTGACCATTTCGTCGAGCCCCGGTTCATAGATGGGTATATTGCCATTTCGGAGGCTTTCGATTTTTGCCTCGTCGATGTCCACACAGGTGACATGCACGCCCATTTCGGCAAAGCAAGCACCACTTACGAGGCCCACATACCCCGTACCTACTACTGCTACATTCATTTTGTTGTGATTAAGATATAACTAAAGTCTACATAGAATAAAGGTCCACGTTGTAGTCGAAGGGCGAATCAATATCCCTGAGCAAAGGATGGTGCTTATCCTTCTCAGAAAGAATCAAGTCTTCGGCTGGAATTTTCCAGTCGATGGCCAAATCCGGGTCGTCCCAAGCGATGCCCCCTTCGCTCTCAGGGTGATAGAACTCGTCGCACTTATATTGGAAGACGACCTGTGGGGAAAGCACGACAAAGCCGTGCGCGAATCCCTTGGGAATGAAGAACATCAGTTTGTTTTCACCCGACAATTCCACTGCTACGCTCTTCCCATAAGTAGGCGACCCCTTTCGGATGTCGACAGCCACATCCAACACCTTTCCACTGAGCACCCTGACGAGTTTGCTTTGCGTGAAAGGCCATTTTTGGAAATGCAGTCCTCTCAAAACACCATAAGCCGACTTGCTCTCATTGTCCTGTACGAACTTTATCTCCCTCACTTGCTTGTCGAAATCCCTTTTGGAATAAGACTCGAAGAAATAGCCACGTTCATCCTCGAACAATCTTGGTTGAAGGAGCAGAACATCCTCAATATCAGTTTTTATTATTTCCATATACTTGCAAGTACTCTAATGCTGTTTTTTTAAAATTCGGGTGCAAAGATACTGAAAAAGGTTGTAAAGAGCAACGGAATTTGGAGAATTAATGCAAATCGGCCTGAAATAAGGGGAAGATGGGCCGAGGCAAAGCCTCGGCTTACTGAGAAGGCCGGAAGAGCGAAGAGGGCGCGATGAGGAGCGATGAGGGCGCGATGAGGAGCGATGAAGGCGCGATGGCATCGCGCCATACGGGACGGAGGACGGAAGACGGAAGCGGAGGGGAAGGAGGCGGAGAGCCACATCACTTGCACTCCAAGAGCAGGGTGGCAGTAGGCATATCCACCGCCTTTGCCCTCAGCGCCAGTTTTCCCGGTCTTTTGCCCGCCCTGACCACTGCGAGACACTTGCCATAAAAAGCCTTTCGGTTGTCGGCCTTGAAACGCTCAAGAGAAGTTTGGCATCCATTGTCCACCCCAGCGATTTCAGCATCGCCGTCCAATTCAAAGAACACCTGATTTTCGGCATTGGGACAAAGGTCTCCCTCCTTATCAACCACCTCCACGGTTACGAAAGCCAGACTTTTCCCATTGGCATCCAGCACGTTGCGGTCGGCAGTCAGTCGAAGATGATGAGGAGCGCCCGCCGTTTTTATGACCTGCTGTCTCACCTCTATTCCATTCTTTCTCGCCACAACCTTCACCTCACCCGGTTGGAATGTCACGCGCCAAACGACATGATATTGATGCGTGTCCGCCTTGCGCCGCACGCCCTGACTACGTCCATTGATAAAAAGTTCCACTTCGTCCGCTTGGTTGTAATAGCACCACAGGTCGATGGTCTGTCCCTCAATCCAGTTCCAATGCGGGAAAAGATGCAGCACCGGTTGGTCGGTCCACTCACTCTTATACATATAGTAAACATCCTTGGGGAATCCCGCCAAGTCGATGACCCCAAAGTAACTGCTTCGAGCCGGATATGCGTAAGGCGTAGGTTCGCCAATATAGTCGAACCCCGTCCAGATGAACTGTCCCCCGACGAAATCGTTGTGCTTGACGACATCCCAAGTCTCCTCATGCGTACTGCTCCACGAAGCGTGCATATTGTCGTAGGCACTGCACTTGAAGGAAGGGTCGGTATAAGGCAGCCACCACTCCACCGGCGCCACATAGACAGAGTCGCTGGGCATTCGATAGAATCCCCTTGTCTGCAAAGCCGACACGCTCTCGCTGAATATGAAAGGTTTTCCGGGGAAATTCTTCGGCACATCCTTCACCCATTGGTGATGATAGTTAAATCCGATGATGTCGATGGCCCCACTTTTGAAGAGATGGTTGCCCGGGTCAGGTTCGTTGCACCCCGCCGTGATGGGTCTGGTATCATCATATTTCCTAACGATTTCAGCCAAATGCTTGGTGAGCAGCGAATTGACACTCATTTCCCCCTCCTTAGCCAAAGTCGAAGCATCATGCCCCGCATTGAGAATGAGGTTCGCCTGCTCCAGCGTCAGCGTATCAGCCTCCGCCGACGACCACTGTTCAAGCACCTCGTTGCCGATGCTCCACATCAGGATGCAAGGATGATTGCGGTCGCGCAAGATAAGATCCGCCAAGTCACGCTCATGCCATTCGTCGAAAAAGCGAGCGTAGTCGTTTTGAGTCTTTTTCCTTCGCCACATGTCGAACGACTCATCCATGACGATGAAGCCCATTGTGTCGCACATATTGAGCAATTCAGGCGCAGGCGGGTTGTGTGAACACCGGATGGCATTCGTCCCCATCCCCTTCAGAATGGTCAATTTTCGGTGCATGGCATCCTCGTTGAAAGCCGCCCCGAGGCACCCCAAGTCGTGATGCTCGCATACGCCGTTGATTTTCATCGACCTGCCATTCAGCGAGAATCCCTTTTGTGGATCGAAGACAAAATCCCGGAACCCCGTCGTAGTGACACACTCGTCGACCACCCTGCCATCCACAACAACCTCAGTCTTCACCGTGTATATATAAGGATCGGCAACATCCCACAGGTGCGGGCGCTTCACCTTCATCCTCGCCTTGGAAGAATTGGTAGCAGTGGAAGCCACCACCCTACCGTCGGCATCGACGACGGAATGGCGCAACACCACCTTCGCCCCTTTAGACTGCCCTTTCTCCAAATCCACCTCGACATTCACCTCCCCTTTGGCCGTCGTCTTCACATAGATGCCCCAATGCGCCACATGCACATTGGACCGAGCCGTGAGCCATACGTGCCTGTATATGCCGCAACCGCTGTACCATCGCGAATTGGGCTGGTCGCTATTATCGACCCTGACAGCAATGACATTGTCGCCATCACGCCGGAGATAAGGAGTGAGGTCGTATTCGAAAGAACTATAGCCATAAGGCCTCATGCCAACTTGGTGTCCATTGACGAACACGGTAGAATTCATATAGACGCCATCGAACTCTACATAATACCTATCGGCCTTGCCCACCTTGAAATGCTTGCGATACCATCCCACCCCTCCAGGCAAGGCACCGCCCCCAGCCCCCGAAGGGTTGGCCGGCGAGAAATCGCCCTCTATGGCCCAGTCGTGCGGCAAGTCGAGTTTTCGCCAAGCCCCATCGTTGTAGTTCGCCGCCGACATCTGCACGGAATCAGCCAGCATAAACAGCCATCCCTCGTCGAAGCAATCCCGCTGTGCGGCATTGGCAGGAAGGGCAGCCACAACAAATAACAATGTATATAATATCTTTCCCATAAAATAGATGATTGATGATGAGAGGGGCGGACCGAAAAGGTCCGCCCCTTTATAGGCGCACGGATGTGCTTAGAGTTTCACTTTCAGTTCCTTGCCATCATAATTGACGAGGACGCCTTGCGGATTGTCCAAATCCAGCGGTTGAGCCTTGTCCTTGTTGACCACCACCACATTGAACCTGCGGTTTTTGAGCATTCCGTTGAACGCCCCGTTGCGCTTGCCGAAAGTCAGCGTCTTGGAAGCCTCGTTGTAAGAGATAGGAATGACGGCATACTTTCCTTTCTCATAGTTATAGTTAACCCCTTCGTCCTCATAGAGTTGGAACGATGCGTCCGCCCCTTGGTAAACATAGAGGTTGATCAGTTCGGCCGGTTTTTCGTCCGACCACTCCATCTCCGGTCCGAACGGCACGATGCTCCCCTCGCGGACGAACACCGGCATACGCTCATAGGGAGCATCGACCACCAGTTTCTGTCCCCCTTCTACGAACTCACCCGTATAGAGGTCGTACCATCCACACTGCTTGGGGAAATAGACGCTACGGCTACGCGCCTTGTAATATCCCACAGGACAAGCCATGAACGCCGGTCCGAACATCCACTGGTCGGGAATGTCATACACCTTCTCGTCGCCATTGAAGTCCATGGCGAGTCCACGCATCATGGTATAGTCGTTGAAGTGCACCCATCCCGCCATGGAATAGAGATAAGGCATGAGTCGATAGCGCAGGCGGTCGTACCAAACGATGGTCTTATATGCAGGATGGTTTTCGGGAGCGATGTTCCACACCTCTCGGAGCGGCCACTGTCCGTGCGCCCTATAGAGCGGGATGAAGCAGCCGAACTGGTTCCACCTTGTCTGCAATTCCCGCCACTCGGTGAGGTCAGCGTTCTCCACCCCTGTGCGGTCATACTCCTGTTGCGCCTTCACATATCTGCTTTCGACTGAGAACCCCCCTTGATCCATCCCCCAGAACGGCAGACCGCTCATCGAGTAGTTAAGACCCGCCGTCATCTGCGAGCGCATGTCCTCCCACCTTGTGCCGATGTCGCCCGACCAAGTCGCTGTTGAGAACCTTTGCTCGCCAGCGAATCCGCTACGCGTCAGCAAGAACACGCGCTGGTTGGGATTGACAGAGCGCTGTCCATTGTAGATAGCGTCGGCATTGACGATGGAATAAGCATTGAAATATTCGGTAGAAGTGCCGAGCGCCGTCGGTCCAGAAAGCGCCTTACGGTACCACACCGGAGTACAGTCTCTCACATTAGGTTCGGAAGCATCCATCCACCAAGCGTCGATGCCATACTTGAACTTGGAATAGAGGTTGTCGTCCATCTGCTTCCAGAACAATTTTCTCGCCCCAGCATCGTAAGCATCGTAGAACGAGCCAGTATAACCCAGCCAATCGTGAATGTCGTCGGTGATGGCCTGCTTGTAAATCCACCCCTTGCTCTCGAGTTGCTTGTAATTATCGACCGTGTCGTAGAATTTCGGCCAGACAGAAATCATGAAACGGCCATGCATCTGGTGCACGCTGTCGAGCATCGCCTGCGGGTTGGGATATCGAGCCGCCTCAAACTGATGGCTTCCCCAGTCAGGCAGTGGCCAGTAGTTCCAGTCCTGCACGATATTGTCCACGGGAATGTGCCGACGGCGGAACTCAGCGAGGTTCTCCTCGATGTCGGCACTACTCTTATACCGTTCACGGCTCTGCCAGAAGCCCAGCACCCACTTGGGATAGAGAGAAGCCTTTCCTGTCAGCGTGCGGTATCCCCCAATCACCTCGTCCATGTTTTTGCCAGCGATGAAATAATAGTCCATGTCGCGGCTCATTTCGCTCCAGATGCTGATGGCCTTGGTCTTGTTGCCATCAAACTTGGGAGCCACCCTCAGTCCACAGTAACTGACGCCACCATCGGGTTTCCACTCGATGCGCAGTTGCGTCTTCACCCCTTTCTTGAGTACTGCAGTGAATTTCCAAGAATTGGGGTTCCATGCCGTGCGCCATCTTTCAGCCACCACTTCCTTTCCCCCAATGTAAACCCTCATATAGCCAGCATAATAGAGGATAAAATGATAGACCTCAGTCTCAGGAGCCTCGATGAACCCATCGTACACCACTTGCGCCCCATCGAAATTGAACCCCTTGGGCAGGTTCTTGATGCCCCCATCGTCGGTGGCATTGCCGATTTTCGACGTCGAAGGACAGTCGTACTCGAAGTAGATGGAGTCTTCTCCCCTCACGATTTTCTTCCCATCCTTGTCAACGTATGTACCCGTCAGATGCCCGGGTTTTCCCCCCTTGTCATAGAGTTTGAAAGCCCTGTTGAGTTGGATATAGTCATTGGGGTTGCCCCATCTGCAAAGGCTATAACTATCCCAAAGGATGCCATAGTTGAGGTTTGTCATGACGAAGGGGACACTCACCTTGGTGTTGTATTGGTAAAGTTCCTCATTCTTGCCAAGCATGTTGAATTCCTCAGCCTGATGCTGTCCGAGTCCATAGACCGCCTTCAGGTCGCTCTGCGGTTCAAACAACGCGTGCCACGTCAAGCCGTTGAGTTCCTTTTCAGACAATTGCCGCTGACAAACGCCCAATTCCCTTTCCGGCACCCTGAAATGCTTGAAAGTCTTTCCATTTTTAGCCTCCTTGAGCAACTGTTTTCCTGCAGCGTCATAGAAAGCCACGTCGCCCGTTTTTTTGTTGACCACAGCCGAGACGTTGGCCGCCTTTACCTTCACCGCCTCAGCATCCTCAGTCACCCCATACTTGACCTTGGTCTTTTGAGGCACCACCATCAGACTCGTCTTGGCAGGCAAAGCCTGTTCGCAGGTAGCCCTCACCCTGATGATGTTGTCGTTGACCACCTCGAGCCTGACGATTTTAGCACCATTGGGCATTGGGTTGTCCACGTTGATGGTCACGGAGTTGCCATCTTTCTTGAATCCATCCGCCAAGGCGCACGATGCCGATGCAACCATCAAGGCGGAGATGAAAATTTTTAGTTTTCGCATAAATTAAGTAGTTATAAGGTATGATCATTTATTTTTGATGGAACTGTCGCGTATCTTGAGAATCATGGGTATGACCTCCCGATAGATTTTCTGGTCGCCTGCGATATTTCTCAGGAGCAGTTCACAAGCCTTTGCCCCCTGCAAGTGAGCCTGATCCATAATCGCCGACAGTTTTGGCGTGACGAAAGCCGCCGAGTCGCCATCGGTGAAGCCCATGATAGCCACGTCGTCGGGAATCTTCAAGTCGAGGCTCTTGATGGCATCGAAGGCCGCATAAGTGATGATGTCGTTGAAAGCCAAAATGGCATCAGGCGGGTTGGGCGACTGCAACAGTCTGATGGTAGCCTCCCTTGCCACGTCGAAGTCTATTTTTCCACAGGCGACGAGTTCCCTCTCAATAGGAATCCTGCTGTCTCTCAGCGCCTCCAAATATCCATGTTTTCTCCGCTTCACCATGTCGAGGTGGTTAGGTCCGCCGACAAAGGCAATCCTTCTGCATCCGTTGTCGATGAGGTGCTGCGTAGCCTCTTGCGCCGCGATGTCGCCATTGGCCACCACCTGCGAGAAGAGATCGGGCAGGCAAGTACGAGCGAAGAACACCAAAGGAATGCCCATGTCGTGAATTTCACGGAAATGCGAATAGTCCACGGTGTCCTGTGCGAGACAAGCGATAATCCCCTCCACATGCAAGGAGATGAAGTTGTCGATGGCCTGTTCTTCCCTGACATGGTCCTCATGGCTGTTGGAACTGAACACTGAATAGCCCTTTTGTCGGGCATAGTCCTCAATACCGTCGAGGACAGCCGCATAATAATGCGTGACAAGGTTGGGCACGACAACGCCAATAATCCGCGGAGCCTCCTTTCTAAGGCTCTGTGCGAATGGATTGGGCCTATAGTTAAGTTTTTTGGCAAGTTCTTTGACTTTCTGTTTCATCTCCTCGCCCACCTCATGGCTTCCCCTGAGCGCCCTTGAGACAGTAGCGATGGAGACGCCGAGCATGTCGGCCAAGTCCTTTAGTGATGTGCGGTGTTGTTTCATAATTCAAAGCAAAGGATGAGAATAGTAATAATAGTATAGAATAAGTTAGAAATCGTCATGAAGATGCGGTATTGCAAACGACAGCCTTTTTGCCCGGTTGTTTGATTTTCCATCCGAGCGTCGCCACAGCGATGCTGACAACCGGCGACAACAGATTGAAGAAGCAATAAGGCAAGTAAACCAATGTCGCCACCCCGAGAACAGTGCTTTGTGTGAGTCCACAAGTGTTCCACGGGATGAGCACGGACGTGACCGTACCACCATCCTCGCACGACCGGCTCAGCAATCGGGCCTCGTAGCCCCTCTCGCGGTATTGGTCCTTGAACATGGAACTGGTGAGAATGATAGACAGGAATTGGTCGGCTGTTGTGATATTGAGGAATACGGCAGAAGTCACCGTGGAAGCCACGAGAGAAGCCGTTCCCTTGACGATGCGGAACACATACTGCATGATTTCGTCGATTTGGCGTGTGGCGGTGAGTGCCCCAGCAAACACCTGAGCGCAAATGATGAGCCAGATGGTAGGCATCATTCCCGCCATGCCCCTTGTAGCCACGAGTTGGTCGAGCATGGGCATTCCTGTCGAGATAGCCGTAGCATCGTAGCAAGCCCTCACGACCCCTTCGTATTGTCTTAGGAATCCCGGAATCTGTTGTGCTCCCGCAATCTCAGAGATGCGTTCCGGCTGGCAGATGAGCGCCACCGCAGACGCCATGACGATGGAGAGGAACAGCACCACCATGGCAGGCCACCGACGAGCAATCATCAGTCCCATCAAAATGGGCACCACCAGCAGCCATGGCGAAATGAAGAAAGTATTGTCCAAGCCCTCCATGAACTCCGATATGTCGCCCACCTGCGTGACATTGAAAGAGAGTCCTGCCATCACGAATATGACGAGAGCGATGGCAAAGGCAGGCACCGTGGTATAAAGCATGTATTTGATGTGCGAGAACAGCGGCGTCCCGGAAACGCTGGACGCCAATACGGTAGTATCGGAAAGCGGCGAAAGTTTGTCGCCAAAATACGCCCCGCTGATGATAGCCCCTGCAATCCAACCATCGGAAAACCCCTGTGCCCTTCCGATGCCCATGAGTGCCACACCGATGGTGGCTATGGTGGTCCACGACGATCCTATGAGCACACTGACCAAAGCGCAGAGCACAGACGTGCTTACGAGGAACCACTGCGGTGAAATGACCTGCAGTCCATAATACACCATTGTAGGCACGATGCCCGACACCATCCATGTGCCGCCGATGGCACCGATGAGCAAAAGGATGATGATGGAAGGGGTGCAGTTGGCCACTTTTCCCGTGATGTCGGCTTCGAGTTTTTCCCAATCGAGTCTTTTGGTGAGCCACCCCACCAGTACGCTAACCCCCGTAGCGACAAGGAGCGACACCTGGCTTGCCCCTTCGAGTGTTGCATTTCCGAATACAGAGATACAGCAGACGAGCAGCAGGATGAGGACGATGAAAGGAAGAAATGCCAACATAATAAACACAAAATAAGACTTTGCAAAGATAATGAAAAATGTCGATTCCGCAAACGTTTACGTTAGATTTTGAAGTTCAATCGCTTAATAATTGCCACAAATCGTGTAATTTTGCACTCAGTTAGAATGAGTAATGAATAGTTGATAATAAGTTAGTTAGAAAAAACGAAAAATGAGAGGTGTTGGGAAACACTTCTCATTCTTTTTTTATTCGTTTTGTTTTCCTTTTAAATCATGAATACTTCCCTCTAAAATTCAAAAGGCGAATCGTCGAAGTCCAAAAGTTATCAGAGAGGACGCGAGAAGA
>CAMKSZ010000021.1 GCA_946415525.1 uncultured Prevotellaceae bacterium | reverse complement strand
AGATTTAAGGTTAACAAAGGTTGGAGTACAGCGGTACTCCTTTTTTTGTGCCCATCCATAACAACCCTTTTTATTTGTTTTCTCCCAACCGCAATTACATACGACAAAAAATCTCGTCAAAGCAGCCTTGTTTCTGATTTTATGGCTACCTTTGCAACGCCCTCCGGAGTTCTTTTTGTTTCTGTTGGTCAGATAAGAGAATCATCATCCTTCAAAAAACAAGCATTCCGGCAAGTAAATCGCCGCTGAAGACATTAAAAAGATTCTTTAGCGCATCAGTCTTGAATAAAAAAGAGAGAAAACATGACGACT
Source organism: uncultured Prevotellaceae bacterium (assembly GCA_946415525.1). Taxonomy (GTDB): domain Bacteria; phylum Bacteroidota; class Bacteroidia; order Bacteroidales; family Bacteroidaceae; genus Prevotella. The sequence continues at coordinate 23,498 of CAMKSZ010000021.1, read as the reverse complement.
CCTCCATCTGAAGCCTCCGTGCTGTCAAGTACAGCAAATAGTAAAAAAAGAATTGTTGAGATTGACACAATGAGAGGCATTGCCATCATTTTAATGGTATTAGGCCATTCATTCCTTGTCTATCCCATCGACATCTTTCACCTGCCGGGCTACTATGAGTTTCATCGGTGGTTCTACACTTTCCACATGGGAATGCTGTTCGTTGTGGCAGGCGCTGTTTATAGTTGCAAAGACTACAAAACTTTCATTACAAAGAAAATACACCGCATATTGGTTCCATATGTATTTTTCGATGTAATATCGGTTTTGTCAAGGTCATTTGGAGGCTTGTTTGTCAACAATCACGCCAATTTGCCTAAAGCAGCCTTCTATTTCTTTTTCTATGGTGGAGACTATTGGTTCCTCTATACTATTTTTGTCATTTTCCTCATCTATCCATTGCTTGAGAAGTTTTTCAACGAGCCATGGAAAGAGGTGGCTTTGTTATTGGCTTTGTTTGTCGTTGCCGACTATTCTCATTTACATTACTTCCGCATTTCAAATGCCGCAAGTTATCTCACCGTTTTTATTGTAGGCAAATATGCAGTGAAAAGAATCGACACGCTTAGGCCCTCCAGCCATTCAAAATCACTGCTCATTATAATCGCCATGTCGGCTATTTGGGCGGTGACCAACTATTACTACAAGCATGTCCTGCCAACGACCATTCTCAATTTCTTCCGCATCATGTCAATGTCTGTCGTGACATTCATTTTTGCTTCCTATTTGAGCAAATGGGCGTCGAAGGGGAATAAAATATCGCAAAAAGCGCAAGACATACTGGCTCTCTGCAGCAAGTATTCACTTCAGATTTATCTTTTCGATGCCTTCTGGATGGTGCTGATACGTTCCGTGATAATTAATATCTTCCATCTCTCCCATCCTATTGCCATTCTCTTTTTCATGACCACCATCAACATCGCATCCACTCTATTACTTTGCATTTTCGTGCTGCAAAAAAACAAGTGGGTGGCATGGTTGACAGGACTACGTTCATCATTGAAATAGGCAGTCGTACAGAATGTCCCATAACGACAGGGTGGCATCATCACATAGAAAACCATGGCATGCTGCAACATGCCATGATGAATTGTTGATAGCCACGGGAAAGATTCAAGCGGTATTTGACGAAATCGCATAAATCACGTTTTTATGCCCATTCGTCAAAAAAAAGAGTATTTTGTACAACAAATAAAAAAATTTGCTTACCTTTGCGCGTTGAAAACTTGAAAGCTGTTGATTGCATATTCTGCGAGAAATTGGATGTCACGGATTTCACCCACAAAAATGGGCGCTTATTAGTTCCTGCATATATTATAATGTGAGATCATTTTCCCTTTTCTTTGATGCGGTTTGGCATTCCGGCATATCTGCGCACCCCATTTACGTCGTTTTTGGCAACATTAGCGATGAGGGGAGATTGTAGGGGTGCATAACAGTTTTTCATGGTTTTCGACACATAGTAATCAACAACACATTGTTTTTCAACAAAAAAATATATAAAACCACACACACTTTGCATTTCAGAGTTCCCATTGCCATGCACTGGAAGGATACGTCTTTTGATGACGCGATAGTACCGGCGATGGTGAGTACTGTATTGTAAAGAGGTTCTGCTATGCCAACTCCAAGAATTAGATATTCCAAGAACGACCAAGTGGTGTTTTTTGTCACCTGGTTGTTTTTCTTCCTTTTCCACATTACAGGTTCGTCCACGGTATTGGCAGGCTTCGCTGTTCTGATGTTGCTCATCACGAATTATAAATTCGAGGCCTTTCCATTCCACATCTTGACCATCCAATTTTGCCTCTATTGCTATGCCACGGCATTCTGGGCACTTAACGGTCGTATATGCATTGACATAGGCAACTCCATCTTCCTTACATTGGCTTGTCTCTATATCTTCTACGGTTACTACAGCAAAGTACAAAACGTAATGGTGCTGGCCAAGATATTCATGTGGGGAGGTTATGCCGTGATTTTCTATACTTTCTTCTATTACGGCATCGACAACATCATTGCCGCAGAGGAGAGCCGACGACTTGACTCTTCATTTGCCAATGTCAACACGATTGCGATGCTGGCGGCCACCGCCATCATCATCAATGTGTATTTCTATCTTTTCGAAAAGCGCAGCGCAAGCCTGTTGCTCGCCATACCCGGCATCATGGTGATTGCATCGACTCAATCCAGAAAGGCGTATGTGATGCTTGTCATGGGTGTTTTCTTGCTCTATTACATCAAAATGGTGCATTCGGGAAAGAAGAAACCGCCTGTTCTTAAAATCATCACCTATTTTGCCATAGGATTGACATTAGTCTTCCTTTTGGGCACCACCAGTTTTTTTGCCGGTATCAACGAGCGAATGTTGGGTATGATTGCATCCATCACAGGACAGGGAGAGGTTGACAGTTCCTCCTCCATCAGGGCTGTCTATCGAGAAATTGGCTGGGGGCAATTCATGGAGACCCCGCTGACAGGAATTGGCATGGGCAATGCCCAAATCATCGTCAGCAGGTCGCTCGGTTTCATCACCTACTTGCATGACAACTATGCGGAAATTGCCTGTGACGGTGGCCTTTTGGGATTGATTTCCTATTATAGCATTTATTTGTATATTCTGGTCAACGAACTTAGATACGTCAAGAAAGACAGCAGCGCCATTCTCATCGAAGTGTGGGTGGCCATCAGGCTCATCACCGATATCGGTGCTGTTTCTTACTCCAATAAGATCACTTACATCTACTTGATGTTCTTCTTCTTGCATCTGACCGACATGCAAAAGAAATACCCCGCCAAGCAGAAATGGAACAAGCAATTGGTTCCTTCGTTTAAGAGATAAGCCACAGAAGGACAACCACAAACCAAGATGAGAATCGTCAACCTGGCTGGAGGCTTAGGCAACCAAATGTTCCAATACGCCTTTGCCCTCATGCTCAAGAACCATTATCCCGACGAAGAGGTGCTTGTAGATACCCAACACTACAACACCATTTTCTTCAAAAAGTTCAGGTCGGTCAACCTGCACAATGGCTACGAAATAGGTTCTTTGTTTGCCAATGCCCCGCTCCGCATTGCCACTGTTGGCGAATTGTCACGGCTCACCTACTACATCCCCAATTATGTCTTGTCGAGAGTGGCAAGGCGCCTGCTCCCTATAAGGAAAACGGAATACGTCGCCGCAGGCGACATGCATTTCACCTACGACCAAGGCATCTTTAGAGATTGCGACACTTATTATGAAGGTTATTGGCAATACTCGGGCTATTATATAGACATGCGCAAGCAGTTGCAGCAGGTATTCCAACCGCCCCAGTCCAACGACTACAACCGGCGTATGATCGACCGCATTGAGGGATGCAACAGCGTGGGCATACATGTGCGGCGTGGAGACTACAAAGACGCACCAGAGTTCAACGGCATCTGCACCACCGACTACTACAAGAAAGCCATCCACCACATCATATCGGGCGGCGAGAATCCCACTTTCTTCATTTTCTCCAACGACATGGAATGGTGCAAGGCCAACATGCAGCAACTTGTTGGGCCACACGACATCGTGTTTGTCGATCAAAACAAGGGCAGCCAAAGTTGTTGGGACATGTTTCTAATGACCCACTGCCGCCAACTCATCATTGCCAACAGCACATTCAGTTGGTGGGGCGCTTTCCTTAACGACCACGCAGAAACCGTCTGCGCCCCTTCACCCTGGGTGCGCCAAGATGGCAAAGTCGAAGTGCTCGAACCACAATGGATTGCCATAAAATAGCAAACAACAAACCCTCCACCTCCTTTTGGGGGAGTTTTCAAAACAGGAAAAACTTATAAAACAACAAACGATGAAAATACCATTTTCTCCACCTTATATAGATGACAGCGTGATCAACGAGGTCATGGACTCTTTGAAGTCTGGCTGGATTACCACTGGTCCCAAGGTGAAAGCATTGGAAGGAGAAGTCATGAAACTGACAGGAGCACAAGCCGCCTTGGGCGTCAACTCCTGGACTTCGGGCACCATCATGATGCTCCGTTGGTTCGGCCTCGGCCCCGACGACGAGGTAATCATCCCCGCCTACACCTACTGCGCCACCGCCATGGCCGTTCTGTGGGCAGGCGCCAAGGTCGTGATGGTGGACTGCCGCGAGGATTTCAATATCTCCGTCGATGCCATCCGCAAAGCCATCACCCCGAACACCAAGGCCATCATCCCCGTTGACATCGCAGGCTTCCCCAGCGACTACAAATCCATCATGTCGTTGGTCAAAGAACCAGAAGTGCGTGCCCTGTTTCACCCCACCAACGAGGTGCAGCGAAAACTCGGACGTATCCTCGTGCTCAACGACTCCGCCCATTCCCTCGGAGCACAACTGGAGGACAGTCCCATCGGCACCAATACCGACCTCACCGTATTCTCGTTGCACGCAGTGAAGAACATCACCACGGCGGAAGGTGGAATGGTATGCTTCAACATGCCGGCCCCATTCGACAATGAACAACTTTACAAGGACATGAGGCTGATGACGCTCAACTGCCAGACGAAGGACGCCTTCACGAAGAGTCAAGCCGGCGGCTGGCGCTACGACATCGTGGGCAAGGGCATGAAAGTCAACATGGCAGACATCAATGCCGCCATCGGCTTGGCGCAAATCAGGCAATACGACCGCCTGTTGGCAGAGCGCAAACGCATCTTCAACACCTACAACGAGGCGTTCTCTGCCTACGACTGGGCCATCCTGCCTCCTTGCAAGGCCGGAGGTGCCGAGTCTTCCTACCATGTATATGCCTTGCGCATCAAAGACTTCACCGAGCAGCAGCGCGACGACATGATCAAGGAAATCTCCCGCTACGACGTGGCTGTCAACGTGCATTTTGTTCCACTGCCCATGCTCACCTACTACAAGCAACTCGGCTACGACATCGCCGACTATCCACAAGCCTACGAGAACTACAAACACGAAATCTCGCTGCCCGTCTATCCCCAACTCGACGACGAGAAGGTGAAATTTGTCATCGAGGCCGTCGTCAAGGCACACGACGCCATCGCCAACGGCAGACAGGCATGATTAGGTTTTTCGACATCCTCCTCTCGGGCCTCGGCCTCATCCTGCTCTTCCCCCTGTTCTTGATTATCTACATCACCATCAGGGTCAGCAGCAAAGGACCGGGATTCTATTCCCAGAAGCGCATCGGCAAATTTGGAGTCCCTTTCAGACTCTACAAGTTTCGAACCATGCGAATCGGCTCCGACAAGGGACAACTCATCACCGTGGGCGGCAAGGACAGCCGCATCACGAAAGTGGGCTACTACATCCGTAAATACAAACTCGATGAACTGCCACAATTGTGGAACGTGTTCATCGGCGAGATGAGCCTCGTAGGACCGAGACCGGAAGTCGAGAGATACGTCAACCTCTATACCCCTTCACAGCGGGTGGTACTCAATCACCAACCCGGCATCACCGACTACGCATCAATCAAGTTTTCCGACGAGAATGTCATTCTCGGCAGCGCAGAAGACCCAGAGAAGATGTACATTGAGGAAATCATGCCAAAGAAGATAGAGTACAACCTCCGCTACATCAACAACCGGACGGTGAAGGAATATTTCAAGATCATATTCCTCACTTTTGAAAAAATCATCCGACACTAACCCCATACACGTTTTCACTATGGACCAGAAATTAGCATCATACCTTGAACTCCTGCGGTTCGCTATCGACGACGCCCACCCGGTTCCTGAATGCATCAAGGATGTCAATTGGCACGAACTGCTTGAATTCGCCACAAAGCATGCCATCATCGGAATGTACATTCCCGTCGTGCTGATGAAAAAAGAGAAACTGAAAGTGGAGGACTTCATGGGCAACAAGCCCTCCGACGAAGACGTGATGGAATGGGTGTTCGAAGACTATAGACTAAGGAAGAGGAACACGCAACTCTTCGAACAGACGACAAAGGCTGCAGAATGGTTCTTCCAAAACGGATTCCGCAACTGCATCCTCAAGGGACAGGGCAACGCCTTGATGTATCCCGACCCGCTGATGAGGTCCACCGGCGACATCGACATCTGGCTCGAAGGCTCCAGGGATGAAATCCTTGCCTTCACCAAGAAGTTCTACAATCGCCCACACAACATCATGCACGTCGATTTCCCCATGTTCAAGGATACGATGGTGGAGGTGCATTTCTATCCTTCGCGGCTCTTCAACCCTTACAAGAACAAGAAACTTTGGGCCTATTTCGAATCGCTTGGCGACAGCCAATTCGACCATTACGTGACCTCTGCCGACGGGAAATACAAATTCCCCGTCCCCACCAACGACTTCAACTTGTTTTTTCAACTCGACCATATTTTTAGGCACCTCATCTACGAGGGCATCGGCCTTCGGCAACTCATCGACTATTATTACTTACTCAAGAAGTGCCATCGTGAAGGATTTTCCGACGAGGAGAAAAAGAAACTCATCTCGCTGCTCAACAAATTCAACATCAAGAAATTCTCACGCGCAGTCATGTATGTCATGACAGAGGTTCTCGGCCTCGAGGAAAAGTACCTCTACATCGCTCCGCACGAGAAAGAAGGGAAATTCCTGCTCAACGAAATCCTCGAAGGAGGCAATTTCGGAAAGTACGAGCAGCGTGCCAACGACTCGCTCGAAGGCGTGGAAGGCCATGTCAAGCGCTTCCTCGTCCTCGAGAAATACAAACTCCGCCTGCTTCGCCACTATCCCTCAGAAGCCATTTGGATGCCTTGGCGCGACCTCCGCGAATTCTACAACCGCAAGTCTAAGGAAAGGAAGGAGAAGAAGGAAGAGGAACAAAGCAACAAGAACACATCTTCCACGAAAGACTAACCCCATGGCAACATCAAGAAATCACTTAGTCATCATGGCGGGCGGCATTGGCAGCCGTTTCTGGCCCATGAGCACCACCGAGAAGCCCAAACAATTCATCGACGTCCTCGGTGTCGGACGCACCTTGCTCCAACTCACGCTCGACCGTTTTGAAGGCATCTGCGACCCATCCAACGTCTGGGTGGTGACCAATGCAAAATATGCCGCCATCGTGCACGAACAGGTGCCCGAGGTACCCATCGACCACATCCTTTGCGAACCTTGCCGCCGCAATACGGCACCATGCATTGCCTACGTCAGTTGGCGCATCAAGAAAATCGACCCCAAGGCCAATGTCGTGGTGACACCCAGTGACCATATCGTCACCAATGGCAGCGAATTCCGCCGGGTGGTGGCCTCTTGCCTCCAGTTCACTGGCGAGACCGACGCCATTGTCACCCTTGGCATGAAACCCACCCGCCCCGAGACAGGCTACGGATACATACAAGCCGACCTCACTGCCAGTTCGGCACGCAACAAGGAAATCTACCGCGTCGATTCCTTCCGGGAGAAGCCCGACGCCCCCACCGCCGAGAAATACATCAAGAACAAGAGTTATTTCTGGAACGCCGGCATCTTCATCTGGAGCGTCAGCACCATCGTCAACGCCTTCAGGGTCTATAAGCCTGCCATGTCGAAAATCTTCGAGAACATGCTCCCCATCATGGGCACTCCTGAGGAGCAACCCGCCATCGACAAGCGCTATCCTGAATGCGAGAACATCTCCGTGGACTACGCCATCATGGAAAAAGCCTCCGAGATATTCGTATGCCCCGCCGACTTCGGATGGAGCGACTTAGGCACCTGGGGCTCCCTTATGGCACAGACCGCCAAGGATCTTTATGGCAACTGCAAGATTGGCAGCAACATCTCTCTTTTCGACACACACAATTGCATCATCCACACCACAGAGGAACGCAAGGTGGTGGTGCAGGGACTCGATGGATACATCATCGCCGAGAAAGACAACACACTGCTCATCTGCAAACTAAGCGAAGAACAAAAAATCAAGCAATACTCAGAAGAAGGGTAAAAACATGGAAAAGAAAAAAGCACTGATTACCGGCATTACGGGGCAAGATGGCTCCTACCTGGCAGAATTCCTTATCGACAAAGGTTACGAGGTGCACGGTCTGCTCCGCAGGTCATCGTCGTTCAATACCGGGCGCATAGAGCACCTCTATCTCGATGAATGGGTGCGCGACATGAAGAAGGACAGGCTCGTCAACCTGCACTGGGCCGACATGACCGACTCGTCGTCACTCATCCGAATCATCGGGGAGGTGAAACCCACCGAAATCTACAACCTTGCCGCCCAAAGCCATGTGAAGGTGTCGTTCGACGTACCGGAATACACCGCCGACACCGATGCCGTCGGCGTGCTCCGACTGCTTGAGGCCGTGCGCATCTGCGGTCTTGAGAAGCAATGCCGCATCTACCAGGCTTCCACCTCCGAACTCTTCGGCAAGGTGCAGGAGGTTCCTCAGCGCGAAACCACCCCCTTCTACCCCCGTTCACCCTACGCCGTGGCCAAACTCTACGGCTATTGGATTATGAAGAACTACCGCGAAAGTTACGGCATGTATTGCTGCAACGGCATCCTGTTCAACCATGAGAGTGAGCGGCGCGGCGAGAACTTCGTCACAAGGAAAATCACCTTGGCTGCAGCGCGCATCGCACAAGGCTATCAGGACAAACTCTACTTGGGCAACCTCAACTCGCTGCGCGACTGGGGATATGCCAAGGACTATGTGGAGTGCATGTGGCTCATCCTCCAGCAGGACCAGCCTGACGACTTCGTCATCGCCACCGGCGAATACCATACGGTGAGGGAATTCGCCACCTTGGCCTTCGAGGCCGTGGGGATACAACTTGAATGGAAGGGCGAGGGTGTCAACGAAAAGGGCATCGACCGCGCTACCGGACGTGTCATCGTCGAGGTCGATCCCAAGTATTTCAGACCCGCAGAAGTTGACCAACTCTTAGGCGACCCCACAAAGGCCAAGGAGCAACTGGGCTGGAACCCCCGCAAGACCTCTTTTGCCGAACTCATCCGCATCATGATTGAGCACGACATGAAGTTTGTGAGAAAACTCTACCTCAAAGCACAACAACCTGAATAAACCACAGCCATGACGCTTGACAAACAAGCCAAAATATATGTTGCCGGCCACCGCGGACTGGTGGGGTCGGCCATTTGGAACAACCTGGAACAAAGGGGATACACCCGCCTGGTGGGACGCACACACAGCGAACTCGACCTGCTCGACGCCGTGGCGGTACGCCAATTCTTCGACGAAGAGCGCCCCGATGCCGTCGTGCTGGCCGCCGCCCATGTGGGCGGCATCATGGCCAACCTGCACTATCGCGCTGATTTCATTTACCAAAACCTGCAGATACAGCAGAACGTCATCGGCGAGAGTTTCCGCCACGACGTGGCCAAACTCCTTTTCCTCGGCTCCACTTGCATCTATCCCCGTCTTGCCCCACAACCCATGACGGAGGAGGCACTGCTTACCTCGCCGCTGGAATACACCAACGAGCCTTATGCCATCGCGAAGATTGCCGGGCTTAAGATGTGCGAGAGTTTCGCACTGCAATATGGATGTAACTATGTGGCCGTCATGCCCACCAACCTTTATGGCCCTAACGACAACTTCCACCTTGAACGTAGTCATGTGCTGCCAGCCATGATTCGCAAGGTTTACCTTGCCAAGTGCCTCAACGAAGGCGATTGGGCGGCCGTCAGGGCTGACATCGACCTCAGGCCTGTTGAAGGCACCGACGGCAAGGCGACAGAAAAGGAAATCCTCGACAAGTTGGCAAAATACGGCATCACACCAGAAGCCGTGACGCTTTGGGGCACTGGGTCGCCACTCAGGGAGTTTCTCTGGAGTGAGGATATGGCTGACGCCAGTGTCCACGTGCTGCTCAACGTTGATTTCAGCGACACCTATCCAGCCGGTGCCACCGAAATTCGCAACTGCCACATCAACGTCGGCACAGGCAAGGAACTCACCATCCGCGAACTGGCAGGCAAGGTGGTTGACGAAATAGGTTTCAAGGGCGAACTGAGATGGGATGCCTCCAAACCCGACGGCACGCCCCGCAAACTCATCGACGTGAGCAAACTCCATCGCCTGGGATGGCATCATAAGGTGGAAATCGACGAGGGCATCCACCGCCTCTACCAATGGTACAGGCAAGGCATCTGCATCAACCATCAGACGACATGACCTCATAAACCGAGGAAAATCATTCTAAGACGGGCGAAATACTTCATTGCATTTCGCCTGTTTTGGTAAAACATATTCACATGCTATTCAATTCCCTGGACTTTCTACTTTTCCTGCCCGTGGTGTTCTTGCTCTACTGGTTTGTCTTCCGCGAGCGCAGGCAGCAGAATCTCCTGATTGTCATAGCCAGTTACACCTTCTACGGGTGGTGGGACTGGCGCTTCTTGTTCCTTATCGCCTTTACCTCACTGTGCAGTTTCGCAAGCGGCTTGCTGCTCGAACGACTACAAGGGAGGCGGAAATGGCAACGAGCGGTCAGTGCCGGCAACATCATCCTCAACCTGGCCATTCTTGGGGTTTTCAAATACTACAACTTCTTCGTTGACAACCTCGACAGCCTGCTCTTCATGATGTTCGGCTACCATCTCGACTGGGCGACACAGAACATCATCCTGCCTGTGGGCATCAGTTTCTATACCTTCCAGGCACTCAGTTACAGCATCGACGTCTATCGCGGCAACATCAAGGCGACACGCGACATCGTGGAGTTTTTCGCCTACATCAGTTTCTTCCCACAGTTGGTGGCAGGCCCCATCGAGCGAGCCACCCACCTCTTGCCCCAATTCCAGCAGCGTCGCCAATTTCTACGTGCCAAGGCTGTTGACGGATGCCGGCAGATGCTTTGGGGATTTCTGAAAAAGTTGGTGATAGCCGACAACTGCGCCCAAGTCGTCAATGAGTCGTGGGCTAATTACCAAGCACTGCCCAGCACCTCGCTCTTTTTGCTCGGCGTGCTCTTCACCTTGCAAATCTATTGCGACTTCTCCGGCTATTCCGACATCGCCATAGGGTGCGCACGACTTTTCGGCTTCGACTTGATGCGCAACTTCCACTTCCCCTATTTTTCAAGAAGCATCCCCGAATTCTGGCGCCGTTGGCACATTTCCCTGACGACTTGGTTCCGCGACTACATCTACTTCCCCTTGGGAGGCAGCCGCTGTGACAAATGGAAAATCATACGCAACGTTTACATTGTATGGGGCATCAGCGGCCTTTGGCATGGTGCCAACTGGACATTCGTTTGCTGGGGACTCTACCACGGCACCTTGTTGGCCATATACAACATCCTCAGCATCAACACCAAGTACAAGCATATCGTGGCTTATGGACGGTGGCTACCCAATCTTAGGGAAATCATGCAGATGGCACTGACATTCTTCCTCGCCATCGTCGGATGGATTATCTTCAGGGCAGAGTCGATGGCACAGGCTTTCGACTTCCTGTATTGTATGTTCACCCACCCGATTGGCTTAGATGCCAGGTTCTTGAAATGGGCCTTGGCTGGAGTCTGCCTTCTCTTGGTGGAATGGCTGCAACGCGACAAGGAACACGCCTTGCAACTACCCGACGCAAAGCCTTTCAACCATCGGTGGGTGCGATGGGCCATCTATTACCTCGTATTGATTGTCATCTCTGGCTTTGCAGGGTCGAGTCAGTCGTTCATCTACTTCCAATTCTGACAACATGAAAGCCTTCGTCAAATATTGCCTGCTGTTCTCTACGCCCATCCTGCTGCTATTGGGAGCCTACATCTATTTCGACCCCTTCAAGGTGATTTGGCATTACGACTGCTATTACGTGGAAGGCGACGGCGCACCGGTGAACCGCAACTTCGTCTCAACGATGAACTACCTCAATAAAAAGGACATTTACCACTACGACTCCTTCATCTTTGGCAATTCACGCAGCATGTATTTCATGGTCGATGATTGGAAGAAGCACCTGCCACCCCAAAGCAGTTGCTACCATTTCTCCGAATCAAGCGGTTCTATCAACGGTCTTTACTACAAACTGAAACTGATTGACGAGCGAGGCGGCCAACTCAACAATGCCCTATTGATCATCGACTACGGGGTGCTCAGAAAACTGCAGCAAAACGGCATCGCCTTTATCATGCCTCCGGTGCTTACCGGCTATCGCAACGTGGTGAGGTTCCACGGCGAGCATTTCATGCGATGGCTTAACGTACGCTTCTTGGCTTATTGGGCAGAATACCAATTGACCGGCATCTATAAGGACTATATGACGGACTTCATCTACAAGGGAACCAACTACAAATACTACAACCCCATCACCAACGAAGAGCCTCTCTGCCACCAGGACAGTCTAATCGAGGCCGGGAAATACTATACTAAAGCCGTCGTTGCAGGATTCAAGGCCGACCATAAACAGACCACGGCACAGCAGATGATCGACGACGATGCAAAACTGCAACGCCTGAGGGCCATGCGCCAAATTTTCGACAAGCACCACACCGACTACAGATTCATCATCAGTCCGCTCTACAACCAAGTGAAACTCAACCCGGCGGACTACCAGATACTGTGCGACATTTTCGGCAAAGAGCACATCTACGATTTCTCGGGAGCCAACAAATGGACGACAGACTATCACAACTACTATGAGTGGTCCCACTACCGGCCTGTGGTAGCCGCCGAACTCATGGATTCCGTCTATTCCCACTAAGGCACCGGTCCACCCCCATATCATTCAACCACCGCAAATTCACCATTATCATGGCATTCAATACGTTTCAATTCATATTGCTCTTTCCTTGGCTGTTTCTGCTCTATTATGCCATACCGCAAAAATGGCAACAGACACGCAATCTGTATTTACTCGTAGTGAGTTATTCCTTGTATATTCAGTGGAAACCTGTCTATGCACTCGTCTTGTTGTTTGTGACATTTGTCACTTTCGGGGCGGCTTGGTTGCTTGGTCGTACGGAAAAGCGCAAGGCCATCGCCATTGCGGGTTGTGTGGTGGCGCTTTCACCCCTGTTGGCCTTTAAATATTTCAATTTTGTCAACGAAGTGATTTCCGACGCATTGGCATGGGTGGGCATCGACTGTCAACCCGTAGGACTTAACTGGGCCATCCCCGTCGGCATTTCATTTTTCACCCTCCAAGCCATTGGCTATCTCGTTGACGTGTACCTCTATAGGGTAAAGGCAGAGCGCGACTTCCTCACTTACGCCTTGTTTATCTCTTTTTTCCCATCCATCCTCACCGGCCCCATCAACAAGGCTTCGCTTGTCATCCCTCAGTTGAAGAGCCTCAGACCCTATTTCGACTATGAGAAGGTGGTGGAGGGCACAAGAATGCTGCTTTGGGGCATGTTTATGAAAGTGGTCGTCGCCGACAGGTTGGCCATTTATGTCATTTCCGTGCTCGACCACTACGACAGGTATAACGGGACCACATGTTTCATGGCCAGTTTTTTCTATACCATGCAGATTTATGCCGATTTTGCAGGTTATTCGTTGATGGCCATCGGCGTGGGCAAGACACTTGGGTTTGAACTGACCGAGAACTTCCGCCGTCCCTACTTTTCCGTCAGTGTCACCGATTTTTGGCGTCGATGGCACATATCGCTCAGCACTTGGCTGAAAGACTATATCTACATCCCTCTTGGCGGCAGCCGTTGCAGCAAGGCACGCAATTATCTCAACATCATTGTCACCTTCCTCGTGAGCGGCATCTGGCATGGGGCAAACTGGACCTTTATTTTTTGGGGATTGCTGCACGGCGTCACACAGGCTTTCGAGAAAATGATTGGGCAACAAGGATGCAGATATACAGGCATGGGCAAGTTTGTGAAAATCTTCGTCACCTTTGTGTTCATCAACTTTTCATGGATTTTTTTCCGAATGCCGACGCTGCAGGATGCATTCAATGTGGTAGGCCGTATCTTTGACTTTTCACAACCGATGGGTTGGGACATCAATGGTGAAAACATCAACACGCTGTTCTTCTCCGCCATCGGCATCGCCATGCTGTTCGCCAAGGATTATATCGACGAGTTCACGAACATCAAGATTTTCGACCATCACCGCCTTGTCGTCAGATGGCTGGCATATTCCATCGTCTTGTCAAGCATCTTGCTGACTGGCGTTTTCGGGTCTGATCAGTTCATATACGCTAATTTCTGACAATATGAGGAAATACATCATAAGGTTTATTGCTTTCCTTGCCTTGTTCTTCGTTATCGACAGGGCTGCGGGATTTGTATTGAACTACATCGCCGAGAATCCTCGGGGAGGGATGACGCTCCGCAGAAACTACATCAACGACCATTGCCATGAAGATGTGCTCGTCTTCGGCTCTTCAAGGGCTCACTATCACTACAATCCCAAGGTGGTGACCGATTCACTCGGCCTGTCTTGTTACAACTGTGGCGAAAACGCCAATGGCATCATCCTCTTCTACGCCTGGTGGAAGATGATTACCCAGCGCTATTATCCCAAATTGCTCATCTATGATGTCCACTCGCTCTACGATGTCTTGGAAGGCGACAACTATTCGTTCCTCCAGATATTGAAAAGGTTTTCCGGCAAGGATTGCGTCAAACCCATCATCAACGATGTTGACCCCAACGAGCATTGGAAATTGCACTGCATGATGTATCGTTACAACTCCACTTTCACGGAATTGGCCGCCGACTTCATCAGTCCGGTAAAGGACGACACATCCGACGGATTCATCCCCCTCCAGGGACATGTGAACACAAAGCACGTCAAAGGAAAGCCGGCACACAGCGACCACGAACTGAAATTCGACTCTCTCAAACACTGTTATCTTGAGAAACTGATAAAGGAGAGGGGGACCACACAACTGGTCTTTGTCGTCTCGCCCATGTTCGAAGGAATGAACCCTGCCGTCTTCGAACCCGTGGAAAAACTATGCCGTCAATACGGCATCATTTTTCTCAATTACGTCAACGACCCCAAATACAAGGGGAATATCGACTATTTCAAGGACCTGACCCATCTCAACGCTGAGGGAGCAGATGTCTATACCCGACAGTTGATGAAAGACCTCAAACCCTTGTTGAAAGGCGACGATGAAAAACAATAACACCAACCATTCCGAAATGCGCAGTTTTGTATTGAAACTCCTGTTGGCCATCGTTATCGTGATTGTCGCCGACCAAGCGATAGGCGTTGGTCTGTCGTACATGCGCCGCCATGCCGGTAGCGGAAGCGCAAAGGACATAGAATACACCACCCATGAATGCAAAGACGACGTCCTCATCTTCGGTTCCTCCAGAGCCATGCACCACTACGTCCCCAGCATCATCAAGGACTCTCTCGGGTTGTCGTGCTTCAACTGCGGCAAAGACGGCATGAGCATTTTTTACAACTATGGGAGATGGCAGTTGTCGAGGAAGCATCACACCCCCAAGGTCATCATCTACGATTATTCAGTCTTCGACCATGAGATAAGCCCAGCCGAGAACAATCGGTTTCAAGTCGAACTAAGGCCCTATTGCAACGACCCCGACATCAGGCGGCTGCTCAAGGACACTGACCCGACGGAATTGGTGAAAAACCAATCCCATCTCTACCGCAACAACTCCAAGATACTGCAACTGGTTGTCGGCTTTTTGAGAAAAGAGAAACTCGGCGACGGATACTATCCCCTAAAGGGCGAAATCAATCACTTCTACGAAATCAAGATAAAGAAAGAGGTTGACTCCTTGAAATACCGTTATTTGGAAAAATTCATCCAGGACGCCCAACATGACGGGATAAAGGTGATATTCATGACCAGTCCCTATTACGACGGGAAAAATGCCACTTGCCCTCAAGAAATACAAGCATTGTTCAAGAAGCACCATGTCGATTTCTACGACAACGAAGACTTGGAGGGCTTCACGCTTAACAAGAAATATTTTAAGAACATGCAGCATCTCAACCAAGAAGGTGCCGCCGCCTATACGAAAATCGTCGTTGGAGAAATCAAGAAGAGCCTCGGCCAATAGATTTTCTCAAACAGGTTGACTTGTCACCTCGTCCAATACATTAATTACAACATGGTTGTTAATTCGTTTTACTTTTGGATAGTGTTCCCTTTCCTCTTCATGTTTTATTGGATGATACCCTCCTCCAATAAAAGGATGAAGAAATGGTACTTGATTGCCGCCAGTTACCTGATTTACATGACATTCTATGTCTTCCACGCATTGGTGCTTGCCTATGTCACTGGTGTCACCTATATGGGAGCCATCAAGATAGAGGAAAAGCCCAGCCAAAAGAAAAAATGGCTCTGGGTGTTCCTCATAGCAAGTTTTTTGCCGCTTTTCGGCTTCAAATACCTGAAATTCTTCGCCGAGAGCACATCCACGATGTTAGGGTGGTTGGGAATTGATTTCCACATATACGGACTAAACTGGATGATTCCCATTGGCATCTCATTCTATACTTTGCAGGCTGTCGCCTATATGGTGGAGGTGTATTACGGGAAGGCACGAGCCGAACGTTCTTTCACCGACTACATGCTCTTCATCTCATTCTTCCCACACATCGTTTGCGGCCCTATCAGCCTTGCTTCCGAACTGTTGCCACAAATCAAGGCGCCACAGCCATTCGACCAAGCACTGGCCACCCGTGGCCTCAAACGGGTGGTATGGGGCATGTTTCTCAAACTCGCCATTGCAGACAGGATAGGAATCTTTGTCGATTATGTCTATGGCAATTTCAAGATTTTCACGGGCATGGACTGCGTGGTGGCAAGTCTTGGCTATTCCTTGCAAATCTATGCTGACTTTGCCGGCTATAGCCTCATGGCAATCGGCATTGCCAACACTTTAGGCTACCATCTTGTCAACAACTTCAACCGACCATATTTTTCGTTGACTGTCAGTGAATTTTGGAACCGTTGGCACATCTCGCTTTCGAGATGGCTCAAATACAACATCTATATCCCCCTTGGCGGCAACCGCTGCAGCAAGGCACGCAACTATTTCAACATCATAGTGACCTTTTTTGTCAGTGGCATCTGGCACGGGGCGAATTGGACGTTCTTCTTCTGGGGACTATTGCACGGCATTGCACAAGTCATCGAGAAAATGCTCGGTGTCCACAAGGCCGGCAATCCCAGCATGCCCATCAAACTGATGCGCATCGCCATCACGTTCAGCATCGTCAATTTCGCTTGGATTTTCTTCAGAATGCCTTCTCTCTCAAAGGCATTCGACTTCATCGGCCACATTGGCGCCAACTTTTTCTCCTCGTTCACACTCACCGACGAAACCAACCTTCTCTACGTCCTCTTGGTGCTTCCCATCCTTCTTATCGTA
Source organism: uncultured Prevotellaceae bacterium (assembly GCA_946415525.1). Lineage (GTDB taxonomy): Bacteria > Bacteroidota > Bacteroidia > Bacteroidales > Bacteroidaceae > Prevotella. The sequence goes on along the minus strand of CAMKSZ010000021.1, from coordinate 6,189 downwards.
GATGTATGGGAGGAATTCTTCAACGAGAGGAGCCATTTCAAGGGCAACAAATACCTTAGTTGGGCATTCTATATTGGCATCGTGTTGATCATCATGTCGGTAGGTGTCATTGACGCCGGCCAATTCATCTATGCCAATTTCTGACAGGGGGTAATGACATTTTTCAATACCCCTCTCTGACGACTTCAAGGTGGAACCCGTTTCCGTTGTTTGATATGTTATAGTGCGGTTGTTCCTGATTGAGCCAATAAGACCTTGCCGCTCGCATGTGCTCTTTTAGTTGGCTGCGCAGTTCACCAACGCCATACGAGTGACCATATACGCGGTACGCATTCCTCTCGTAGTCGTCCAACTCCTCCGAATACCTGTCGTAGAGTTTTTCCACGTTTTCCATCGACCTCATCCATCTGTATTGTCTCATGTGATCGACATGGGCGTCCAGACTATCGTAGTGGGCCTTTCCCAACTTTTCGGGCAAGGCACTGAGGCCTTCCATCAGTTCCCGGTCGTTTTTCAACAAATTATGTTGGCGGAACACCTTGGAGGCTTCTATCAAGTTGGATGAATGGTCAAGACTCACGAAAGCCGCCTTCCTATTCATTAATTTCGTGGCGTCGGCATGCCGTTTGACGACGGTCAAGACGCTGTCGAGCCGTGTCAACAAGTCGGCATCTCCATCCACGACAGCAGTCTTGTCCGACGTTTTCACTCCTTTGAGCATCTCCACGCGCCCCTTCATCATTTGCAGTTGCTTTTTTTCCCATACAGAACCCTGGAAGCATTGCATACACCAATCGGCAAAAACCTTTCCGTAGCGCCGCACGAGTTCTGTCTTGACTCGGTCGTCATCCTCGCTGGTCAAGAGGCTGTCGTCGGCCAAGAATCCCAATTGGTGATGGATTTTGAAGAAGAGCCGGTTGAGGCTGTCGATGTCCTGCGACGGAGTGATGCCCTCCAAGCATTTTTCCAAATGGTCGAGGTGGGCGTTGCCTTTCTCGATGGAGCGTGGCGGGCCAAGGCGGGTCTCCGCGAAATAGAACGACCCTCCTGCCACCAAGGCGACAGCCGCCAAGATGAGGACTATCTTCAGAAATGCTCTCATGGCTTCTTCTTTTCATCCACGGCCTTGCGGGCTGCCTCCAAGTGCTTGAAGAGGTTGGTCAAAGTAATCGACCCGTCGGCACTGAAGAACTTCTGGTGGTTTTCGTCCTCGTTCTTGGTCGATTCTTGCAGTTGGGTGATATAGTCGGCATTGCTGTTCATCACGCTAATCACGCTGTCAAGCATCTTCATCTGTTTGCTGTCCTCGAGTTGCAGGTCCTCCACCAACTGCTGCACGTCATCGAAATTGAAGTAATTGACGTTGCGGTAGAGTGCACTTAGTTTTCCCCCGAAAATGGTATCGAAACTCTCTTTCTTCCAACTGGGCACGCTGTCGATATAGGCTACCATCTTCATCCGCTCCAGCGAGTCGGCGCGCTGTTGTTCGGCTTGCTGCTGTGCCAAGCGTTCTTTCTCCAACTCTTCATTTCGGGTGTTCACACCATAGTTCACCCCAGGGAACCAGCCAGCAGCAAAACCGATGAGCAAGCCGGCAACCAACCCGACGGCAATGCGGTAGAGGTTCCATTTCTTGTCTTTCTTGCCTGAGGCTTTGCCTGTTTTCTCCCCTATCCTCTTCAACGTCACCACATTTCCCTTCACGTCGGCCACGTCATAGCCCGGCAGCGGCGATTCGGCGACATGGTCGTCGGTACGTTCCATATCAAACGCGATATCGCCCCCCACCTTGTATCTCACCTTCGAGCGCACTTTTCGCATCATCGCCCTATAGGGACGCTCTTTCGACACTTTGGTGAAGTCGATTTCAAAGGTGTTGCGCTCAAAACCGTCTATCGTCACGGCGACATGCGCCTTCCGCATAAATGCTTCAGGGATGAGGATATAGTTCTTGTTAGTGCCTTGAGCGGCCTCGGCAATATCTACCCTGCCATTGGAAGAACGAATTTGCTTGTCTTCCTCATCGACCAACAGCAGTACGCTCATCGGTATCTTCCTGAGCCATTCCATCTGTGCAGGCACTTGCACGACGCTGTCTTCCTCGGTCACCTTATGACTGACGGGCAAGTCCTGGCATTGCTCCTTGCGCAAGGCGAGCCGCATGGTGGTGCCGATATGGCTTAGTACGGGCGACGTCATCTCCATCTTTCCAGAAAAGAGGCGGACATCCTTGGGCAGCCGTTTGGGAGGACGGACGATGGCAGGCTTTACGATTGTTTTTTGCGAGATGTCGGCCATCGCATTCTCCCTGACGAGCGACTCCTGACCTTGGTCCAACAGAAACACGCCTTCATAGTCGGCATAGTAGTCTTGGAGCATCGCCGTACCGAGAAAATCGGCGAGAGCACCCGCCTTCACCCCCTTGCCGCAGACACGGTAGGCATATCGTTCGCCGCCAGCGGCCAACGGCCAGGTGAAATCGGTTTCGGCATAGTCCTTGTCAAACCATTTGGCCAATGGCGCCCACCTATCCTGCGCCCCGTCGTCCTTCTCCTCGGCCAGGATGCGCCTCATGTCATCGACGATGGAGGGGATGTCCTTGGCAGAGGTGAAGACAATCTGCCGGGGGACGGCCAGCACCAATGAGCGGTAGTCGCCCATTCGCGAGAAGAGCGGTTTGATGAGGAACACAAGGCATCCCATGGAGTTGACCGACAGCATGCAGAGCATGTCCTTGTTCTGTGGCGAGAGTTTCAGCACCCCTTCGATTTTAACGTCAAAGAGTTTTCGCCTCATTTCATCGGGATTGAACACATCCTCGTTGCGTGCACCATTTCTCACACGCTGTGAATAAAGACTCAGTTTCATATCTTCGATTGCATTTTTAGTTTCTTCTATATGATTGCCGATGGTCAGAAAATGTTCCACCACGCCTTTCTTCCTTCATGGGGCGCGATGAGTATTTCCACGATTCTGTTGGCTCGCTCCACATTGACGCGGCAGAGATGCTGGAAACACACCTCGCCGATGTCGAAGGGAATGGGTTTGGGCAACTGTCCTCCGCAGATGCCCTTATCCTCACATTGCCGCTTGAGCAAGGCGAAGAAATTGGGGTAACGCTTGTTGAGGAAATCGATAAGGTAGAGGTTGACATCCATGCCCTCGGGCACGTCGTTCCACGCCAAGTCGGTCTTGGTGATGATGACATAGGCCTCGTCGGTCGATTTTTCCAGCACCCCGTTGTCGATGAGGTATTGTAGTCCCTCCTCCAAGTAAGTGTCTTGAGAGAACTCGTCCTGGTCGTCGCGCCGCTCGTTCTTGCTGTATTCGAGGATGAAGAAGTGTGTCTTGGGATTGCTGTCCCTGTTGTTGCACAATATTTCCTCAAACTCCTTCTGTGCGGTGAGGTGCTTGTCGGTGACCAAGTTTTCACTGCCGTTCTCGCGCCAAACCAATGAGCAGAACAACTCGCCAGCCATATCGACGATGGTGACGGGATGCTCTTTCTGCTGATGGTCAACGAGAATGGTCTTGATGGCAAAATTGGTATCGACAGGTGTACGACCGGGCAGTATGATGTAGTCGGTGTCTTTCCTGTCGAATATTTGTTTCAGTTTCTGGTAATATAGTTTGCCTTGGCATCTCTCCACTCTCATGCATTCTGTCACGGTGGTCATCCTGGCCGCACGTATCACAGTACCGATGGCGCACGTCTTGCCCGAGGTGGGGATGCCCCAAAAATACACCTCACGGGTTCCAACGGGGATGTCTTCCATCTTGATTCTTCCTACGTCGGGCAACACGTCTTGCTGCCTGTCCCAAAGCATGGAGACAAAAGTCTCGTCGATGCCGGTGGCGGCGAGTTCATCGACCGTGAAAAGACCGTCATCGACACACTGCCCGACGTGCATGTAGTCAACCAGGTTGTGGTCGTCGGCGAAGATGCGCAACAACTGTTCCTTGGTGATGGCGCCACGCGAGAGTTGGTTCTTGATGAACGCGACAGGGTCGTCGGCCTTGCCGATGCGCTGGCAGAAGGTTTTCATTGCTACTGTATAATTCTCCATATCGTTTTCTTGTTATGTGGTCATTGGTTGAAAGCGTTCTCCACGACGGCCTTCCATCCTTTCCGGAAGCCCTTGGAGCGCTCAAGGATGGTGGCGACCATGCCTTGCGCCCGTCGTGTTGACAAGCGGCAGTAGGAGCCGAAGCACACCTCGCCGATGTCGAAGGGGATGGGGTCGGGCAGACGGCCTCCGCACAGTTCGTACTTGCGGCAGTAACTGCTGAGGTTGGCAAGGAAATTGCCATAGTATTTTTTGAGATACCGGCTCAGGTGGGTGGCCTCGTCTTCTCCCTCGACGAGGTTGTATTTCACTTGGTCGGTCTTGGTCACGAGCACGAAAATGCCTTGTGTGGCGTCGCGGAGCACATGGTGGTCCTCAAGATATTCCAGACCGTTTTCGAGGTAGGTGTCGGGGTCGAAATCCTTGTAACGTCTGCCTTCGGCCCCATATTCTATGATGAATACGTGGAATTTTTGGTGGTCGGCATCCTTGTCGATGAGCACCCTCTCAAATTCTTTCAATGCTTTTTGGTGGCGTTCGGTGATGTAGCGCCTACTGTTGTTGTCGTCCCAAACGATGGTGCAGAAAAGTTCGCCTGCCATATCGACCAGCGTGACGGGATGCACCAGACCGTCGTACCCGTCGAGATCCATCTCGATGGCGAAGTTGTTGGCCACGGGCGTGCGCCCAGGCAGTACGCACAACTGACCGTCGCCGGGGAAGATGTTGCCAAGCATCTCTTGGTAGGCGTAGCCTTGGCAATGCTCGTCAAAGCGCACTTCTTCGGCTACTGTTCTTTCCTTGGCGGCGGCAAGGATGGTGCCCATCGCACAAGTTTTTCCAGATGAGGGAAGTCCCCAGAAAAACACTTGCGTGGTGGCACTTCCAAGGTGCTTGATGGCTTCGTCGGTTGGCGGCACTTCCTTGGGCACTGCACCGAGCATATCGACAAACTCCTGTGCGATGCCGCATTTTCCGACCAATTCTTCACGGGTGAATACGGCTTTGTCAAGACTGGTTTGGATGGTATAGGGGTCGAGCAAACTGTGGTTGTCGCGGATGGCCTGGAGCAGTCGTTCCTTGTCGAGCAAACCTCTCTGGAATTGTTGCAAGAGGAAACGGAAGGGTTCGGTGTCGTGTTCGTCCATCTCCTTCTCCATCCGCTTGCCCAACTGGCGGGCGAAGGTGGCGGGTAGGTGGAAGTCGGGGTCGGCGGGCTGGTCGAAGTCTATCTTCACGGTTTCAAGTGTCTCCATGCCCTGATGCACCCCCACCGTGGATTTCTTTTTCCCCCAAAAACGCTCCCACGACTTGGAGTGTCTGCCCTGCAACCAATAAGGGAAGAACAGCAAGGCCCAACCTGCCGCCAAAAGGAGGAGTGAGGGGAATGTGGGCGCTCCCCGCTGGGCACACAACTGCGCCAACTTGTCGAGGTCGGCGACGGCTTGGTCGCAATGGGTGCTGGCGAACGCGAGCGTGTCGGCTTCCGACCGGCTGTATTCGTTGCTAAGCGTGGGTGCCATGGCATCGGCCATGGTCTGCCGCCATGACTCCACAGCCTTGGCTATCTCGCTGGCATTGCCTTGCAGGAAAGCATTCCACGTGGTGGCACCCGAAGCACCTGCCACCCACTCCTCGGCCTCTCTGCGCAGTTGTTCATGGGCGGGTGAAAGCAGTTGCCTTTCCAATGTTGAAACCATATTGCCGATGACAATGTCGTCGGCACCGCTTGTCTTTCCTTCGACATGCCTGTCAAGACCGTATTTCTTGCGTCTCTTGGTTCCTTTCTTGGCCGCAAGGAGCGCAGACTGGTACCGCTCGATGCGCTGGTGGGCAAGGGAGTCGTATTCATAGAACATCAACGGCACTTCGGCAAGGGCGCCCTTGAATGCGGAGGCCACCTCTTTCTCTCGGCTGTTCACCGTGAAGAAATGTGTGAAGGGCACCGTACATGCCATACATGCGAGCAACAGCATGACGACGGCTATGCGCTCCAGCATGATGGCCTGGGAGAAGTGGGAAGTGGCGGCTTTCAACTTCTGTACAAGCACGCACAACATAAAAAGTACGGCAGCATAGGTAGAGGCGACAACAGCCGACTTGACAACCTGCCCCTTCATCA
>CAMKSZ010000020.1 GCA_946415525.1 uncultured Prevotellaceae bacterium | reverse complement strand
TCTATATATCCATCAGCCCCTCGGGGAGATGCATGGTGATGGTGCGCGTGCCGCGGTCGATGTCATCTACGAAGTCGTCGTTGGCGGGGACGAGCAGGCGCTGCCCGTCGCTGGACTGCACCTCGAAGAGGGTGTTGATGGTGCTCAGGTCGATGGCGGCGATGGTGCCTACAGGATGGCCGGTGGTGCTGTCGAGAAGGGTGTAGCCCACCAATTCCTGCCAGGAGAGTTCTTCGTCGTCTTCGTCGCATAGTTCGCGCGGGAAATAGACGTCACAGCCAGTCAGTTCGGCGGCACGGTCGGCGTCGTCGATGCCGGCAAACTTCACCAAGGCGGTCTCTTCGCTCCGAAAGCGGTACTCCTCGAAAAAGAAGGGGACGAGCAGTCCCTCGGTCTCCACGAACACATAGTCGGCATCGACGCGGTCGAACACGTCGTCGGTGAAGTGGAACGTCACCTCGCCTTTCACCCCGTGTGTCTTGCCGATGCGGCCGATGTTGAATGCGTCAATCGTTGTCATGCCTTTGGGGGTTGTGGTCAGCCCTTGCGCTCGATGTGGGCGCCGAGTTGGCGGAGGCGCGACTCGATGTTCTCGTAGCCGCGGTCGATCTGCTCGATGTTGGCAATCTGGCTGACACCGTCGGCACTAAGGGCGGCGATGAGCAGGGCGATGCCGGCGCGGATGTCGGGACTGGTCATGCGTCCCGCCCTGAGGCGGATGCTGTGGTCGTGTCCCACGACGACGGCGCGGTGGGGGTCGCAGAGGATGATTTGTGCGCCCATGTCGATGAGTTTATCGACAAAGAAGAGGCGGCTCTCAAACATTTTCTGGTGGATGAGTACGCTGCCGCGTGCCTGGGTGGCCACCACGATGAGCACGGAGATGAGGTCGGGGGTGAGTCCCGGCCAGGGGGCGTCGGCGATGGTCATGATGGTGCCGTCGATGAACGAATCGACCTGGTAACTGTCGTGGCGGGGGATGAAGATGCCGTCATCGACTTTCTGCACGCTGATGCCCAAGCGGTGGTAGATGTCGGGGATGATGCCGAGGTGCTCGAGCGTGACGTCCTTGATGGTGATGCCGTCGCCCACCATGGCTGCCATGCCGATGAACGAGCCTACCTCAATCATGTCGGGCTGTATCTTGTGCGTGGCGCCGTGGAGCCGCTCCACGCCCACGATGGTGAGCAGGTTGGAGGCGATGCCGCTGATTTCCGCCCCCATGGCGTTGAGCAGGTGGCAGAGTTGCTGGATATAGGGTTCGCAGGCGGCGTTGTAGATGGTGGTGGTGCCCTCGGCGAGCACCGACGCCATGATGATGTTGGCGGTGCCGGTCACCGATGCCTCGTCGAGCAACATGTAGGTGCCCACGAGGCGGTCGGCCTTCAGTTCGAACACCTCGCGGCCCTTGATGCGGTCGAAGTGGGCGCCCAAGTAGCCGAAGCCCAAGAAGTGGGTGTCGAGTCGCCGCCGCCCGATTTTGTCGCCGCCGGGTTTCGCCACCACGGCGCGGTGGTAGCGGGCGAGCAGCGGACCAATCATCAGCACGCTGCCGCGCAGCGACGAGCATTTTCTCACAAACTCGTCACTCTCCAAGTAGTCCAACTGCAGTTCCTTGGCTTGGAAGGTGAAGTCGCCAGGGGCGTTCTTCGTCACTTTCACGCCCACGTCGCGCAGCAGTTGGATGAGGTTGTTGACGTCGAGGATGTTGGGGATGTTGGTGATGCGCACCTCCTCGTCGGTGAGCAGGCAGGCACTAATCACCTGCAGGGCCTCGTTCTTCGCACCCTGTGGGGTGATCGACCCTTTGAGGGGATGGCCGCCTTCGATGACGAAAGTTTGCATGGTCGGCTATTTTTTCTTTTTGCGCTTCTCTGTGAATTCTCGCTCGTTGATTTTCTCGAAGACGAATTTCTTCGGGTCGAGTTGGATGACACCGTCGGTGTAGCGGGCGATGTCGTCGATGACCTTCTCGTTGTCGGCAGACCCATGGCTCCATTGGTAGAGGTCGCGCTTCATGTGGTTGGCGGTGAGCCGAGCCAGTTCGTCGCGCTCGGGGCCGGGAGGCATCTCCTTGAGTTTGGCGAACATCTCGAAAATCATGTTGCCATAGTGCCTCACGGGGATGTCTTTCATGGGGTACTCCATAGGTTCGGGGCGGGTGGTGATCTTGGCGGCCTGGCTGACGTCGCAGGGCCAATCGATGTCGAGTTGGAACCCGCTCATCAGAGCCAGGTGGTCCCATAGTTTGTGGCGGTGGTCGGAGACCTCGCCGGTGCCGGGGAACATGCGCTCCATGACGGCGATGATGGCCTCGGCGCAGCGCTGGCGCTCCTCGCGTGTGGGGAGCGAGACGGCGTGATCGACCATCTTCTGCACCTCACGCCCGTATTCGGGCAGCATGAGGCGCTCTCTTTGGGTGTTGTAGTCTAATCCTTCTATGTTCATTGCTTGTCGCTTTGTTTCTTTCTTGTATATTGCCTATAGCAGGGGCTTCGACGGCTTGGCGACGAAGTCCTTCAGGTAGAACGGGGTGAAATAGGCCACGTCCTCGTATTGCTCCAAGGCGATGCGTTTCTCTGCCAAGGGGAACATGTGTTTCGCCAGCGGGCGGATGCCTTCGATGAGGTGGGCGTTGGGATGCCCGATGGTCTCCATGCACTTGGCGGCTCCGTTGCCGAAGAAATAGACGGGGTGGGCGTCGAGCCATTGGCGGTAGGTGTCGCCATCGACGATGTCGGCTTGGATGCCGCGCACGGGCCGCAAGGCGCGGTCGTAAACGGCGGCATACACTTCCATCCGTCGTGCGTCGAGCATGGGGCAGAGCAGGGCGTCGTCCTCCAGTTCGTGCCCGAGCAGCACGGGGACGGCGAGCAACTCCAAGGTGGGGATGGCGATGAGGCGGAGGCCAAGGCCATAGCAGATGCCCTTCGCCATCGAGACTCCGATGCGCAGGCCGGTGTAGGAACCGGGACCGCAACTGACCGCCACGGCATCGAACGGGATGGCATGGCTGTCGGCGAACGACATGGCTTCATCGACGAAGGTGCCGAGGCGCTCGGCATGGTTGGGGCCGGTGAGGTCCTCGTCGTGGTAGATGCAGGCGCCATCCTGGCTCACGGCCACGGAACAGGCGTCTGTGCTCGTTTCAATATTTAGAATGCAGGACATTTTTTGCGTGTTTGGGGAATCCACCTACATAAATTGAGGCGGGATATCCTAAATTAAAGTGCAAAATTACGGTTTTTTCCTCAGAAAGTTGTATTTTTGCATGATTTTCTGAATTGTCGGGGGGATTTTAGGTTTCCTTTGCACGATGAAGGTGAAAATTTAGCAAATTTAGCAAATGGAATAATTTGCTGTTCAATATAGCAAGGATTAAATACGCTTTAGGATGATATTATCGATGACAGGCTATGGCAAGGCGGTCGTGGCCTACAAGGAGAAGAAAATCAACGTGGAGGTGAAGTCGCTCAACAGCAAGTCGCTTGACCTCTCGGCGCGCATCGCGCCGCTGTATCGTGAGAAGGAGATGGAAATCCGGCAGATGGTGTCGAAGTGCATCGTCAGGGGCAAGGTGGATTTCTCCATTTGGATAGAGAAGGAGGCGGGCACCGATGCCGCTCCCATCAACGCTGCCTTGGTGGAGAACTACTACCGCCAAATTAAGGAAATATCGAAGAATACGGGCATTCCCGAACCCTCGGACTGGTTCTATACGTTGCTCCGCATGCCCGACGTGACGGCAAAGACGGAGGTGGAGGTGCTCTCCGACGAGGAGTGGGCGGTGGTGTGCCAGGCCGTGAATGCCGCCTTGGAGCAGTTGATGGCCTTCCGCCGTCAGGAGGGGGCTGCCTTGCAGGTTCGTTTTGAGCAGAACATTTCGTGCATCGCCGAATTGTTAGCCTCCATCGAACCGTTTGAGACGTCGAGGGTGGAGAAGATACGTGCCCGCATCGTCGAGGGGTTGGCTTCCATCCCAGGGGTAGAATACGACAAGAACCGCCTGGAGCAGGAGTTGATTTATTACATCGAGAAACTCGACATCAGCGAGGAGAAGCAGCGGTTGGCCAACCACCTGCGCTATTTCCGGCAGACGATGGAGGAAGGCGAGAGCCAAGGCAAGAAATTGGGGTTCATCGCCCAGGAGATGGGGCGCGAAATCAACACCACTGGTTCGAAGAGCAACCAAGCGGAGATGCAGAACATCGTCGTGCGGATGAAAGACCAGTTGGAGCAAATCAAGGAGCAGGTGCTCAACGTGCTGTAACTGGGGCTATTGCGTATATAGTCCGCGCTCGCGGATGATGTCCGCCACCTGGGGCGGCACCAGTTGCTCAAAGGGAAGTCCTTGGGCAATGCGCTGGCGTATTTCCGTGCTGCTGATGTCGATGAGTTTTGTGCGCAGCACGCGCACACGGGGAGGCAGCGCACTGCGGTCGATTTCATATCCCTTACGGGGATAGATGGCGACGTCGTAGTTTTCCAATATTTTGTCGTGGGCATACCATTGCCCGAATTTCGCCCAATTGTCGCCTCCGATGAGGAGGATGAAACTGTGCTGGGGGAAGTCGTGCGACAGCGACTGCAGCGTATCCCAGGTGTAGGAGGGCCGAGGCAGGTGAAATTCGTAGTCGCTGGCGACGAGTCCGGGCATGTCCTCCACGGCGGCACGGGCCATCAGCAGGCGCGTGTCGTCGTCGAGCAGTTCCATATTGGCTTTCCAGGGGTTTTGCGGGGTGACCAACAGCCATACCTCGTCGAGTCTTGCCGCCTGCAATAGTCGTGAGGCCAAGGCGAGGTGCCCGTTGTGGATGGGGTTGAACGTCCCGCCGAAAAGTCCTATTTTCATGATAGGGCTTTTTTATTTCAGATTAAGAAATTCCTTGACATAGGCGAGTGCTTGTGCCTCGGCGGTCGCCAAGTCGTCGTTGACAACGATGCGGTCGAAACGGTCGGCGAAGGTGAGTTCGTAGGCCGCCTTCGCCAAGCGGTCTTCTATCACCTCTGGCGTGTCGGTGCCGCGGCCGGTCAACCTCCGGCGCAGTTCTTCGATGGATGGGGGTTGGATGAAGATGCTCAAGGCCCTGCCGCCATAGTAGTCCTTGATGTTGCAGCCGCCCTTCACATCGACGTCGAAGACGACGTTCTGTCCGGCCTCCGCCTGCTTTTCCACCTGTGCCTTGAGGGTGCCGTAGAAGCGGTCGGCATACACCTCCTCGTATTCCAGAAACTCGTTGTTGGCGATGCGCTGGCGGAACTCCTCGGGCGTGAGGAAGAAATACTCCACGCCGTCTTGTTCGGTGCCTCGCGGGGCGCGACTGGTGCAACTGATGGAGAAATAGAGGTTGAGTTCGGGATGCTCTTGCATCAGCCAGTTGATGATGGTGCTTTTTCCGCTGCCGCTCGGGGCGGAGAAGATGAGGAAGCAATGCCTGCTGTCGGCGATGGGGCTTTCGGGTGTCTTTTTCGTTTCGTCCATATCTATTGTTCTTTTTGCAAATATAAGCATAATTGGGCGAAAGGCAAAACAAACGCCCAACTTTCTGTGGGATTAGCGGTGTTTCTCTTTCCCCGTGATTTTGCGGATGCGGCGGCGGAGGGCTTGCCAGATGTTGCCAAACTGTCCGTGGCGCAGGTTGAGCCACAGTTCCTCGATGGAGCGGCCCACCTTGACCCACGGATGCCCCCATGCGTTGGTCTTATAGACCCGTTCCTTGTAGGCGACGTTTTCTATCATGTATTTCGGGTGGCGGAGGGGAAATTCCGTCTCGTGGCGCTGCATGGTGAAGATGCGGCGGTAGCCCCGTGGGGTGGTTTGCAGACTGCCCGAGAAATGGGTGCTGTCGGCGCTCAGCCCCAAGTTGTTGATCATGTTGCGGGTGGGCATGATGGCGAGTCCCGAGTGCAGCAGGTTGCTCGCCCAGAAAATGCTTTCGTAGTATTCCTTGCCCGTCTCGCGGTGCTGTCGGCACATGGGCAGGAAGTCGCTGCGGTAGCGGCGCTGCTTCACGAGGTTTTCCAGTTGCCGCATGGCGTATTCGTCGTCGAGGAAGGCATAGTCGCCCTCCCACCGGTCGATGACGCGCCGCCACGATGCCCATCCCCAGATGGAGAAGACCGACGTGAAGAAGTAACTGTCGGGCACGTCGGGTGTCACTTCGTCCTCGTTGAACCCCGATATCATCGTGACGCGCTCGTCGTGCTCGTAGCGGTCGAGCAATTCCTTGCAGAAGGGGAAGAACGACTGTGAGGGCACGTCGTCGTCCTCCAGGACGATGCACTTGTCGGTGAGCGAGAAGGCCCATTTCTGCGACAGGTATTCCGACGGGTCGCAACCGAAGTTGCGCTCTTGGTATTTGCGGTGTACCTCGCACTCCCAGTCGATGTCGGCCACCACTTTCCGGCAGGCCTCTATGCCCGCCAAGTCGCGCTCGCCGCGTGGCCCGTCCTGGTAGAGGAAGAGGCGTGCCGGACGTGCCTTGCGCACCTCCTCGAACACCTTGGCGAGATGGTCGGGACGGTTGAAGAACAGGATGAGGACGGAGATGTCAGTCTTGAAGGGGTGTTTCATGATGCTCGGTGATTTTTCGCTTGAGGATGAAATCGACGCTTTCGTGCAGGATGGTGCTGCCGAGCATCCAGAGGATGCCGACGTAGGCGGCTGCCACCATCGTCGTCTTGGCGGCGAAGCGCAGGTAAATGTTGCCGATGCCTCCCCCGACGAGGTGGGCGGCGGCGCAGAGGGCGGCGGCGAGCAGCAGGTAGGGGGAGATGTCGCGGGCGAACTCCCACAGGCGCAAGCCCGTCTCGCGGTGGGCGAGGCGCAGCCAGACACCTGTCCAGAGGATGTTCACCGTGGCGTACGCCGCCACCATGGCGTGGATGCCGTGCCGGCTCATGAGCAGCGCGACGGCCAATGCGGCGAGGCATTGCCCCACGGTCGCCCAAAGGTAGGTGCCGGAGTGCCCGCGGCTGATGATGAGGTTGGAGAACAGGTAGGAGATGGGCATGAAGGCGCCGGCGATGCTGAGCATCTGCAGGAGACTGGCGCTCTCGAGCCATTTCTCGGTGATGAGGATGACGATGAACTCCTTGGCCACGAGTGCCAGGCCGAACATCAGCGGGAAGGTGACGAAGGCGGTGAAGCGGAGCAGTTTGCGCAGGATGGCTTTCTGCCGTGCCCGGTCGTCATCGACGCTGGTGAAGACGGGTTGGGCGATGCCGTAAATCATGCTTGAGATGAGCGACGACCCCATCGTGTTCCATTTGTTGGCCTGGGTGTAGTCGCCCACCTCCTTCGCTTGGTAGAGTTTGCCGAGGAGGACGCTGAAAAGGTTGGTGTTGACGGTGTTGATGACGTAGGTGATAATCAGTCGGCTGCTGAAGCCGAACATCTCACGGATGGGGGTGAAATCGACTTTCAGACTGGGTCGCCAACCCGTGAAATGGTAACTGAGGGCGGTGACGACGGCGATATAGACGATGTTTTGGGTGGCAATGCTCCAATACGCCATCCCCTGAAAGGCCATGAAGATGGCCACCACGCCTGAGACGGCGAGGGCGGCGATGGTCATGATGGAGGTTTCGCGCACTTTCATGTTGCGGAAGAGGTAGGCCCTGGGCGCCGTACTGAAACTGGAGATGACGAAGGCGAGCGACACGTATCGTGTCAGTGCCGTCAGTTGGGGCTGGTGGTAGAACGACGCGATGAGGGGGGCGCAGAAGAACAGCAACAGGTAGAAGGAAACGCCGATGCCCAAACTGGTCCAGAAAACGGCGTTGAAGTCGTTGTAGGTGGCGTCTTTGCGCTTGTTGAGGGCGGCGATGAACCCGCCTTCCTGCAAGGTGGCGCCGAGGGCGGTGAAGATGGCTATCATGCCCACCAAACCATAGTCGTCCTGCGACAGTTTCCGGGCGAGGAAAATACCGATGGCGAGGTTGAGCAACTGCTGCAAGCCGTTGCTGATGCTGCCCCACAGCAGTCCTCGTGCGGTTTTTTCCTTGAGCGACGCCATAATATATTATTAAGGTGTAGTCGAATGGTGGTGCAAAGATAGTGCAAACCGAGTGCAATTCAAAATAAAACATCAAAGATTTTTATTCTTGGTGGAGAGGGGGGAGGGGTCTTAGGGTCTTTAGGGTCTTTAAGGGCTTTAAGGTCTCTAAGGTCCTTAAGGTCTTTAGAGACCTTAGGGGGCTTACAGTATTGGGTTTTCTTTGAAAATAGTATTTTTTTGATAAAAAGTATCAATATTAATCAAAATAATATCATGTTAATAGAGTTTTTTGCGCTAACTTTGCAAATTGAAAAAATGTAAATAAAGCGACTACTAATTTTAAAAAACCTAAAAAAGTAAGATACATGATAGACAACACAGTTTAATTCTTCCCTTATGCCCTTTTTGCAGATATGCAGGAGGGTGAGACGGCATGCTCGCCGCTCATGAATAACCATTCAAAATGCTTATACATTCATTTAACCTAGAAATACTTAAGTATGAATTTCAATTTGCGAAAAACAGTGCTGCTCATGGGCGCTTGTATAGGTCTGGGAGTTTATTCCCCGGCTTATGCAGCCTCATCGAATGTAGCCGCAACAGCGGTTCAGCAGACAAAGAAGGTCAGTGGTGTCGTCAATGACGCAGCAGGTCCGGTCATCGGGGCTACGATCATGGAGAAAGGCACCAGTAACGGAACGGTTACCGATCTCGATGGTAACTTCACTCTCGATGTGAAGCCAGGTGCTACACTTGTCATTTCCTACATCGGTTACAAGACCCAGGAAATCTTGGTGGGCAACCAGTCCACATTCTCTGTCATGCTTGCAGAGGACTCCGACGTCCTTGAGGAAGTCGTGGTCGTGGGTTATGGTGTGCAGAAGAAAAAGTTGGTGACAGGTGCCACCCTCGAGGTGAAGGGTGAGAACATCGCCAAAATGAACACCACTCAGGCCCTCGGCGCCTTGCAGAGCCAGGCTCCTGGTGTCAACATCCAGGCCGCTTCCGGTCAGCCGGGCGATGGCTTCAAGGTCTTCATCCGTGGTGCTGGTACCAACGGCAATCCCAGTCCTATCTACGTCATCGACGGTGTGGCAGGTGGTGACATCAACTCCATCAACCCCGCCGACATCGAGCGTATCGACGTCTTGAAGGATGCCGCCTCCGCCGCCATCTACGGTTCGGCTGCTGCCAATGGTGTGATCCTCATCACCACCAAGCAGGGCAAGGCAGGTGCCGTGGAAATCAGTTACGACGGCAACGTCGGTTGGCAGAATGTCTACAAGATGCCGGAGATGCTCAACGCCCAGCAGTACATGAACGTCATGGACCTCGTGAGCACCAACTCGGGTGGCGGTCTTTATGACTGGAGCCGCTACATCGACGCCGACCTGCTCGCCGCCTACCGCAACGGCACCAACACCGGCACCAACTGGGCTGAGGAACTCCGCAACAAGAATGCCATCGTCACCAACCACGCACTCAACGTGTCGGGCGGCAACGATGTGTCGAAGTTCTCCACGGGTGTTGGCTACCAATATCAGGACGGTGTCTTCGGTGGTCCCGTGAAGTCCGACTTCCGCCGCTTCACCTTCCGCATCAACTCCGAGCATGTCATCTACCGCGTGGGCGACATGGACGTGCTGAAGATAGGTGAGAACCTCTATTTCCAGCACAACCAGAGCAAGGGTATCCAGATTGGCAACCAATATGCCAACGAACTTTCCAACATGCTCCGTGCCAACCCCTGTGTGCCCATCTACAACAAGAATGGTGACTATTTCATGTATAATGACATCGTTGCTTCGGGTTCCGACCCCAATGGATGGCTCACCTACAATGACTTCACCAGCAACCCCATCGCCCAGGCTGTCTACACCCAGTCGGGCAACAACAAGAGCAAGAACTTCAACCTCAGCGCTGTCGCCTATGTGGAACTGCAGCCCATCCGCAACCTCGTCTATCGCGGACAGGTGTCCTACAAGCAGTATTCCGGCAGTTGGTGGAGTTACCTCCCCGTGTACCGCATCAACGACCATTCTTTCCGCAACACCGATGAAGCCAACGACAATCTCTCGCTTGGATGGAACTGGAACCTGGTCAATACGCTCAACTATAAGTTCGACCTCAGCAATCATCACTTCGACGTGCTCGCCGGTACCGAATATTCCAAATCGCGTCCTGGCTACGGAGAGTCGGTGAGCGCCAAAGCCTCAGGCAATATCTTTGGCGATGCCGCCCATGCCTACATGCACAACATGTCGGGACGCTCCTCGGCTGTCGTCGATGGTTATCCTTCTGGCTACGGTGCCAAGATGTCGTACTTCGGACGTCTCAACTACGACTTCAAGGAGACCTATATGTTCACTGCCATCATCCGTGCCGACGGTTCGTCGAGTTTCTCTCCCGGACACCAATGGGGCTACTTCCCCTCGTTCTCCGCAGGCTGGGTGATCTCCAACGAGAAATTCCTCGCCAACTCCAATTGGCTGTCGTTCTTGAAACTCCGCGCAGGTTGGGGACAGAACGGTAACGACAATATCCCCTCCGTGCAGTGGCAATCGACCTTCGAGTTCGGCGACTACGGACAGTACTCCTTCAACAACAACAAGGACGGCTATACTCAGGGCGGCTATCCCACCCGTTTGGCCAACCCCGACCTGACTTGGGAGACCTCTGAGCAAGTCAACGTCGGTCTCGACGCACGCTTCCTGGGCGGTAGGCTCAGCACCACCTTGGAGTGGTACCAGAAGAAGACCAAGGACCTCCTCCTTTGGGTGCCCGTTTGGTCGATTGTCGGACAGGATGGTTACTATGCCAACGCCGGCACAGTGAAGAACACGGGTGTTGAGGCTGCCATCGCATGGAACGACAACATCGGCGACTTCAAGTATGGCATCAACTTCAATATCGCACGCAACAAGAACAAGGTGACCGAGGTGAACAACGCCAACCACTATGTCAACGGCGGCAACGACCTCATCGCCCAGAATACCGGCATCATGGCCCGCATGGAAGAGGGCTATCCCATCGGCTACTTCTATGGCTATAAGACCGACGGTGTCATCCAGAACACCACCGACCTGCAGAATTACCTCTCTGCCAACTGCAATGGCGATGCCAGCAAATCCCTCCAAGGCAGCAGCATCCAGCCGGGTGACCTCAAGTTCGTGGATGTCAACGGCGACGGTGCCATCAACGACAAAGACAAGACCGAAATCGGCAGTCCGCATCCCGACTTCACCATGGGCTTCGGCTTCAATGCCGCTTACAAGGGCTTCGACCTCTCTGTCACCACTTACGGTTCCTTCGGCAACGACGTGGTGCGCTCCTGGCGTAAGAACACTGACTCACAGTTTGAGAACTACACCACAGAGGCATTTGAATACTGGCATGGCGAGGGCACTTCCAACAAGTACCCAATGCTGAAGCCGGGCAACATCGGTGTCAACTGGCAGCAGGTGTCCGACATCTACGTCGAGGACGCCTCCTATTTCCGTATCCAGAACGTGACCGTCGGCTACGACTTCGCCACCTTCCTGAAGAACACTCCGTTCAATCAGTTCCGCGTCTATTTCGCTGCTCAGAACCTCCTTACCTTCACCGGTTACAAGGGTATGGATCCTGAGAACGGCAAGGCCATCGGCAATGAATCGTGGGTGACCGGCGTCGATGTCGGTAACTATCCGCAGCCCCGCACCTACATGGTGGGCGTGAACGTCAAGTTCAAGGGAAAGAACGAGAAGAAAGAGGCCGCTGCTCCTGTCGTTCAGACCAAGATTGAATATGTCACCGACAACAGCGAGATTGATCGCCTCAACGGCGAGATCAACAAACTGCGTGCCGACAACGAGCGCCTGAAGAACCAGCAGCCGGTCAACACCAAGACCGTCATCACCGACGAGAAGGTGGTCACCTATCCCTATTTCGTCAACTTCGAAATCAACAAGACCGACATCGTCAACCGTGAGCGCGTCAACCTGAGCACCATCGCAAAGATGATCAAGGAGAACCCGGGCAAGAAATACAGCATCATGGGTTACGCCGACAAGGCTACCGGCACAGCCGACCGCAACCAATGGTTGGCAGAGAACCGTGCCAAGAACGTCTATAACCTGCTCGTCAATGAATATGGCGTTCCTGCCAGCAGCCTCGTGCTCGACTCCAAGGGCGGCGTGGAGAATCTGTACTTCAACGATCCTCAGATGAGCCGTTCGGTCCTCATTACAGAGGTGAAATAATCACGCTCCATGACATACAATAATTTATAGATGATAGAAAACATGAAAAAAATAGCATATTTCTTAAGCGCGGCTCTCTTTGCAGGGACACTCGTCTCCTGTGACCTCGACTCGATGAGCATGACAGAGAAGGATACCACCAACTTCCCCGTCAATGGAGAGGATGCCGCACAGGCCCTGGCTGGTATCTACCAGAACCTGAACGCTGTGAATGCCAACCCGCAGGAGACCTGGCATTACTATGCACTTCTCGCCAGCGACGACCAGTATGGTGGTGGCGGCACCAACGACAAGTTGATGCAGGCCATGGACCTTATCCTCAACTACAATGTGGACATGACCCGCGATTTCTGGAAACAGCGTTATCAGGGCATCAACCGTGCCAATACGCTGCTGGAGGCGCTCAACACCGTCAGTTTTGATGAAACACAGAAAAACCAGACCAAGGGCGAGGCACTGTTCATGAGGGCTTTCTTCTACTATGAGTTGGCTTCCATGTATGGACGTGTGCCCCTTATCGTCACAGCCCAGAAACCCGCAGACGTGACTCCTCCCACCGCAGCAGCCTTGTGGGGACAAATCCTGCAGGACCTGCGCGACGCTTGTGAGTGCATGCCCGCCAAGAGAAATTCCGACGGCCATGTTGACAAATATTGCGCCGAGGCATTGCTGGGCCGCTGCTGGTTGTTCTACACCGGCTTCTATTGCAACGGCGAGGACATCAAGGACCTCGTGAGCACCAACTACAGTCCGTTGGCATCCGTGGCACTGCCCGACGGCACCACGCTGACCAAGGACCAGGTGGTCAAGTATATCGACGACTGCGTCAACAACTCCGGCTACCAACTCGTTCCCGACTTCCGCAACCTTTGGGCCTACACCAACCGTTGCACCGTAGAGGATTACGACTACACCAAGGGCCAAGGCCTGAAGTGGGTGGAGGACGACAATGGCATCAACCCCGAGTCGATGTTTGCCGTGAAGTTCAACAAGATGGCTTCCTGGCAGACCACCATCGGCTATGCCAACGGCTATTCGCTCCACTTCGGTGTGCGCGGCGGTCAGCCTTATGCCAACACCTTCCCCTTCGGACAAGGTTGGGGTGCCGGCCCTGTGGCCACCAACTTCGTCAACGACTGGAAGAACGCCGAGCCGCGTGACCTCCGTTTCGACGCCACCGTGCTTGATGTCAACGACCTGCCCGGCTACGCCAAGGGCGGTTGGGAGGACTTCGTGCAGGAGACCGACTACTACGGAAAGAAACTCTCGCCTGTTACTTCCAAGAAGAAGGACGACAGCGGCGATTACTGGTGTACTTTCGAGAACGAGATGTATCCTGGCAACTGGGAAGTGTCGGGTGAGGAGAACTTCCAGTTGGGCAACATCCACGACATGGTGCTCATCCGCTTCGCCGAGGTGCTGCTCATGCAGAGCGAGTTGAAGGAGGACGTGTCGGGCATCAACAAGGTGCGCAAGCGTGCCGGATTGGCAGAACTCCCCAACTATTCTTTTGCTTCTCTCCAGAACGAGCGCCGCTGGGAATTGGCCTTCGAGGGCCTGCGGTTCAACGACATCCGCCGTTGGCACATTGCCGCAGCCGCACTTGACAAGCAACTCAACCAAGCCTGCTACTACTGTGGACGTCCTTCCACCAACTTCGCCCACAACGGTGGCTATTCCGCTCGCTACAATGCCACGGCTGGCTTCCAGAAGTTCCCGGAGATGGAAATCACCCTTAGCGAGGGTGCCCTTACCCAGAACCCAGGATGGACGGAGTCCAACAGCAACTACACTGATTGGAACAACTAAGCAACGACAGGTTTAAAACATCTTTAAAAGAAAACACAATGAAAAAGATATTTTTTGGATTATGTGTCGCCGCAGGGATGCTCACAGCCTGTGACCCTTCGGTGGACAGCATCAGCGCACCCGCTTCCAACCTCACCACATCGGTGCTGGAGAGCGAGTTCTCCTTCAAGCAATACCATGAAAACGACGACGGTACGCTCGTGGAGGCCGCCGACGGCAATATCTTCAAGTTCAATGTCGGTTCTCCTTACAAGTCGGTGGTGATTTACACCGTCGATGAAGAGGGAGTGCAGAACATTCTGGCTTCGGGCTTCTCCGGCCAGTTCACCATCAAGCCCAAGCGTGGCGCCAACCCCAACCAGACCTTCTTCGTGCGTGCAGCCGACAAGGACGGCACCAAAGTGGAAATCAAGAAAGACGTGGTGGTCTATGTGCCCACGGAACTCTCTCAGGAGATGAAATTCCTCTGCAGCGAGGGTGGCATTAAGACTTGGACTTGGGACACCGAGTTCCGCGAGGATGGCGGCGCTTGGGGTAACCTTGGATATGCTCCTGGCGACGGCGACTCCTTCGTCAATTCTGGCAATGGCATTTGGTGGGGATGTCCTCCCGCCGACCTGACCGGACAACTCAACCACTCCGACACGGGTGTGGCTACCGGCGAGGAAGACCCCAACGCCTACATGGTGCTTGACGAAGACGGCAACATCGTCACCTATGCTGGCGACGGCACCCGCCTCCGCAGCATGAAGTACAGCGTCACCAAGTGGGACGGCGGCAAACGCTCCTTCGCTTCTGCCGACGGTTCGCAGGCAGCCTGGTCGCTTGGTACGCTCCACACCGACCCGAAGGCCATCCTCTGGCCGTTCCAAATCAACTCGCACAACGATGACCACGACAAGACCACATGTCCGACCGACTTCGAAATCATGCAACTCGACGGTTCGCACCTGAAACTCATCTACCCGCAGGCTGGTACTGGCGGCTGGACAGAGGCTACTTGGTGGGCATTCAAGAGCAACTCCGATGCAGAAGGCTCGTTGACCGACTATAGTGAGAAGGCCTGGACATGGGACACCGAGTTCCGCGAGGATGGCGGTGCTTGGGGCAACCTTGGCTATGCTCCCGGCGACGGCAAGTCGTTCGTCGAGTCTGGCAACGGCATTTGGTGGGGTTGTCCTCCCGCCGATTTGACTGGACAGTTGAATCATTCGGAAACGGGTGTGGCAACTGGTGAGGAAGACCCCAATGCCTACATGATCTTCAATTTTGCCAAGAACACCATCAAGTCCTTCGATGGTTCGGGCAAAGAGATCCGTAATGGCACTTATGAGATTATGGCCTGGAATGACGGCTATTACACCAGCCCGTCGGCTGACGGTTCGCAGCCAGAGTGGGCACAGGGTTATCTGGTCACCTCTCCTGGTGCCATCCTCTTCCCGTTCCAGATCAACAACCACAACGATGGCCATGACAACACGATCTACCCGACCACCTTCGAGATTATGCAACTCGATGGCAACCATCTGAAACTGATTTATCCGCAGGCTGGTACTGGCGGTTGGACGGAGGCCACCTGGTGGGCATTCAAGAAAAAGTAAACATTCGCTGTTTTTAACAAATGGGCCGCCCCGCAAACGCGGGGCGGCTTTTTGCTAAAATCCTTGCTTGTGTCGGTGAATATTCGTAACTTTGCACGATAATGGGAACAATGTTTTTGAAATACGGACAATGGGGGCTTAGCATGCTTTGGGGCGTGCTGGTCTTCTTGTTTTGGTGGCTGTGGTTCCCGCAGGCATTGTCGTTTCAAGAGCAGTACCAGTTGTTCCTTTTTTCTTCCGACTATTTTTCCGAGCGGATGTCGCTGCCTGGCGGCTTGTCCGACTACCTGAGCGAGTTTTTGGTGCAGTTCCACTACATCGGTTGGTTGGGCGCCTTGGTGCTGGCCGTCCTGTCGGTGCTTTTGCAGCGTTTGGTGTGGCGGCTCATGGCGCATCAAGGGGCAGGGGAGTGCTCGGGAGCGTATTTGCTCAGTTTTGTGCCTTCCGTCCTTTCCATTTGGATGATGGGCGACGAGAGCGTGCTGCTTTCCTATACCGTGGCACTGTTGTTGGTGCTGCTCGCCGCCGTGGTGGCCGTCTGTTGGTGGAAGAACCGACGGTCGTGGTTCGACCTGTTGGTCGTCCCCTTGCTTTATTTCATCGCCGGTCCCCTCGTCTGGCTCTATGTGCTCCTCCGCCTGTTGCATGAGGGCAAACGGGCATGGTGGACGGCGGTCGTGGCGTTGGCGTGTCAGGTGCTTGCCTATTTCCTGTTGCCGCAATGGCCCGTCAAGATGATAGCCTTCGGACTCAACTATTACCGCACGCCCGAGTTCTACAACCATCTGCAATGGGTCTTGCCGCTCGTCATCATGTTCTTGGCGGCCTCCACCTCGTGGTGGAACCGCTTGCGCAACAAGAAGATGGCCTTGTCTCTTCAGGCGTTGCTGCTCTTGGCGCTTGCCTATCTCGCGGTCAGTTTGGGCTATGATGCCGACAAATACGAAGTGATTCGTCAGGACTGGCTCGTCCGGCAGGAGAAATGGAGCGAAATCATCGACAGGGCGAGTCGCCATCAGGTGAAGGATGCCTTCTCCTGCAACTGCGTCAACCTCGCCCTCGCCATGGAGCGCCGCCTCGCCGACAGCATGTTCGACTTCTACCAAAGCGGCGAAGACGCCCTCCTCATGCCTATGCAGCGCGACATGACCTCCAACATCCCCACCGCCGAAGCCTTCTGGCGCCTCGGCATGGTCAATTCCGCCCGTCGCTACATGGCCGACCTGCAGGAGTCGATACTCAACGCTCGGAAGAGCGGGCGCTTCACGAAGCGCATCGCCGAATGTCTCATCGTCAATGGTCAGTACACCCTTGCCGACAAGCACTTGGCGCTCCTCCGCCAGTCGCTCTTCTATCGTTCATGGGCACATGAGGCGAGTGCTTTGCTCTACCACGACGACCGTGTGGCCGCCCATCCCGTCTATGGCAAACTGCGCCAGATGAGATACAAGGACGACTTCCTCTATAGTTACCCCGAAATCGACAAGATGCTTGGACTGCTGTTTGTCAACAACCAGCACAACACCGTCGCCCTCGACTATTTCATGGGACAGTTGCTGCTGAAAGGCGACGTGCCGTCGTTCATGCAGTACATGTCGTGGGTGCAGCAATATGGTGGTTATCAATTCATGCCGCGTGGCTATCAGGATGCCGTCAAGTGCATCCAGTCGCATGGAGAGGCCGCTGGGTCGGCGTATGGAGCGTATGTCAAGAAAAAAATGGGAGGAAACTGAGATGAAACGTCACACTCGTTTGTTGTTGTCTGTGTGCAGCCTGCTCTTGCTGCTCTCCGCTTGTAGTCGGCGACCGGAGCATCCGCAAGTGTCCGACCGCCTGCCTGCCATCTACCCCGACTACATCGGCGTGACCATTCCCGCCGGTGTCGCTCCCCTCAACTTCAACATGGCAGACGAGCGTGCCGACCGCGTGGATGTCGTCGTCAAGGGCAGCAAGGGTGGGGAACTCCACGCCAACGGCCGCTTCGCCGACTTCGACATCGCCGACTGGCGTGCGCTGACCGAGCAGAACGCCGGCGGACGACTCACTTTCACCGTCTGTGCCCGTTCCGAAGGGAAATGGACGCAATACAAGGACTTCACCGTGGAGGTGAGCGCCTACCCCCTCGACGACTACGGACTCACCTATCGCCGCATCCCGCCGGGCTATGAGGTGGGCGGCAACATCGGCGTCTATCAGCGCGACATTCACTCCTTCGACGAGACTCCCCTCTTGCAGGAGTCTGCCGTGCCGGGACGGTGTTTCAACTGCCATACGCCCAACCGCACCGACCCCCGCTGGCTCACCATGCAGATACGTGGCGAGGGTGGCGGTACGATGGTGCAGGTGGATGGCGTGCAACGGTGGCTCGACACCAAGACCGACTCCACCAAGGCCGCTTGCAGTTACGCCTACTGGCATCCCTCGGGCAACTACTGCGCCTACGCCGTCAACACCGTCCACCAGAGTTTCTTCACCGGTGCCAAGAGCAACCTTGAGGTCTATCACCGCTTCAGCGACGTGGTGGTGCTCGACGTGCGGAGCAACGAACTGCTCCTCACGCCGCAGTTGCAGACCGCCGACCTCGAAATCTTCCCCGCCTTCTCTCCCGACGGGAAGACCATTTATTACAGTACGTCAAAACCCTGCGACGTGCCTGCCGAATACCTGAAGGTGAAATGCTCGTTGGCGGCCATCTCCTTCGATGCCGCCACTGGCCGCTTCGGCACCGAGGCCGACACCTTGCTCAACGGTCCCGCCACCGACCGCAGTTACACCCTCGTCCGACCTTCCTATGATGGCCGCTGGCTGATGTACTGCGTGTCGAGCCGTGGCAATTTCCCTGTCTCGCAAAAAGACGCCGACCTGTGGCTGATGGACTTGCGCACCCGTCAAACACGGCCGCTCGGCGAGGTGAACAGCCGGCAGTCGGAGAGTTTCCACAACTGGGCGTCGGACAGCCATTGGTTCGTCTTCTCGTCGAAACGGGAGGACGGCCTCTACACCCGCCTCTACCTGGCGTGTATCGACGACAACGGACGGGTGAGCAAACCCTTCCTGTTGCCCCAGCGCAACCCCAAGAAATATTATTCCTCCCTCTTCGATGCCTACAACGTGCCCGACTTCACCAAGACCAAGGTCTGTGTCGATGTCAGGGAACTGCAACGGCAGGTGACATCGGGGGAGCGCGTAAAAGTGAAAATCAGATAAAAGTCATGAAAAAGTTTTTTGCGGGGGCCTTGCCCCTGACGGTTGCCCTTTTGATGGCAGCCTGTAGTCAACAGCCCACGGGGTCGTGCCGCATCCACGGCACCGTCGAACTGGAGCGTCTCAACGGCAAGCAGATTTTCCTGGTGCCGTTGGAGGACAACAGCGCCGAGGCCGTGGACTCCGTCTATATCAAGGATGGGAAGTTTGAGTTGGCCACCGACACTTGTCACATGGCGCAACTCATCATGGACTACCACTACCGCGACGGCGTGCAGCGGTTGCTCGTCGTCACCGAGCCTGGCGACCTCAACGTGGTCATCGGCGAGGTGAGCCACGGGTCCGGCACGCCGGGCAACGACTCCTTGGAAGTGTGGAAGCAGGCCACCGAGCAGCACACGCGCGAGATGGGGTCTTTGCGAAAGGCTGCCAAGGCCATCGCCGCCACCGACTCCGTGAAAGCCCGCCAACTCTATGCCCAGGCCGACAGCGTCCACAAGGCATACAAGCACTATACGCGGCGGATGGCGGCGAACCTCAAGGAAGGAGCGCTGCATGAATTCCTCAAGGGTCTTTATCCTGAAAGTTATCCCAAGCGGATGCCGGACGGTAGCATAGTCACTGTTTACGACGACTGACCCATGGCGATGAGAAACGTTCTGACCAACTGGAAATGGGGACTGTCGGTGCTTTTCGGCATCGCTGTGGCTTTGTTTTGGGGGCTTCCCTATCTCTCGGTGCTGTCGTTCCAAGAGCAATACCAATTGTTTTTGTTTGGCAGCGACTACTTCCATGAGCGGATGGCGGTGCCCGGCGGCATGGCCGACTACCTCGGCGAGTTTCTCACGCAGTTTTACTACGTCCCCGTGGTGGGGGCCATCATCCTCGCCGTGCTCTATGTCGCCTTGCAGCGCATGGTGTGGGCATTGGCGCGCCGCAATGCTGCCTCTGACACTGCCTATCCATTCAGTTTCATCCCTTCGTTGATGCTGTGGGTGCACATGGGCGACGAGAACGTGCTGTTGAGTTTTGTCATCGCCCTCTTGGCGGCTGTTGGTACGATGTTGTGCTATCATGCCGCCAGCCACGACGGGGTTTACCCCTCGCGCAAATGGCAGAAAACGGCCTTCTTCGTCGTGGGCTTCCCCTTGGTCTATTGGCTGTTCGGTCCTTGCATGTTGATGGTGCCCCTCTATGCCCTTGTCTATGAATGTGTGCGTGGCAGGAAAGTGGCGAGGGCTGACTTCGGGGTGGTGGCGGTGGCCTATTCGGTCGCCGTGGTGTTCTTCTGCTGCTACCACTTGCAATATCCGCTTCGCAGCCTTTTCGTCGGCATCAACTATTACCGCTATCCCATTTACCAACCTGTGCTTCAGACCGCCATCCAACTGGTTGCGACGCTGCTGCCCTTCGTCATGGCATTGTTGCCCGCCATGCGCAAGGCGGCATTGGCGGTCGCCGTACAGGTGGCTGTCCTTGTGGGGGTGGGGGGCTTCTTTGTCGTCCACGCCTTCGACCCGCTGAAATATGACCTTATCGAATACGATTTCCTCGTGCGCACCAACCAATGGGGGCGCATCATCGCCAAGGCGGAAAAGAAGCAACCTTCCCGACCCTTCGACGTGGCGTGCGTCAACCTCGCCCTCGCCATGCGCGGACAGTTGAGCGACCGCCTCTTCGAGTTTTTCCAACATGGGGCGGAGGGACTTTTCCCTGCCTTCCAGCGCGACATGACGACACCGTTGCCCTCCTGTGAGACATTCTATCGCTTGGGCATGGTCAACGATGCCGAGCGCTATGCCTTCGAGGCGCAGGAGGCGATTCCCAACCACCGCAAGAGCGGGCGACTCACCAAGCGCATCACCGAGTGCAACATCATCAACGGGCATTACGGGGTGGCGCTCAAATACCTCCGCATGCTGCAGAAATCATGGTTTTATGCCAAGTGGGCACGTGAGCAGGAGACAATGGTCAGGGCTGGGAAAGTGATGGACGACCCTGTCTATCGACAGGCGAGGGCGTTCCGGCAGAAGAAGCACGACTTCCTCTTCAGCGACACCGAGATGGACCAGATGCTGGGTCTGCTCTTCGTGCAGAACTACGACAACCGCATGGCGTTCGAATACCTGATGTGCTATGAGTTGTTGCAGCGCGACCTCGACCGGTTCAACCAATACTATCCTTTGGGCAAGTATGCGAAGTTCAACCGCATCCCCACGGCCTACCAACAGGCGTTGGTGATGCAATGGACACAAGAGCATGGCAGTTACGACGGGATGCCCTGGAGCATCGAACCTGCTACTTGCAACCTGCTCAACCAGTTTGTGGGACTCTATATGCGCAACCCGAAAGACCCTGCCTTGCTCCAACCGCCACTCGGCAATACGTTCTGGTCGTATATGCTCGTCAGCCAGGAGGGGAAGGACAAGATGGGCAAGCAACAAATGAAGGAGATTTATTGATATGCAAAATCACGTGACAACAAGACGCTATACATGGATTGTCGCTGCCGTGGCGCTGCTGTGGACTTCGTGCACCTCGACACCCGACCACCCGACACCGCTCGACGAATGGCCGAACATCTATCCCGACTATGTCGGCACGACCATCCCCGACGGCATCGCACCGCTCAACTTCAATGTCGTCGGCGACTGCGAGGTGGTGGACGTGGTGGTGAAGGGCGCCAAGGGGGGCGAACTGCATGCCAATGGCGACTTCGCCGACTTCGACATCGACGAATGGCACGCCTTGACTGCTCAAAACCGCGGGGCAGACCTGACCTTCACCGTTTGCGTGCGGCGCGACGGGGCTTGGATCCAATACCGCGACTTCACCGTGAGCGTCAGCAGCGACCCGCTCGATGAATGGGGACTAACCTACCGCCGCATCCCGCCTGGCTACGAGGTGTATGGCAAGATGGGACTGTACCAGCGCGACCTCTCGTCGTTCGACGAACTGCCCATCCTCGAGAACACCGCCGTGCCGGGGGCTTGCCTCAACTGCCACGCCTCTAACCATACGGTGCCCGACAACTTCACCTTCCATATTCGTGGTGACCATGGGGCGACGCTCATCCAAAGAGGTGGGCAGATGGAACTGCTCAAGGCGCGTAACGACAGCATCGGGGGGTCGATGGTCTATCCTTACTGGCATCCCTCGGGACAGTATGTGGCGTATTCCACCAACAAGACCAACCAGTCGTTCCATGCCGTGGCGGGCGAGCGTATCGAGGTGTTCGACCACGCTTCCGACGTGCTCGTCTATCATCCTGAAAGCCACGAGATTCTCTTCGACACCCTCGTCGCCACCCGCGACCATTTCGAAAACTACCCCGTCTTCTCGCCCGATGGTCGGACGCTCTATTTCTGTTCGGCAGCGGCGAAGGAGATTCCTGCCGAATACAAGGAAATCAGATACAACCTTTGCAAGGTGGGTTTCGACCCTGAGAAGGGGGTGTTCGTAGGTCCTGTCGATACCATTTTCAATGCGCGGCAGATGGCGAAGAGCGCCAACCATCCGCGCCCCTCTTACGACGGGCGGTTCCTGCTTTTCACCCTTTCCGACTATGGCTGCTTCCCCATCTGGCACAAGGAGGCGGACCAATGGTTGCTTGACCTGCAGTCGGGTGAGGCGCGCGCCCTCGACGAGGTGAACAGCGACAACACCGACAGTTACCACAATTGGAGCGACAACTCCCGTTGGATTGTCTTCACCTCCCGCCGTGGCGACGGCTACTACACCACGCTCTATCTGGCCCATGTGGCGCCTGATGGCCGCATGACGAAGCCCTTCATGTTGCCGCAGCGCAATCCTTGGGCGTATTACGACGGTACGCTCTACTCGTTTAACACGCCTGACTTCACAAAGGTAAAAGTGGATCTCGACGCCCATGCCGCCGCCCGCGCCATCCTTTCCGACAAGCGCACGGAGACCAAGGTGAGATGAGGGGTGTAGGGGCTTTAGGGTCTTTAAGGTCCTTAAAGTCCTTAAAGTCCTTAAAGTCCTTAGAGTCTTTAGAGTCTTTATTTCATGTCTATGGCTGGCCCTTCGACGGCACGGCGCACGTCGTCGGCGCTGAAGGGCAGTCGGCCGCGCCCCAATTCGGGGGCGTTGAATGACTTGAGGCAGTTGTCGTAGTGCGCCGGGTCGCGCTGGGGCAGGACGAAAGGCTTGTGGGCGCGCCCTTGGCGGTCGATATAGCAGAAATAGGGTTTGCCGAAGAGACCGTCGTCGCGCTTCGAGGCAAACACCAACCATCGGCTGTTCGACGACCAACTGTGGTAGGTGTCGCTCTTGCCGCTATTCACCACCTTCATCTCGTCTGTCTGACCTGTGGCGAGGTCCATCATCTCCAAGTCGGCCTCGGGGTGCCAGATGGGGAAGGTGCCGTAGTCGGCGACGGTATAGACGATGTGCCTTCCGTCGGGACTGACGCGGGGATGGCACACCGACTTCCCCCGGCGCTGGCCGGAGAAGAGCGTATCGACCGTCTCGCCGATGGTGCCTGTCTGTTCGTCGAAGGCGATGCGGCACAGGCTATAGCGCATTTCTTTGAGTTCGACGGGCAGGTTGACATGGGGTGCCGTACAGAAATAGATGTATTTCCCGTCAGGCGAGAAGGTGGGGAACGTCTCGAAAGACGTGCTGTCGCTCAGCAGCGGACTGCGGACGATGGTGTTCGTCTGCAGGT
Organism: uncultured Prevotellaceae bacterium; assembly: GCA_946415525.1. GTDB lineage: Bacteria > Bacteroidota > Bacteroidia > Bacteroidales > Bacteroidaceae > Prevotella. The sequence continues at coordinate 381 of CAMKSZ010000020.1, read as the reverse complement.
CGGCGACATAAACGTCGGAGGCTTTGTCGAACACTTCCAATCGTTTTTTCGGCATGGCATGGAAGGCGGGGATGATAACGTTGGTCGAGAAGGTGATGTACCTGCCCGAGGGACTGAAACCGAAATAGACGCTGCCCGACACCATGTCGCCGGTCTTGATGTTGAGTTTGCTGAGTTGACCGCCTTGGTTGAGGATGGCGCCGCCGCCCTCGCCACGGACATAGAGCATCGAGAGGTCGGGCGACTGATGCCCGTAGGTGTGGCAGTTCATGCAGCGGTTGCCGACGAGCCCGTAGTCGGAGATGGCGCGTTCGTCGAAGTTCTCCAAGCACCGTTCGCGCAGCGACAGGTTTTGGTAGATTTCGTAGTCGGGTTCTATCA